>NZ_JBGFSI010000004.1:0-314815 GCF_041365735.1 Rhodosalinus sp. K401 | reverse complement strand
TCGGTGGTCATCTTCATGGGGATTGGTTCCTTTCGCGGGTTGGATGTGTGTCTCGGGCCGTCCGGGCGCCGGAGATGGCCGACGTCCTGTCCTCGAGGATGAGGTCGGACGCCTTTTCGCCGATCATGATCGCGGGCGCGTTCGTATTGCCCGAGACGATCTCGGGCATGATGGAGCAATCCGCCACGCGCAGGCCCGCGATGCCGTGTACCCTCAGCCGCGCATCGACGACGGCGTTGCTGTCCCGACCCATCCTGCAGGTGCCGGTGGGGTGATAGATCGTCGTCGAGTAATTGCGCGCCCAGTCGAGCGTGCCTTCGTAGTCGTCGATCTCCAGCGTCCGGTTCGGACGGAACTCCTCCGAAATCTTGTTGCTGAGCGGCGCATGGCGGGCGATGCGGCGGGCGATGCGGATCCCGTCCACGATGGTCCGGCAATCGGTTTCCGTGGAAAGGTAATTCGGATGGATTTCCGGGTAGCGCGCGCCGTCGGCGGAGGCGAGGCGGATCTGCCCGCGGCTTTCGGGGCGCAGCTGGCATACCGACATGGTGAAGGCCGAGAAGGGATGTACGCCTTCGCCGGGGCTGTCGGCCGACCATGGCTGCACGTGGAACTGGATATCGGGGGTCNGGATGTACGCCTTCGCCGGGGCTGTCGGCCGACCATGGCTGCACGTGGAACTGGATATCGGGGGTCTCGACATGATCCCCGCTGCGCATGAACCCCGTCGCGAGGCTTGCGGCCATGGCCATCGGACCGGCGCGGAACATCGCGTATTTCAGCGCGATCCGCGCCTGGTTGTAGAGGCTGCGCACCTCGTCGTTCAGCGTGGGCTCGTTGCATTTGAAGACGAGCCGCGCCTGGAGGTGATCCTGCAGGTTCCTGCCGACGCCGGGCAGATCGTGGCGCACCTCGATCCCGTGGTCCTGCAGATGCGCCGCGTCGCCCAGCCCGGAGAGCATCAGGAGATGCGGCGAGCCGATGGCTCCGGACGACAGGACCACTTCGGTTCCCGCGCGCACCACATGCTCGGCACCCGCGCGGTCGCGCCAGACGACCCCCGTGGCCCGCTTGCCCTCGAGCAGGATGTGGCTGGCCTGTGCCCTGGTCAGGATCGTCAGGTTCTCGCGCTTGCGCACCGGATTGAGAAACGCGACGGCGGCGGAACAGCGCCGCCCGTTCCGCGCGGTAAGCTGGAAGTAGCCCACGCCTTCCTGCGTGGCGCCGTTGTAATCGGGGTTGAAAGGGTATCCGGCCTCCTGCGCCGCGGCGACCCAGGCATCGCAGATGGGCCGCTGAAGCCGCATGTTGGACACCGACAGGGGGCCCTCTTCGCCGTGAAACGCGTCGGCGCCGCGCTCCTGTTTCTCGGAGCGCTTGAACAGCGGCAGGACGTCGTCCCAACTCCAGCCCGGGTTGCCCATCTGGGCCCAGCGGTCGTAATCCTGCGGCTGGCCGCGCACGTAAAGAAGCCCGTTCAGCGAGGACGAACCGCCCAGGACCTTTCCCCGCGGCCAGTCGAGCCGCCGTCCGTTCAGGCCCGGGTCCGGCTCGGTCCGGTAGCACCAGTCCACCGACGGGTTGTGCATCATCTTGAAATAGCCGACCGGGATATGGATCCACGGGTTCCAGTCACGACCGCCGGCCTCCAGCAGGACGACCTTGATCGACGGGTCGGCAGAGAGACGATTCGCGAGCACGCATCCGGCAGAGCCCGCGCCGACGATCACGTAGTCTGCTGAAATTTCCGACATTTGGCCGCCTTCTGTGCGTTCTCTGTGCGCGGAAAAGTTTTTCTTGCCAGCGCGACAATAGTTCGACGAATATTGAGACTGCAAGTATCAAAAATTTGCATTCTAGGGAGGAGACCATGAAAGTATCGAAAGCCCTGGGCGGGATTTCCCGTCGGGATCTGTTTCGTCTGTCGGGTCAGTTCGGCCTGTCTTCGGTGGTATTGGGCGCGGGCGCGCTGACGGGGGCGGTGTCTTTGCCGTCTCTCGCGCGCGCAGCCGAAAGCACGTATGAAAAGCGCTTCGCCAAGGAGCCCAAGCATACGTTGACGCTGGGTGCGTCCGGCTTCAACGCGCGCAACCTGCTGATCGAGCGCGCCGGCGTTCTGGAATTCGCCCGCGACCTGGAGGAGCGGACCGAGGGCGAGATCCGCGTGGAATTCATCGGCGACAACCAGATCTGCGGCCAGCTCAACTGCGTGGAAAAGACCCAGACCGGCGTGATCGACATGTACGCCGCCTCCACCCAGAATTCCGCTGGCGGAGCGCCTTACCTGAACGTACTCGACTACGCCTACATGTTCCCGAGCCGGGCATCCCAGTATTACTTCCTCTACAGCCCCGCGTCGCAGCGGATCCTGCGCGAGCCGCTCGAGCGCCGGCACGGCCTGAAGTTCCTGTTCAGCCATTGCGAGCTGCGCGGCATCCAGCTGGGCAACTCCTTCGCCGACAGGCCGACGGTGACGAAGCTGGAGGAGCTTTTCGGCACCAAGAACCGCGTCACCGGCACGCAACTCGGCCGGATCGCCATGCAGCAGCTCAACCTCAACCCGGTTCCGGTCGCGTGGGAGGAAACGCTCGACGGGCTCAAGCAGGGCCTGATCGACGGGGCAGAGACCTGGGCATCCGCGGTGGCCTACGCCAACATGGCGCCCGTGGTCAGCCAGTCGGTCGATCTGAGGTTCTTCTGCGGCACCGAGCACACGTCGATGTCGTTGCGGGTGTTCGACGCGATGGAGCCGCATCTGCAGGATGCGATCATGGAGTCGGCCTATCTGGCGCAGGTGCACGTTCAGGCGGCGAACGAGGCCGCGCTGGTCAAGACGGTCGGTTTCTCCGATCCGCAGCTGCCGGGCACGATCTTTGCCGAGAACAACGTGCGCCCTGCCTTCCTGCCGGAAGACCAGATCAGGATGGCCGAGGAAATGTGCTCCCCCGAGTTCAACCCGGAGCCGTGGGCACAGTGGCGCGAGCGGCTGAACAACTGGGCGGGTGGTATCGACACCTACCAGGAGATCTACGACGTCGCGCGCGAGATTCCCGTCGACATGCCGCCGGAGAACGTCGAGCCGCGGCGCTGGTGGCGCTCGGCCTGATCGGACGCGGCGATCGCGGGCTGCCCCTCTAAAGGGCAGCCCGTCTTCACGATCCGCGCGGCGCGCGGCAATAATCATACCGGACCCCCAACGGGAGGAGTGGGCATGACGGAGTGGTTTCAGGGCTCGGGAGAGATCCTGAGCGCCCTTGCTGCGGGCGACTCATGGATGTTGAGCGAGGCGATGCGGCAGCCGGCGGTCTGGCCGCTGGGCCTTGTCGCGATGCTTGGCCTGGCGATCGTGATCCTGGTGTTCTATCGCGTCAGCCCCTGGGCGGAGCGAAACCTGGAATCCACCGTCATGGTGGTGTCCTACCTCGGCATCGGCGGCATCATCTTCGTGGAGGTGTTTCGCCGCTTCGTGCTGCAGGAACAGGCGCCATGGTCGACAACCCTGCCACCGTTCCTCTTCCTCATCATGACGTGGTTCGGCTGTTCCTACAACGTCAAGCTGCGGACCCATCTGGCCTTCGCCGAGTTCCGCGCGGCCATGCCCCGCACCGGGCAGATGGCGTGTCTGGTGCTCGACGCCGTGCTCTGGATCGTCTTTTCCTGGGTCGTTGTCGTGACGGCCTCCAAGGTGGCGGCGAACTCCGCGTCCAACTTCCAGATCATGCTGGGCACCGACAACGTCATGCAGTGGTGGTTCCTCGTATCGGTTCCGCTGGCCTTCACCACGCTGGTCGCACGCGTGATCGAGAACCTGCTGGCGGACATATCCAACTTCCGAAGCGGCGAGGTTCTCGTCACCCAAGCTGTCATCGGGGGCGACTGACATGATGGATACGTCCACGCTCGTCACGCTCATTTCGGTCGGGGTGACGTTTCTGTTCATGCTCGGCGTGCCGGTTTTCCTGGTCATCGGCTACTGGGTGATCGGCGTCTCGCTCGTCCTGGGCATGCCGCTTCAGAATATCGGCGGCGCGCTTGCCGATGTCTTCACCGACGGCTTCGCCCTGCTCGCGATGCCGCTATTCATCCTCACCGGGGATCTCATCAACCGCTCCGGGATCGCGCGGCGGCTGTCCGATTTCGCCTATGCCTGCCTCGGCTGGATCCGCGGTGGTCTGGCGATGGCATCGCTCGGGGCCTGCGGGCTCTTTGCCGCCATCTCGGGATCGAATTCGGCCACCACGGCCACCATCGGCTCCATGCTGCATCCGGAAATGGTCAAGGGAGGATATGACGAACGCTTCTCGGCGGCCACCGCCGCGGCCGGCGGCACGGTCGGGATCATCATCCCGCCCTCGATCATCTTCATCGTCTACGGGTTCCTCCTGAATCTCCCGATCTCGGAACTTTTCGTGGCCGGTATCCTGCCCGGGGCCATGATGGTCGCGGCGATGATGCTGGCGGCTTTCCTGATCAGCTGGGGCAATGCGTGGGGAGTCGTGATCCCGCTCAGCCCGCTGCGCGTGTTCAAGACGGCGATCGGCGCGTGGCTCGGCTTCTTCGCCATCGGGCTGGTGCTCTGGGGCATCTACACCGGCAAGTTCTCTCCCACCGAGGCGGCTGGCGTGACCGTGGGGTTCTGCGTGATCGTCGGGTTCCTGAGCGTGCCGCTCTACCGGATGATGGGCGGGACCGGGGGACGCGACGTGTCGGAAAAGCGCATCTCGGAGATGCTCGTCGTAGAGGGGTTCGGCCCCCTCGAACTTCCGTCGATCACGATGCGCTCGGCGCAGATCACGGGGATCCTCGCCCCGCTGATCGCCGTATCCGTGGTGATGCAGCAGATCCTTTCGGTTCTCGGCGCGCAGGACGTCATCGGGGGTTTCGTCACCTCCATGGGCGGCTATTACGCGGTGCTGTTCACGTCGATGCTGATCGTCTTCATCAGCGGCATGGTTCTGGAAAGCCTGCCGGTGACGATCATCCTCGCGCCGATCCTCGCGCCGATCGCGCATTCCGTCGGCATCGATCCCATGCAGTTCGCGGTGATCTTTCTCGTCGGTGCCTCCATCGGGTTCGTGACCCCACCCTACGGGCTCAATCTCTACGTGGCGTCTGGGGTCACGGGCGTTCCCTATTTCAGGCTTTTGCGCTACACGGTGCCCTACCTCGTGGCCCTTATCAGCGTGTGGCTGGTGATCGCCATGGTGCCCCAGCTTTCAATCGCGCTGTTGCCCCAGCGTTGACGATGGATCGCGCATGGACGCCGACAGCAAGGAAACCATTCCGACGAACCTGCGCCTGCTTCTGGTGATCGAGCAGATCGCCGAGGCAGGCGTGCCCGTCACGCCCACCCATGTGAATTCGCGGCTGGGTCTGCCCAAGCCGACCATTCACCGCCTGTTCGCCACGCTGGAGGAGGAGGGTTTCCTCCAACGCGACATGGACGGGCGGTCCTACTCGCCGGGTCCGCGGCTGCGGCACATGGCCGGGGGCATCCTGTCCTCGCTGCGGATACGGACGGCGCGGCAGGCCATCCTGAGGCGCCTGAGCCGCGAAATCGGCGAGACCTGCAATATCGCGCTGCCGGACCGCGATGCCATGACGTATCTGGAGCGAGTCGAAACCGAGTGGCCGCTGCGCATCCAGCTGCCGATCGGCACGCGCGTCCCATTCTACTGCACGGCCAGCGGCAAGATGTATCTCAGTTCGCTGGACCGAACCCACCTGAAGAAATACATCGCCACCACGCGGCTGGAACGGCGGACACCCAACACGATCACCGATCCCGCGGCCCTGATCGAAGAGATCGCGACCGTTCGCAAGAACGGGTACGCGCTGGATCGGGAAGAGTTCATGCAGGACATGATCGCCGTCGCGGTTCCCGTTCTGGACATCAACCGCCGGCTCATGGTCACGCTTTCGTTCCACGCGCCCTCGCAGCGCTTCGACGTGGAGAGGGCGCTGGGCTTTCTCGAACCGCTTCGCGCGGCGGCCGAGGATCTTTCGCAACTGGTCATCGACGGTCGGAGCGACTGATAGGGTCGCAGCGCCCCACGAAGGGGACCGCCCGGATCGATTGGCCCGGTGCCGGGCCTGCCCCCGTTTTTCACCTGTGGCGCGCAGCGTCGGAACGCGTTTCGCTCGGGCCGCATTCGCGCTCTGCATGTGCGTTCCAGGAGCCGACGGAGGCTTGGGCGGCGTCGGCCGCCGGGATGGCGTATCCCGGGGTCGAGTGCGCGCGATGCCGGTTGGCGGTCAGCGCGCCGACGCGCGACCGGCCCCTTCCCCGATCGCGTCTGAGGGATGGCGTCTTAGTCGATGGCGCATTCCGCATTCCGCCTTCGAACGCCGCGCTCGAACGGATCGAGGGAGACCGGCGTTCGTCGAGAACCCGGCGCCGCGACCACCGATGACGAATTCCGGCGCGACCGCCCGGTCACTCGGTCCGCCCGCGCAGGCCCGCGATCAGGTCGGGCTCGACATCGAGAACCCTGTCGGCTTCTGTCAGGAGCTGGCCGTCCGGCAGTGGCGGGCTCAGGTCGAGCCCGGCGCCCAGCGTTCGCGTCACGATGTCGAGCGCCGCGATACGGGCGTGGCGCTTGTCGTTCGCGGGGATCACGTGCCAGGGCGCCTCCGGCGTCGAGGTGCGGGCGAACATCTCGTCGATCGCGGCGTTGTACTCGTCCCATTTCTCGCGGTTGCGGAAGTCCTCGTATGTGAGTTTCCAGCGCTTCAGCGGGTTGCGCAGCCGCTCCTCGAACCGCGCGAGCTGACGCGCAGGCGAGATATGGAAGAAGAGCTTCACCAGACGGGCTCCATCGTCGAGGAGCGACTGCTCGAAATCCCGGATTTCCTTGTAGGCCTGCCGCCACCGCCGCTCCGGTGTCAGGGCCTCGACACGCTCGACGAGGACGCGGCCGTACCAGGACCGGTCGAATGCCGAAATCGCGCCCCGCGGCGGCAGCCGTTCCATGAAGCGCAGCAGGTAGTGCCGGTCGAGGTAATAATTCCCGGGCGGGCCGATCGGCCAGACCTTGAAGCTTCGGGGGTCCAGCGCGGCCGAAAGGCGCCGGATGGTTCCCCCCTTGCCGGCGGCGTCCCAGCCCTCGAAGACGATCACCGCCTTGTCGCCGTTGAAGAGATAGGTCTGCTGGATCCGCGCGAGGGTGAGCCGGTGCCTCGAAAGCGCCTCCCGGTAGGCCGGTTTGTCGAGGCGCCTCGTGAGGTCCGCATCCGCAAGCCTCGGCGGCTTGGCGATCTGCGCGGCATCGCGCTCCTCCCCCATGCAGGTCTCCCGAGGTCATCCGCCGTGCGGCCGGCGCCGGCCGCCGCACGTGACGCAGACTGGGCGATGCGGGTGCGAAAATCCAGCCGCAGCGTGCGCCTCAGCCTTCGACCCCGGCGAAAAGGTCGCGGTAGCGCGCGCGAAGCGCGTTCTTCTGAACCTTGCCCATGGCGTTGCGCGGCAGGCTTTCCACCACGAGAAGCCTGCGCGGATGCTTGAAACGGGCGAGCGCGCCGCGCACCGCCTCCTCAATCGCGGCGATATCCGGGCGCGCGTCGGGCTCGGCCACGATCAGGCCCACCGCGGTCTCGCCGAGATCGGGATGCGGCACGCCGACCACCGCGCTTTCCAGAACGCCGGGCTGGGCGTCGAGCACCAGTTCGATCTCCTTGGGATAGACGTTGAGCCCGCCCGAGATCACGAGGTCCTTGCTGCGCCCGACGATGTGAACGTAGCCGTCCGCATCGATCATGCCCAGATCGCCGGTGATGAAGAAGCCGTCGGGGCGCAGCTCCTCGGCGGTCTTGTCGGGCATTCTCCAGTAGCCCTTGAAGACGTTCGGGCCCCGCACCTCGATCATCCCGATCTCGCCCCGGGGCAGGGCCGCTCCGGTTTCGGGATCGGTGATCTTCAGATCGACATCGGGCAGCGGAACGCCGACGGTGCCGGGCCGGCGCTCGCCCTCGTAGGGGTTGGAGGTGTTCATGTTGGTTTCCGTCATCCCGTAGCGTTCGAGGATGCGGTGGCCCGTGCGCGCCTCGAAGCGCCGGTGGGTCTCGGCCAGAAGCGGCGCGGAGCCCGACACGAAAAGCCGCATATGCGCGACGAGCTCTCCGCTGAAGCGCTGATCGTCCAGCAGGCGGGTGTAGAAGGTGGGAACCCCCATCATGGCGGTGGCCTCGGGAAGCCGCGCGATCACCGCGTCGGGATCGAACTTCGGCAGGAAGATCATCGCGCCACCCACCGCCAGCATGACATTCGTCGCAACGAAAAGACCGTGGGTGTGAAAGATCGGCAGCGCGTGCAGCAGCACGTCGTCCGCGTCGAAGCGCCAGGCTTCGGCAAGCGTGAGCGCGTTCGACAGAAGGTTGCCCTGCGTGAGCATCGCGCCCTTGGAACGCCCCGTCGTGCCCGAGGTGTAGAGCAGGCCCGCGAGATCGTCCTCGCTCCGAGCGACGGTCTCGAAGGCGGCCGGCATGTCCCGTGCCGCGTCCATCAGCGACCCGGCGCCCCGGGCGTCGAGCGTCTCGATCTGCGCGCCCAGGCCCGCGGCCACGGGCGCGAGCGCGGCTTGCTGCCCGGGGTCGCAGACCACCAGCCGCGCGCCGCTGTTCTCGATGAAGTAGGACAGCTCCTCGACCGTGTAGGCGGTGTTGAGCGGCAGGAACACCACGCCCGCCTGCGCGCAGGCGGCATAGAGGGCCAGCGCCTCGGGCGATTTCGGAACCTGCGCCGCGAGCCGGTCGCCGGGCGCGAGCCCGGCCGCCGCGAGCACGTTGGCCAGCCGCGCGGAGAGCGCGAGGAACTCCGCGTAGCTCAGCGCGCCGCCATCGGCGAGGTGCAGGAAGGTCTCCGTCCGCCCCTCATGCGCGGCGAAGAGGCGATCGTGGAGCGGGTTGGCCATGGCGCTCTCCCTGTCAGGCGGCGGTCGTCTCGGACGCGGCGGCGAGGGCGCGGACCTCGCGCGCGGCGGCGACCTCCCGCGTGGCGGCGAAACGCTCGTGGTTCTGCGCCAGGGCATCGAGATCGTAAAGATAGTTCACCATGGTTCCGAAGGACTGCGCGCGGCCCTTGTCGGAGGTGTCGGCCTCGGCATGGACGGCATGCACCACCGCGCCGTTCCCGAGATGGAAGCGCGCCACCGGGTCGCGCGGCAGCCCGTCCTCGCGCTTCGCGGTCAGCAGGTAGCGCGCGGCGAGCCGGCGCAGCGCCTCGGGGTCGCCGCTCTGGACGGTCTGGCCGGTCTCTTCGACCCAGCGCGCGAGCCCGGGGATGGGCGAAAGCGTCACGAAGGTCTTCAGCGATGGCAGTTCCGCCGAAAGGTCCGCGGCAACCTGCTTTATGAGCGAATTGCCGAAGGAGATGCCGCCAAGCCCCGCCTGGCAGTTCGAGATCGAGTAGAACACCGCCGTGTCGGCCTTCGCCGAGGGAAGCGGCGCGCGGTCCTCCGCCAGAAGCGCCTGGATCGAGCCGGGAACGCCGGAGGTGAGCGCCACCTCGACGAAGATGAGCGGCTCGTCCGGCATCGCCGGGTGGAAGAAGGCGAAGCAGCGCCGGTCCGCCGGCGCGAGGCGGCGGCGCAGGTCGTCCCAGCTGTCGATGGCGTGCACCGCCTCGTAGGCGATGATCTTGTCGAGGATGTGCGCGGGGCTTTCCCAGTTGATCGGGCGAAGCACGAGGAAGCCGCGATTGAACCACGACAGGAAGAGGTGCCTGAAATCGAGATCCAGCGCCTCGAGCTCGGGATCGCCCGCCCCGAGGCGCAGAAGGTCGGCGCGCATCCGCACGAGCCGGCCCGTCGCCCCGGGCGCCTGGTTCAGCCGGCGCAGAAACTCCTGCCGCGGCGCCTCGGCTGCGGCGACGAAGGCACGGTAGGTGGCCTTGCTCGGTTCGGCCTCGTAGGCCGCGAGCGCGGTGCGCACGGCGTCGGGCGTGACGTTCATGTCCCGTGCGAGGTGACCGAAGAAGGCGCGCTTCTCGGCGTCGTCCATCGTTTCGAAGCGGTTGAGGATATGCTGCGCGATGGCAAGGCCCGACACCTCCCCGGTCGCGCCGACGAGCGCCGAGGCGAGTTCCCCGGTGGACCGGTCGTCGCGGCCGAGCGGACGCGACGCCCGAAACCGGCGTTCGAAGATCGTGGAAAGAAGATCGGCAAAAAGCGTCATCTCAAGGGTTCCGTTGCGTGGCAGGTTTTCCCTGCGTCACCTGCCGGCGGAGGCGGCTTGCAGCCCGCCGCGCCGCGATCTAGGGGGATGGTGCGGCCGGCGGCCGGCAAGATCAACCCGATCCCGCATGGACCGACGGCGCCCGCCTAGACACGCGTGCGCGCAGCGCTAGCTCGCGCAGCGACGGAACAAGGGAAAAACCGATGGATGGACAAGATGTCTCGCCCGCCGCCACAGCGGCCGATTCCGCAGATTCGAGGACGGAGGCCCTGCGCCGTCGCCGCGAGCTCGCCATGGCGTCGATCGAGCGCGAGCGCCTGCGACGCGAAGCCGCGGGTTTCGTCGCGGGCGCCGCGATCATGAATTTCACCGCCGCCAACGAACCGGGATCCCTGCTGGCCCGCGCGGTCCATGCCAGCAAGCTATTCCTGATCGCCTTCGTCTGCGTCGCCCCGAACTACCTGGTCTGGAGGCTGCTGCTGGCGGGCTGATGCATGCCGCCCCCGTCGCCTGCGTTGAGGGCGGCGGGCCGGGCTGATTTCGGGGGATTGGTGGAGCCTACCGGGATCGAACCGGTGACCTCTTGCATGCCATGCAAGCGCTCTCCCAGCTGAGCTAAGGCCCCTTTGAGCGACGGTCGCTTCCGACCGTGCGCCGGTGTCTAGGCAAAGGCCGGGGCGGGATCAAGCGGAAAAATCCGCGGCCGCCACGACGCTTCCGCGATGGGCGTCAGCCCTCGTCGTCCTCGTTGGACACATCGGCGATATCGTCGAGAGAGACGTTGCTGTCCTCGTCGTCATCCTCGAGAACGTCGTCCCCCAGTTCGACGTCCACGTCGTCCTCCTCGATGACCGTGTCGTCGGTCTTCTTGGCCTTCGACTTCGCGGTGGCCTTGTCCTCCGCATCGGCCGCGATCATGCGCCCGCGGCTCTTGTCGAGCTCGACGACTTCGCCCGTGTAGGGGCTGACGATGGGATCGCGGTTGAGGTCGTAGAACCGTTTCCCGGTTGTCGGGCACACGCGCTTGACGCCCCATTCTTCCTTGGGCATGGAAATCCCTCGCAACTGCTCTTGCCGGTGACTCGGCGCTCCTGCCACAAGGCCGGGGGCGTGTCAAAGCCTTTGGCCGAGCGCGGAACGGAGATGATGGATATGGGTGAGCACGTCCTTCCGGGCAACCCCCCGATCCAGCTCACGCTGCGCCACTCGGCGCGCGCGCGGCGCATCTCGTTGCGCGTCTCCTCCCTCGACGGGCGGGTGACGCTGACCCTGCCGCCCGGCGTGCGGGAAAGCGAGGCGCTGGCCTTCGCCCGCGACAAGGAGGGCTGGCTTCGCACGCATCTCGCAAGCCACCCCGGAACGCTCGACGTGCGCCACGGAACGGAACTGCCGGTGGAGGGCCGCCCGCTCGTCATCGCCGCCGGGACGGGCCGCTCGGTGCGGGCCGAAGCCGGACGGCTTCTCGTGCCGGGCGCCGAGGCCGACTGCGCGGCCCGCCTGCGCGGCTGGCTCAGGGCACTGGCGCGCACGCGCCTCGCACAGGCCTCGGACCGCTACGCGGCGGTCCTCGGCCGGCCCTATGCCGGTCTTGCCGTCCGCGACACGCGCTCGCGCTGGGGATCCTGTTCGGCGCGGGGCACGCTCAGCTATTCGTGGCGCCTGGTGATGGCGCCGCCGGAGGTGCTGGACTACGTCGCGGCGCATGAAGTCGCGCACCTGGAGGAGATGAACCATTCGCGCGCCTTCTGGGCCGTGGTGGAACGGCTGCACGGCCCCTTCGACGGCCCGCGCCGCTGGCTGCGACGGAACGGGCCCACGCTTCACCGCTACCGCTTCTGAGAAGGCGGCAGGGGTGGAAAGCCGATTGACCCCCGCGGCGACCGTGATCACATTCCGGGTCGATGCTGCTGAACCCCCGACCCTCCGATGCGGCGCCGCCGGCCGCCCATGACCGCGTGTACCGCGGGCTGCGCACCCGCATCATGCACGGCCAGCTGGCGCCGGGCCAGGCGCTCACGCTGCGCGGCATCGGGCGGGAGTTCGATGTCTCGATGACCCCCGCGCGCGAGGCGTTGCGGCGGCTCGTGGCGGAAGGCGCGCTGTCGATGTCCGCCTCCGGGCGCGTCGCCACCCCCGAACTGTCGAACGAGCGGATCGAGGAGCTGGCGGCGCTTCGCGCGCTTCTCGAGGTGGAACTGGCCAGCCGCGCCCTGCCGCGCGCCCACATGGCGCTGATCGAGCGCCTTCAGACGATCAACACCGGCGTCGCCGAGGCCGTGGCCCGCCACGATGCCGTGGCCTATATCCGCGCCAACCTGGAGTTTCACCGGGCGCTCTACCTGCGCGCGCAGGCGCCGGCGATGCTGGCCATGGCAGAGACGGTGTGGCTTCAACTCGGCCCCACCATGCGGGCCCTCTACGGAAAGCTGCGGCGCAAGGAGCCGCCCCACTTCCACCGGCTCATCATCGCCGCGCTCAAGGCGGGCGACGAGCCGGGGCTGCGCCTCGCCGTGCGTTCGGACGTGACGCAGGGGCTGAAGATGCTCACGGCGTGACGGGCCACGGCGATCCCTCCGGCCTGGCGCCGCTTTTCGTGGCGCTCGGCGCGCTCTTCCTCTCGGGTCTGGTCGCGGATGCGCTGGGCCAGCGCACCTCGCTGCCGCGGGTCACGCTGCTTCTGGGGATCGGGATCGTTGCGGGCGGGTCGGGGCTCGACCTGATCCCGGCCGCCGCCCGCGAGGCGTATTCCTTTCTCTCGGTCACGGCGCTCAGCCTCGTCGCCTTCCTTTTGGGCGGCACGCTGAAGCGCGAGACGCTCGCCGCCCACGGCCGTTCGATCCTGCTGATCTCGCTTGCCATCGTGGTGGTCACCGTCCTGGGTGTCGGCGCGGGCCTATGGGCGCTCGGCCTGGCCCCCGGGGTCGCACTGGTTCTGGGCGCGATCGCGACGGCGACCGATCCCGCGGCCGCGACCGACGCGATCAACCAGTCCGGCGCCAAAGGCGGCTTCGTCGACACGCTGCGGGGCATCGTCGCCATCGACGACGCCTGGGGCATGCTGACCTTCGCGCTCGCCGTGGTGGCGGCGAAGGCGCTCGCCGGCGCGGCAGGCGGCGAGATGCTGCTTGAGGCCGCTTGGGAGATCGGCGGCGCGCTCGCCCTCGGGCTGGCGCTCGGCCTGCCCGGCGCCGTGCTCACCGGACGGCTGAAGCCCGGGGAGCCCTCCCTGACCGAGGCGCTCGGGCTCGTGTTCCTGGCCGCGGGGCTGTCGCTCTGGCTCGAGGTCTCGTTCCTGCTTACCGCGATGACGGCGGGCGCGGCGATCGTGAACCTCGCGCGTCACCACGAGCGGGCGTTCCATGAGATCGAGCATGTGCAGTGGCCCTTCATGATCCTGTTCTTCGTGCTCGCGGGCGCCTCGCTCGAGATCGGGAAGCTCCTGGCGTTGGGCGCGCTCGGGGCGGGGTACGTCGCGCTGCGGATCGCCGCGCGTCTCGCCGGCGGCTGGGCCGGCGGATGGCTCGCCGGCGCGTCGGCGCGGGACCGCGCGCTTTACGGCCCCGCCCTGCTGCCCCAGGCCGGGGTGGCGGTGGGCATGGCGCTCGTGGCCGCGCAGGAGTTTCCCGAGGCGGCGGACACGATCCTCACGCTGACGCTCGGGACGACGGTGCTTTTCGAGCTGATCGGCCCGGCCGTCACGGTCTGGGCGGCCCGTCGCGCCCGGGACGAGGGCTAGGCCATCCGGCGCAGGCTGTCGCGACTCGTGCGGGCGCCGCGCGACCGGCGGATGCCGCGCGTGCGGTTCTGGCGTAAGCGATGCCGCTCAGGCGGCCAGGCCGCGGGCCCCCATGTCGAGGAACTTCTGCCGGCGGTCGGCGCGCAGCTTGTCGCGATCCTGCCCGTCGAGCTCTGCCAGCATCTCGCGGAGCGATGCGCCCACCGCGTCGATCGAGGCGCCCGCATCGCGGTGCGCCCCGCCCAGCGGCTCCGGCACGATGCGGTCGATCACCCCGAGCTTCAGCAGGTCTTGCGCCGTCAGCCGAAGCGCCTCGGCCGCCTCGCGCATCTTTTCCGCGTCCTTCCAGAGGATCGACGCGCAGCCCTCGGGCGAGATCACGGAATAGACCGAATGCTCCAGCATCGCCACGCGGTTCGCCGTGGCGAAGGCCACCGCGCCGCCCGAACCGCCCTCGCCGATCACGACCGAGACGAGCGGCACGCCGAGCTTCAGGCAGGCCTCGGTGGAGCGGGCGATCGCCTCGGACTGGCCGCGCTCCTCCGCGCCCTTGCCGGGATAGGCGCCGGGCGTGTCGACCAGCGTGACCACCGGCAGGCCGAAGCGATCCGCCAGGTCGATCAGCCGGATCGCCTTGCGGTAGCCCTCGGGCCGGGCCATGCCGAAATTGCGTTCTATCCGGGATTTGGTGTCGAAGCCCTTCTCGTGGCCGATCACCATCACCGGCCGGTCGCCGAGCCGCCCGAGTCCGCCGATCACGGCATGGTCATCCGCGAAGTTGCGGTCGCCCGCGAGCGGCGTGAACTCCTCGAACAGCCGGCCGACGTAATCGATGCAGTGCGGACGCTGCGGATGGCGCGCCACCTGGCATTTCCGCCAGGGCGTCAGGTCCTTGTAAAGCTGGGCGAGCATGGCCGCGGCCTTGCGGTCGAGCGCGACGGCCTCCTCCTCGACATCCATGCCTTCGGACGTCCGCGCGAGCGCGCGCAACTCCTCTGCCTTGCCCTCGATCTCGGCAAGCGGTTTCTCGAAATCCAGATAATGGGTCATCGGCGTCCTCGCTTGCGGCGTGTATGCCGACCGCTGCGGCCGGATGCAATGCGCTGGATCAGAGAAGAACGGGCAACATTGACGCGATCAGCAGCACCGCCATGACCCGGTTGAAGACCCGCAACCGGCGCAGATCGGCCATCAGGCGTCGCGCGGCGGTGCCCAGCGTCACCCAGGCAAGCGCGGACAGGGTGCCGAGCGCCGCGAAGACCCCGGCGATCCAGAGAGTGGAGGAGAGATCGCGCTCGGCCGCGTAAAGCGTGATGGCCCCGAGCGCCATGGACCACGCCTTGGGATTGACCCACTGGAACCCCGCCGCCTGGAAGAACCCCAGCGGCCGGGCGTTGGTCTGCGCCTCGGGCGGCGGGGCGGCATGCGCGATCTTCCACGCGAGCCAGAGGATGTAGGCGACCGAGAAGACCGTCAGCAGCGTGTAGGCGGTCGGCCAGAGGTCGAAAAGCTGCATGACGCCCAGGCCCACGGGAACGATCATCAGCGGGAAGCCGAACGCCACCCCCGCCAGGTGCGGAAGCGTGCGCCGCAGGCCGAAATTCGCGCCGGATGCCATGAGCATCAGGTTGTTCGGCCCCGGGGTGAAAAGCGTCGCGCCGGCGAAAAGGGCGAGGGCGAGAAGGATATCGGGCGTCATGGCACAATACTTCGCCACTTTTCGTGGCGATAAATTGCAATCATGCGGCGCCCGAAGGTATGTACGCAATTCATGACCGAGTTGGACGACATGGACCGCCGGATATTGCGCGAACTGACCCGCGACGGCCGGATCAGCAATCTCGCCCTGGCGGAGCGGGTCGGCCTGTCGCCCTCCGCCAGCTTGCGCCGGGTGGCCGCGCTCGAGAAGGCGGGCGTGATCGCGGGCTACCGCGCCGTGCTGTCGCCGGAAAAGACCGGGATCGGTTTCGTCGCCTACGTGACGGTCGGGCTCAACCACCACACGAAGTCGAGCCAGGACGCCTTCGAACGCGCCATGGCCCGCGCGCCGGAGGTCCGCGAATGCCACAACATCACCGGCGCGGTGGAATATCTGCTGCGGGTCGAGGTGCCGGACCTGCCCGCCTACAAGCGGTTCCACACCGACATCCTGGGCGCCCTGCCGCAGGTGCAGACCCTGCAGACCTACGTGGTGATGGCATCGCCGAAGGACGAAAGGGGCTGACGGAAGGACGCGCCACCCGGCGCGCCCGCCCGGGCGCAGGGGCGCCCGGGCGGGCCTTCGAGGTGCGCCTTCTAGTGCGGTCTACTGCGCCTCGATCAGTTCGGACTGGCGCACGATCACCTCGGCCTGCTTGATCGACGCGATGTCGATGAGCTTGCCGTTGTAGGTTACAGCACCCTTGCCCGCGGCTTTCGCCTCCTCCATGGCGGCGATGATGGCGCGGGCGTTGTCCACCGCGGCCTGCGAGGGGGTGAAGATCTCGTTGGACAGCTCCACCTGGCTGGGATGGATCGCCCATTTGCCGACGCAGCCCAGCGTGGCCGAGCGCAGCGCCTGCGCCCTGAACCCGTCGGGATCCGAGAAATCCCCGAAGGGTCCGTCCACCGGCAGGAGGCCGTGCGTCCGGCAGGCCGCGACGATCGCCACCAGCGGATAGTGCCACGGATCGGCGTAATGCGTCTGGCGGGCGCCGTCCCCCTCTTTGGGCGACAGCATGTAGTAGTTGTCCTGCGTCCCGCCGATGTGGGTGGTCGCCATGCCCATGTAGGCGGCGTAGTCCGCGGGTCCCAGGTGCAGCGACTCCATCCGCGGGCTCGCCGCCGCGATCTCCTCGACATGGGCGAGGCCCGCCGCCGTCTCGATGATCGCTTCGAACCCGATGCGCTTGTCCTTGCCGCTGGCGGCCTCGACGGCCGTCACCAGCGCATCCACGGCATAGATGTCGCCCTCGCACCCCGCCTTCGGGATCATGACGGCATCGAGCCGCCCGTTCGTCTGCTCGAGCAGGTCCACCACGTCGCGATACCAGTAGGGCGTGTCGAGCCCGTTGATCCGGACGCTCAGCGTCTTCTTGCCCCAGTCGAGGCCGTTGATCGCCTCGACGACGTTCGCGCGCGCCTTGTCCTTGTCGTCGGGTGCCACGGAATCCTCGAGATCGAGGTTGATGACGTCGGCCGCGCTCGCCGCCATCTTCTCGAAGAGTTCCGGGCGCGAGCCCGGGCCGAAGAGCTGGCAGCGGTTGGGGCGCGCGGGCGGCTGCGGGGGGATGCGGAAGCTCATGGGCCGTTCCTCGTCTGATGTCACTGTCCGTCCGCACCGGGGCTAGACAATCGGCCCCTCGCGCGCAAGACGCTTTCGCGGGAGAGGCCGCGCGCGACGCGATCTTGCGCGAACGCGGGCGACCCGCCACCGGACCGTGGGCGAGGCCCGACGCGCATCCGGACTGGCGCACGCGCTTAGCGACGCCATTTCCCCAAGGGGCGGCTATCGTCGGCCGACCGCCGCCGCAATCGAAGGAAGTGATCCCTGGCGCTGCGAAGGGCGGAGCATCCTGCGCGGATTCGGGGCAACTTTTCGAAGAACCTTGCGTCCGGCCCCTCTCAGTCTTCAGCTTTGCAATGCAATTGCTTCAGCCCGCGGTAAGGTGGCAGAACGAAGGACGGGAGGCCCGCGATGATCGAAACACCCTATCTGCTCTTCCTTGGCGACGCGCCGGATCCGCTGGCCGCGAAGGTGGCGCAGGGCATCAAGGACTGGCGTCCCGAGAACGCCGTCGGCCAGTACCGGATGGAGGGCTGCAAGGCCGATCTCGGCCTCGAGGACATGGATCTCGCGGCTGCGAGGGCCGCCGGCGCGAAAACGCTCGTGATCGGCGTGGCCAACCGCGGCGGCGTGATCTCGAAGGCGTGGAAGAAGGTGCTGGTGACCGCGCTCGAGGAAGGGTTCGACCTCGCCTCGGGGTTGCACAACCTGCTGCGCGACGAACCCGATCTGGTGGCGGTGGCCAAGGCCACGGGCCGCGCGCTGCACGACGTGCGCGTGCCCGAGGTGAAGTATCCCATCGCCGACGGCAAGACGCGCTCGGGCAAGCGCGTGCTCGGCGTCGGCACCGACTGCTCGGTGGGCAAGATGTATACCGGGCTCGCGATCGACGCGGAGATGCGCGAGCGCGGCATGAAGTCGAGTTTCCGCGCCACCGGCCAGACCGGCATCCTCATCACCGGCGACGGTGTGCCGCTCGACGCGGTGGTGGCCGATTTCATGGCCGGCGCGGTGGAATGGCTCACCCCCGATAACGACCCCGACCACTGGGACGTGATCGAAGGGCAGGGCAGCCTGTTCCATGTCAGCTATTCCGGCGTCACGCTCGCGCTCGTCCATGGCGGTCAGCCGGATGCGCTGATCCTGTGCCACGAACCCACGCGCCAGCACCTGCGCGGCCTGCCCGATTACGCGGTGCCGAGCCTCGAAGCGCTGCGCGACACGGCGCTGCCGCTCGCCCGCGTTGCCAATCCGGCCTGCGAGGTGGCGGGCGTGTCGGTGAACACCCAGCACATGGGCGAGGACGAGGCGCGCGATTACTGCGCGACGGTCGAGGCGCGCATGGGCCTGCCCACGGTCGATCCGTTCCGCCACGGCGCGGGCCGTCTCGTGGACGCGCTCGCCGCCATCTGACGGCGGCGCGCCCGCGGAAAGGAGTCGGACCCTTGGCCATCGAAACCAGCCGCGACGTGTTCCCGCTCGCACAGGCGTTCACCATCTCGCGCGGCTCGCGCACCGAGGCGCGGGTTCTGACCGCGCGGGTGACGCGGGCTGACGCGACCGGGTGGGGTGAATGCGTGCCCTACGCGCGCTACGACGAGACGCTGGAGAGCGTGGAGGCCGAGATCGCCGGCCTGCCCGACGGCATCGACCGTGCGGCCCTGCAAGAGGCGCTGCCCCCCGGCGCGGCGCGGAACGCGGTGGACTGCGCGCTTTGGGACTGGGAGGCGAAGCGCGCCGGAAGGCGCGTCTGGGAACTCGCGGGATTGCCCGCGCCCGGCCCGGAGATCACCGCCTACACGCTCTCGCTCGACACGCCGGAGGCGATGGAGGCGCAGGCCGCGCGACATGCGCATCGCCCGCTTCTGAAGATCAAGCTCGGCACGCCCGAGGACATGCCGCGCGTGGAAGCGGTGCGGCGGGGCGCGCCGCGGTCGCGGATCATCGTGGACGCCAACGAGGGCTGGAGCGCCGAGGTCTACGCTGATCTCGCGCCGCATCTCGTGCGGCTCGGCGTGGAGATGGTGGAGCAGCCCCTGCCCGCCGGAGAGGACGACGCGCTCGCCGGCATGGCGCGCCCGCTGCCCGTCTGCGCCGACGAAAGCTGCCACGACAGGGCGAGCCTGCCCGCGCTCGCGGGCAAGTACGACATGATCAACATCAAGCTGGACAAGACAGGCGGCCTGACCGAGGCGCTCGCTCTGCGCGACTCGGCGCGGCAGGCGGGCTACGGCATCATGGTGGGCTGCATGGTGGGCTCCTCGCTCGCCATGGCGCCCGCGGTTCTGGTGGCGCAGGGTGCGGCGGTGACGGATCTTGACGGGCCGCTTCTTCTGGCAGAGGACCGCGCCGCGCCGCTCGCCTACGACGAGACCGGCGTGCACCCGCCCGCGCCCGCCCTCTGGGGCTGACAAAGGAGACTGCCCATGCGCACCGTTTACGTGAACGGCGACTACCTGCCGGAGACCGAGGCGAAAGTGTCGGTCTTCGACCGCGGCTTCCTTTTCGCGGACGGGGTCTACGAGGTGACGAGCGTGCTCGACGGCAAGCTGATCGACTTCGACGGCCACGCCGCGCGGCTGGACCGGTCGCTCACCGAGCTTTCCATGTCCTCGCCGGTGGACCGCGACGAGCTGCTGGAGATCCACCGCGAACTGGTGCGCCGGAACGGCATCGAGGAGGGGCTGGTGTATCTCCAGATCACGCGGGGCAATCCGGGCGACCGTGATTTCGCCTTTCCCGACGCGGAAGAGACGGCGCCGACCGTGGTGCTCTTCACGCAGTCGAAGCCCGGCCTCGCGGACAGCCCGCAGGCCGAAACCGGCCTCAAGGTGATCTCGATCGCCGACATCCGCTGGGGGCGGCGCGACATCAAGACGGTGCAGCTGCTCTACCCGTCGATGGGCAAGATGATGGCGAAGGCCGCGGGCGCCGACGACGCCTGGATGGTCGAGGACGGCAAGGTGACCGAGGGCACCTCCAACAACGCCTACATCGTCAAGAACGGCAAGATCGTCACGCGGCATCTCGGCAACGAGATCCTCCACGGCATCACCCGCGCCGCCGTGCTGCGTTTCGCCCGCGAGGCGCAGATGGAAGTGGACGAGCGCGGCTTCACCCTCGAGGAGGCGAAAACGGCCGACGAGGCATTCGTGACCTCGGCCTCGGCCTTTGTCATGCCGGTGGTGCAGATCGACGACGAGACGCTGGGCGACGGCACGCCGGGTCCCGTCGCGCGGCGCCTGCGGGAGATCTACCTCGAGGAAAGCCGGAAGGCGGCGATCTGATCGGCCACGCGGGCCGGGGCGCATGCGCCTGTCGCCCGCGCGCCGGGCGGCGTCAGCCCTTGTCACCCACGTTGGCGGCGAAACTCTTTTCGAAGGCGGCCTGCGTCTCCGCGTTCGCCTCCGTCTGGTTCCGAGCCTTCCAGTCGGCATAGGGCATGCCGTAGAAAACCTCGCGGGCCTCTTCCTTGCCCATCTCGATGCCGCGCTCGGCGGCGGCCTCCTGATACCAGCGCGACAGGCAGTTGCGGCAGAACCCGGCGAGGTTCATCAGGTCGATGTTCTGCACGTCGGGCCGGTCCTCCATGAGGTGCCGGCGGAGCCGGCGGAAGGCGGCGGCCTCGAGTTCGATGCGGGTCTGGTCGTCCATGGCGTCCTCCTCGGTCACGCCGGAAGCTGGGCTTCGGCAAGCGCCGCGTCAAGCATGGGCGCGAGGCGGGCCGCCCAGCCCCGCTGCTCCGCCTCGGTGCGGATGATGTCGTTGCGAAGCTCGATCAGCACGTTGAGCCTGCCCTCGGCTAGCGCGTGCCGCGCGATGGAATCCCCCGGCAGATGCCCGCCATAGGGCTGGTTGCGCCCGACGCAGAGGTCCGGCTCCGCCATCAGCCGCGCGATCATGGGATCAGCGAGCCGCCGGTCGTGCCCGTGCAGCACGCCCACATGCCAGGGCCGGGGCGGGCGCCCGCGCAGCTGGCGCGTGTAGGAATGGATGGCCACGATCACCGTGTCCGGGCGCCGCGCGGCCAGCCCGGCCAGCGCGGCGTGGTAGGGCCGGTGGAAAAGGTCGAGCCGGCGCTCCACCTCCGCCGCGTCGGCGCGGCGGTTCGCCGGGATGATCGTGCCGTCGTAGAGCTTCATCAGCAGCGTCGGATCGTCCTCGCCGCGGTTGGGATCTATCACGAGGCGCGAGAAGTTCGACAGGATCGCGGGCGCGCCCAGCGAGTCGGCCAGCGCGCGCGAGAGCCCCGCGGCGCCGGGGTCGTAGGCGATGTGGCGCGCCATCTCCTCGGCGGGCAGGCCCAGGCAGCCGCCATTCACGCTTTCGGGCACCGTGTTCGCCGCGTGATCGCAGGTCACGAGCCAGCGGCTCTCCCTCGCCGCGCCATGAACATGGAAGGGGTGATATGTCATTTCCGCGTCACCTTGCCGGGCCATTGCATAGGACAGTTGCGGGCGGAAGTGAAATGCCCATGATGCGCCGCGACGCGACGGGCATGCCCGGCCCGGTCCGGTTGAAGGAAACCCCATGAGACGCCTGCGCAACGTCAAGATCGTCGCCACGCTTGGCCCGGCCTCGAACGATCACGCCCGCATCCGCGCGCTGCACGAGGCCGGTGCCGACGTGTTCCGCCTCAACATGAGCCACGGCACCCACGAGGAGATCGCGGAGCGTCACCGCATCATCCGGCAGGTGGAAAAGGAGCTCGACAGTCCCATCGGTATCCTCGCCGACCTGCAGGGGCCGAAGCTGCGGGTCGGGACCTTCGCGGACGGCGAGGTCGAGCTTGCCGAGGGCGCGCGGTTTCGCCTCGACCTCGACGCGGCGGAGGGCGACGCCACGCGGGTGCGGCTGCCGCATCCCGAGATCTTCGCCGCGCTCGAACCGGGCGCGCAGCTTCTCGTGGATGACGGTAAGGTGCGCCTCCGGGTCGAGGATTGCGGCGCGGATTTCGCCGACTGCACGGTGATCACCGGCGGCACGGTCTCGAACCGCAAGGGCGTCAATGTGCCAGACGTGGTGCTGCCCCTGGCCGCGCTGTCCGACAAGGATCGGGCCGACCTGGAATTCGTCTGCGCGCTCGGCGTCGACTGGCTCGCGCTGTCCTTCGTGCAGCGCCCCGAGGACGTGATCGAGGCGCGGCAGCTCGTCCAGGGCCGCGCGGCGGTGCTGTCGAAGATCGAGAAACCCGCCGCGGTGCGCTGCATCGACGACATCATCGCCGCCTCGGACGGGATCATGGTGGCGCGGGGTGATCTGGGCGTGGAACTGCCGGTGCAGAACGTGCCGCCGATCCAGAAGCGGATCGTCCGCAAGTGCCGCGCCGCCGCGAAACCCGTGATCGTGGCCACGCAGATGCTGGAAAGCATGATCGAAAGCCCGATGCCCACGCGCGCCGAGGTCTCGGACGTTGCCACCGCGATCTACGAGGGGGCGGACGCCATCATGCTCTCGGCGGAGAGCGCGGCGGGGCAGTACCCGGTGGAGGCGGTGACGACAATGGACGCGGTCGCCCGCGAGGTGGAAAGCGATCCGACCTACACCGAGATCATAGAAGCCTCCCGGGTGGCCCGGCGCGAAAGCATCGCCGACGGCATCGTCGCGGCGGCGCGCGAGATCGCGGAGACCACCGAGATCAAGGCCATCGCCTGTTTCACCCAGTCGGGCACCACCGCGCTTCTGATCGCGCGCGAGCGTCCGCGCGTGCCGATCATCGCCATGACGAACCTGCGCGGCGTGGCGCGGCGCCTCGCGCTGACCTGGGGGACGCATTGCGTGATGACGGCCGAGCTCCACCGTTTCAAGCAGGCCGTCGTGAATGCCGCGCGCGCGGCGCGGGCCGCGGGCTATGCCGATGGCGACGACCAGATCGTCGTCACCGCGGGCGTGCCGTTCAACGTCCCCGGCACCACGAACATCCTGCGCGTGGCGCCCTGCGACGAGCGTTTGATCTACAAGTCCGATCCGGAGTAGCCTTCCCCTGCGGAAAGCCAGCGGAGGCGCGCGCCATGGACGCCGACACGGCGTTGGTCATCGGGCTTGGAATCGGGGTGTTCGCCATTCCGGCCATGGTCTCGGCCTATTCGGAAAGGCGCGTGTCACGCGTGGCCATGCTCGCCCTGCTGGGGGCGGGCGGGCTCGTGGTCTGGGCGCTCACGCAGAAGCCGGGCGGCTACAGGCTGGCCGACGTGCCCGAGGCGGTGATCGCCGTGATCGGCCGGGTGCTTCAGTAGCCCTTGCCAGAGGCGCGCGCGGCCTGTAAGAGGCGCGCTCGCACCGCGCGGCCGGCCGGAACGGCATGCCGAGTCGCGCGCCCACCGACCCTGAAGGAGACGGAAATGCCGAAGCTCAAGACGAAGTCGAGCTGCAAGAAGCGGTTCAAGGTGACGGCCTCGGGCCGGATCAAGTTCCAGCCGGCGGGCAAGCGCCACGGGATGATCAAGCGGACGAACAAGTTCATCCGCAACGCCCGCGGCACGGACGTGATGTCGAAGGCTGACGAGCAGATCGTCAAGCCGATGATGCCCTACCAGCGCTGAGGAGGATTCGGGATGTCGAGAGTCAAGGGCGGAACCGTCACCCACGCGCGCCACAAGAAGGTCATCAAGGCCGCAAAGGGCTATTACGGCCGGCGCAAGAACACCTTCAAGGTGGCCAAGCAGGCCGTCGACAAGGCCAACCAGTACGCCACCCGCGACCGCAGGAACCGCAAGCGCAGCTTCCGCGCGCTCTGGATCCAGCGGATCAACGCCGCGGTGCGCGCCCATGACGAGGCGCTGACCTACTCGCGCTTCATCGACGGGCTGAACCGCGCCGGGGTCGAGGTGGACCGCAAGGTGCTCGCCGATCTCGCCGTGCGCGAGCCGCAGGCCTTCGGCGCCATCGTCGAGAAGGCCAAGGGCGCGCTGGCGGCCTGATCGCCGCGGGCGGAAAGGCGACGCACCGCCCGTAACGCACGGGCAACAAACTGGTGCCATGATCGGGGCGCAGGCTTTCCCAGGCCCGCGCCCCTTTGCTATGGAACGCGCAGGGCAGGGAAGCCGGGCAACGAAACCGGTGCGTCCGGCCGCACGCGGTCACCGCCGCGACGGCTGGCAGGAGCAGGCATCAGATGCCGAATTATTCGGTCTGGGCGCTTGGCGCGTCCAACATCACGGTCAGCGGCGGCAAGTCGCTCAGCGGCGTCACCCAGGGCGACGGCACGCATCTGGTGGGCGAGACGATCCGCCTCGATTCGCGCGCGTGGCAGGAAACGCGCATCGGTGACAACGATACCACCTTCGACGACAACGACGGCAACCAGGTCCTGCGCGGGAACCAGAGTTTCGACGGCACGTCCTATTCCAACAACACGGTGGTGGAGGGCGAGTATCGCCTCACCCTGCGCAACGAGGCGACCGGCGAGGAATGGGACGTCGTCGGCTACAACATCAACGAGCCGGGGCAGTCGCCCGCCTACGGCACGGTCGAGGGGCTGGCCTTCGTCGGCGATCCCGGGGCCTTCCCGCCCGCCGGGGTCGATCTGCGCGTGGTCGGCGCCTTCGAGGGGCCGGGCTTCGCCGGGGAGCCCACGATCGAGGCCGGCGATCTGGTCTCGCCGATCTGCTTCGCCGCCGGCACCCGGATCGCCACCCCCGACGGGGAGGTTCCCGTCGAGAAGCTGCGGCCCGGCGATCCGGTGCGCACCGCGGCGGGGCAGGTGCGCCCGCTGCGGCTTTGCCTGTCGCGATGCGTTCGGCCCGAGGCCTTCGCGCAGGAGCCCCGCCTGCGCCCCGTGCGGATCGAGGCCGGTGCGCTCGGCGGCGGCCTGCCGCACCGGACGCTGCGCGTCTCGCGACAGCACCGGATGCTCGTCACCTCGCCGATCGTCTGGCGCATGTTCGGAACATCCGAGGTCCTGATCCCGGCCGTGCGCCTGCTCGGCCTGCCCGGCATCCGCAGCGAGACGCCCGCCGGGGCGCTGACCTATGTCCACCTCGTGCTCGACCGTCACGAGGTGATCCTGGCCGAGGGGGCGCCGAGCGAAACGCTCTTGCTGGGGCCCGAGGCCGCGCGCCGGCTGGAACCGGCGGCGCTGCGGGAACTCGAACTCGTGTTCCCGGGCGTCACGGTCACGCGTCTGTGCGATCCGGCGCGCCCGATCCCCGCCGGTCACCGCCAGCGCGGCCTCGTGCGGCGGCATCGCCGGAACGGCATGGCGCTGACGGGCCTGCCCGCCTGAGCCGCTTGCGCCGCCGCGGACCGCCCGCTAGGTAGACCGCGCAATTCCCGGGGGGCGGCATGGACGATCTGCGCGAGACATACCTCAACGCCATCGCGGAAGCGGGTGACGAAGCCGCGCTCGAGGCGCTGCGCGTCCAGGCCCTGGGCAAGAAGGGCGAGATCAGCCTGAAGATGCGCGAGCTGGGCAAGATGAGCCCCGAGGAGCGCCAGGTCGCGGGCCCGGCGCTCAACGCGCTGAAGGACGAGATCAACGCGGCGCTGGCCGCCAAGAAGGCCGCGCTCGCCGACGCCGCGCTCGACGAGCGGCTGCGCGCGGAATGGCTCGACGTGACGCTGCCCGCCCGCACCCGGCGGCAGGGCACGATCCACCCGATCAGCCAGGTGACCGAGGAGGTCACCGCCATCTTCGCCGACATGGGCTTCTCGGTGGCCGAGGGCCCGCAGGTGGAAAGCGACTGGCACAATTTCGACGCGCTCAACATCCCAGGCCACCATCCCGCGCGCGCCGAGATGGACACCTTCTACATGCACCGCGCCGAGGGCGACGACCGGCCCCCCCACGTGCTGCGCACCCACACCTCGCCCGTCCAGATCCGGGCGATGGAGATGGCGGGCGCGCCGCTCCGGGTGATCTGCCCTGGGCGCGTCTACCGTGCCGACTACGACCAGACCCACACGCCCATGTTCCACCAGGTGGAGGGGCTCGCGATCGACCGCGACATCTCCATGGCGAACCTCAAATGGGTGCTGGAGGAGTTCGTGCGCGCCTTCTTCGAGGTGGAGGAGGTGGAGCTGCGCTTCCGCGCCTCGCATTTCCCGTTCACCGAGCCCTCGGCGGAGGTGGACATCCGCTGCTCCTGGGAAGGCGGCCAGCTCAAGGTCGGAGAAGGCGACGACTGGCTGGAGATCCTCGGGAGCGGCATGGTCCACCCCAAGGTGCTGATGGCCGGCAACATCGACCCGGCCTACTGGCAGGGCTTCGCCTTCGGTATGGGGATCGACCGCATCGCCATGCTGAAATACGGCATCCCCGACCTGCGCGCCTTCTTCGACAGCGACCTGCGTTGGCTCCGCCACTACGGCTTCGCCGCGCTCGACGTGCCGACGCTGCATGGCGGATTGAGCCGGTAAGGCGGGCGCGTTTCACCGCGGAACGTCGCGCGCTTCGGTTTCCTGAATTAACCCTCTGTTAGCACATTCCCGCGACGGTGATGGCGACGGTTGTCGCATCCGCCTGACGATCGCGCCGTCATGTCTTGTTGCGCCATGAGCCGAGGGAAAGATGAACTGGACCAGAATACTTGTCGCCGTGCCGTTCCTTGTCGCTGCCTGCACGGAGGTTACCAAGGTTCCGGTTCCCACGGCCGGCAGTCGTGCCGACGCGAACGTCGTGTTGTCTTACCAGCAATCCTCCTACGAGATGGTCACGCCCGACTGGGAGGCCGCACAAGGGTCCGCGGATGCGCGCTGCCGCGCATGGGGCTACAGGAAGGCCGAGCCGTTCGAAGGCACCAACACGCAGTGCCAGGCTTTCGACGGTTGGGGCAATTGCATGATGTCGACGGTATCCAGAACCTACCAGTGCCTCGGGCGCGGATAACGCGCCGCATCGCGGTCACGGCTGGGGCGTTGCGTTGCCGCTGGGCACCCCGCGACCGCGGCGAGACGCCCGGACGCGGAACGGCAAGGCCCGGCTTTCCGGCCGGTGTCCCACTCCGACCGGCTCACCCCCGCATGACGTGCGCCGGCGTCGGCGTCGCGTCCTTCGAGGAACGTGCAACAGGGTCGCGATGGGGCGGGACATGAACCCGACCGCGTTGAGAGGGGCTGAAACCGGGCGATGACGCACGGGGCGGGGTCCGGTATCCTGCCGACCCATGCATACTGCCCTTCGCGCCTTCGCGGTCCTAGCCGTCCTTGCGGCACCGTTCCCTGCCACGGCAGAGATCGTGCCGGAGCGCGAGGACTGCATGCGCCCCTCGCCCGCTCTCGTCGCCGCGCTGTTCGACTGGATCGGGGCGGCGTCGGGCTACGAGGTGGCCGGGGTGAAGACGGACCCGCCGGCCATCTTCTTCTGTGACGAGGGCGACGTGCTGGACTATCCCGGCGGCAACGCGCTGGTGGAGCCCGGGGAGCGCGGCGTCTACGACTACGAGGCCCGGGTGATCTACCTCGTCGGGCCATGGGATCCGGAGGACCCGCGCCAGCGCTCCGTCCTGCTGCACGAGCTCGTCCACGACGTGCAGTTCGCCAACCGCGCCTGGGAATGTCCCAACGCGACGGAGTGGGAAGCCTACAAGCTGCAGGAAGCATGGATGGCCGAGCAGGGCCTCGTGGCGGAATTCGACTGGCTTCAGATCTGGTTCTGGTCGAAATGCGGGCAAACCCCGCACCCCTGACGCGGCGCGCCGGCGCGCTACCATCCCTATATGCGCATTCTTTTCGCAATCGGCGTCGTCGTGCTCGTGATCCTCGGGAATGTCGGGCTCTGGGCCTCGCCCCACGTGCCGCCGGAACTGAAGGCGGAGCTGACGCGGATCAACGTCCTGGCCTGGGCCGTCGTGCTTCTGCCGGCGGGCGCGGTGGCGCTCTGGCTGCGTGCGCACCGGCGCGACCGACAGGACCGGGCCGCCAGGGACGACGGACAGGCGCCGAAGGAAAGGTGACGCCTCGGCCCCGCGCCGCGGCGCGTGCCCCCTGACGCGGCGCACCCGCCGGCCCCCGCGCCCGCCCCACGCCGAGCATGCTTGACCCGGGTCCCGGCCCGCGCCAAGGGGGGCCGGTCCGCACGACACCGGAGGCGCCATGACCCGCACGCTCACCATCGCCGCCGCGCAATGCGCGAGCCATATCGGCGATCTCGAGGCCAATTTCGCCGAGCATCAGCGCTGGGTGGACGAGGCCCGCGCAGCGGGGGCGGATCTTCTGGTCTTCCCCGAGCTCAGCCTCGTCGGGCATTACGGCGCCGAGCGACTTCTCGACATCACCATGAAACGCGACGACCCCCGCCTGCTGGAGCTGAGCCGCGCCGCGGGCGACATGATCGTGGTCGCCGGTTTCATCGAGGAGGGGCCGGCGGCGCAGTTCTACAACGCGGCGGGCGTCTACAGGGGCGGGCGCTGCATCTACCTGCACCGCAAGATCAACCTGCCCTCCTACGGCAAGCTGATCGAGACGAAGTACTACGCGCAGGGCCGCTTCGTGGACACCCACGCCGTCGACGAGGACTGGCGTCTCGGGCTGCTCATCTGCGCCGATCTGTGGAACCCGGCGCTGACGCATCTTGCGTTCCTGCATGGCGCGACGCTCCTCGTCTCGCCGATCTCGTCCGGGGTGGAAGCCGTGGGCGAGGGCTTCGACAACCCGGCCGGCTGGGCGGCCACAATGCATTTCTACTCGATGATATACGGCGCACCCTCGGTCATGGTGAACCGCGTGGGCCCGGAACTCGACCTGACGTTCTGGGGCGGCTCGCGCATCCTCGGGCCTTTCGGCGAGGCGCTCGCCGTGGCGGGATCCGAGCCCGAACTCATCACCGCCGAGGTCGACTACGCGCAAGTGCGCCGCGCCCGGGCGCTTCTGCCCACGGTGCGCGACAGCAACATCGGCCTCGTCGCGCGCGAGACCGACCGCCTGCTCGACCGGCTCGGCGTGCCGGACATCATCCGCGAAGAGGATTGAGGGCGCGGTCTCGGACCTCGCTGGATGCGGGAGACCGCCCTCCCCTCGAACACGAAAGGCCGGCGGCATGAACGAACGCAGGGGCGTCAAGACCGGTGGGACCGCGCCGCGCAACATGCCGGCCGCCTTCGGGGGTGGCGCGGTGATCGGCATCCTCGGCGGGCTGATCGGCCTCGGCGGGGCGGAGTTCCGGCTTCCCCTGCTGATCGGCCTGTTCCGGTTCGCCGCCCTCGAAGCGGTCATTCTCAACAAGGCCGTCAGCCTTGTCGTCGTGGCGAGCGCCCTTCCGTTCCGGGCCGGGTCGGTGCCCTTCGCGGAGATCGCGGCCAACTGGCCGATCGTCGTCAACCTCCTGGCCGGCAGTCTGGCGGGCGCCTGGCTCGGTGCGGGGTGGGCGACGCGGTTGCGCTCCGAAACGCTTTACCGGGTGCTCGCCGTGCTGCTCGTGCTGATCGCGGGAGTGCTGCTTCTGGGCCATGATCCGTCGGCGCGGGGCGCCCTCCTTTCCGGTCCGGCCCTGACGGCCGCCGGCCTCGCGGCGGGTTTCGGCATCGGGGCCGTGGCGTCGCTGATGGGGGTCGCCGGGGGCGAGCTTCTGATCCCGACGCTTGTGCTGCTATTCGGGGCCGACGTGAAGCTGGCCGGATCGCTCTCGCTCGTCGTCAGCCTGCCGACGATGCTGATGGGGTTCGCTCGCTACAGCCGGGACCGCAGCTTCGCCGTCCTCGGGCGGAACAAGGGCTTCCTTCTGTGGATGGCCGCCGGGTCGATCCTCGGCACGTTTCTCGGCGGCCTTCTCCTCGGGATCGTCCCCGGCAGCGTGCTTCTTCCGGTGCTGGCGGCCATCCTGCTCCTCTCCGCGGTCAAGGTGTGGCGCCACGGGTAGAGCGAACGCGAGGGGCCCCGGCCGGGCGCGCCGGCCGTGGGCCGGTAGCGCCCCTTCCCCCCCGCCGGCGGATGGGCTATGCCCGCCCGCGACCGCGCGGGATCCGAGGGACGCTTCACGATGAAATTCACGCTCTCCTGGCTCAAGGACCATCTCGAGACCACGGCCACGGTGGCCGAGATCGCCGAGGCGCTCACCGATCTCGGGCTCGAGGTCGAGGAGGTGTCGGACCCGGCGACGCGGCTGGCCGGGTTCACGCTCGGCCATGTTCTCTCGGCCGAGCAGCACCCAGACGCCGACCGCCTTCGGGTCTGCCGGGTGCAGACCGACCTGGGCGAGAAGCAGATCATCTGCGGTGCGCCCAACGCGCGCGCCGGCATCACCGTGGTGGTGGCCCATCCCGGCACCTACGTGCCCGGCATCGACACCACGATCCAGGTGGGCAAGATCCGCGGCGTCGAGAGCGAGGGCATGATGTGCTCCGAGCGCGAGATGGAACTCTCCGAAGAGCATGACGGCATCATCGAGCTTTCCTCGGGCGAGGTGGGCGAGAGCTTCGCCGACTGGCTTGCCGCGCATGATCCGGCGAAGGTGGACCCGGTGATCGAGATCGCCATCACGCCCAACCGCTCCGACGCGCTGGGCGTGCGCGGCATCGCGCGCGACCTGGCCGCCCGGGGGCTGGGGCGTCTTCGCGAGCGCGTCATCGGCCCGGTTCCGGGCGAGTTCCCGTCGCCCATCGGCGTGCGGATCGAAAAGGATACGCTGGATGGCTGCCCGCTTTTCGCGGGTCGCGTGATCCGGGGCGTGAAGAACGGGCCGTCGCCCGCCTGGCTTCAGGCGCGCCTGCGCGCCATCGGGCTGCGCCCGATCTCGGCCCTGGTGGATATAACCAACTTCTTCACCTTCGACGCGAACCGCCCGCTGCACGTCTTCGACGCCGACAAGGTCGAGGGCGGCCTCCGCGTCCACCGCGCCCGGGGCGGCGAGACGCTGACCGCGCTCGACGAGAAGACCTACACCCTGCCCGCCGGCGCGATGGTGATCTCCGACGACGCCGGCCCGGAAAGCATCGCCGGCATCATGGGCGGCGCGGCGACCGGCTGCACCGAGGAAACGGTGAACGTGTTCGTCGAAAGCGCCTTCTGGGATCACGTGCAGATCGCCTCGGCCGGGCGCGCGCTCAGGATCAACTCCGACGCGCGCTACCGCTTCGAGCGCGGCGTGGATCCCGAGTTCACGCTGCCGGGGCTCGAGGCCGCGACGCGGATGATCGTGGATCTTTGCGGCGGCGCGCCGTCCGGGGTGGTCGTGGCGGGCGAGGTTCCCGATCACGCCCGCGCCTACCGTCTCGACTCGGATCGCGTACGCTCCCTCGTGGGGATGGAGATTTCCGAAGCGCAGCAGCGCCAGACCCTGACCGCGCTCGGCTTCCGGCTGGACGGCGACATGGCGCATGTGCCGCCCTGGCGTCCCGACGTCGGCGGCGAGGCCGACCTCGTGGAGGAGGTGGCGCGCGTGGCCAGCCTCACGAAACTCAAGGGCAAGCCGCTGCCACGCCCCGCCGCGCGGGTGACGAAGCCTGTGCTCACTCCGCTTCAGCGCCGGGAACAGGCCGCGCGCCGGGCCATGGCCGCGCTCGGCTACAACGAATGCGTGACCTACAGCTTCATCGACCGGGAGGCCGCGCGCCTCTTCGGCGGGGGCGGCGACGGCACGCGGCTGGAAAACCCGATCTCGTCCGAGATGAGCCACATGCGTCCCGATCTGCTGCCGGGCCTCTTGCGGGCGGCCGCCCGCAACCGGGCGCGCGGCTTCTCCGATCTGGCGCTTTTCGAGGTCGGCCCGGCCTTCGGGGGCGGCGAGCCGGGGGAACAGCACCTGCAGGCGGCCGGGCTCCTCGTGGGGCGCACGGGCCCCAGGGACGTGCACGGCGAAAACCGCCCGGTGGACCTCTTCGACGCCAAGGCCGACGCCGAGGCCGCGCTGGCCGCGATCGGCGCCCCGGCCCGGATGCAGATCTTCCGGGACGGCGCGGGCTGGTGGCATCCGGGCCGGCACGGGCGGCTCTGCCTCGGACCGAAGAAGACGCTCGGCGCCTTCGGGGAACTGCACCCCAAGGTCCTTGAGACGCTCGACATCAAGGGGCCCGCGGTCGCCTTCACGGTCTGGCCCTCCGAGGTGCCCCAGCCGCGCAGGGCGGGCGCCGCACGGCCGGCGCTGCACCTTCACGACCTGCAGGCGGTGGAGCGCGATTTCGCCTTCGTGGTCGACGAGAGCGTCGCCGCGGGGGATCTCGTGACCGCGGCGCAGGGGGCCGACAAGACGCTGATTTCCGAGGTGCGCGTCTTCGACGAGTTCTCGGGCCCGAAGGCCGAGGCGCAGATGGGCGCGGGCAAGAAGTCCGTTGCGCTGACCGTACGGCTGCAACCCTTCGAGAAGACGCTCAAGGACGCCGAGATTGAGTCGGTGGCCCGGCGCATCGTCGAGAAGGTGGCCAAGGCCACGGGCGGCACGCTGCGCAGCTGAGCCGCCCGCGCGGGTGGCCCGCGGCGCGCTTTCATGCTTTGATGCCCGGGCGATCCACGCAGCGCGAGACCGCCCGGGAAGGGATGTTCATGTTCAGCGACCGGACCGACGCTGGTGAAAGGCTGGCCGACGCCGTGGCGAAGGCAGAACCGGCCCATCCGGTCGTGCTCGCCCTGCCGCGGGGCGGGGTGCCGGTGGCCCTGCCCGTGGCCCGCGCGCTCGACGCGCCGCTCGACCTGCTGCTCGTGCGCAAGATCGGCATGCCCGGCCAGCCCGAACTCGCCGCCGGCGCGCTGGTCGAGGGCGACCCGCCGGAGGCGGTATACAACGCGGAGATCCTGCGACTCTCCGGGCTGTCGGAGGACGATTTCGCGGGGCAGGTCGCGGAAAAGACCGAGGAGATCGCCGAACGCCGGCGGCTCTGGCTGGAAGACCGCGCGCCGGTCCCGCTGGAGGGCCGCACCGCGGTGGTCGTGGACGACGGCATCGCGACGGGCGCGACCGTGCGCGCGGCGTTGAGCGGACTGCGCGCCCGGGGGCCGGCATCGGTCTGGCTTGCCGTGCCGGTGGCGCCCGTGGACACGCTGCGGGCGCTCCGGTCGCTCGCCGACCGGGTGATCTGCCTTTCGACGCCCGCGGATTTCCAGGCCGTCGGGCTGCACTACCGGCGGTTCGGGCAGGTTTCCGACGCCGAGGTTGCGGAGCTGATGCGGCAGGACGACAGCGAAGAGTGAACGAGAACGGAGGCGAGCGGATGCTCAGTGTCCATCTTTCCGGCGAGATCCATACCGACTGGCGCGACCGGATCGTCGACGCCGCGCGGGGGCTCGACGTGGCTTTCACCGCACCCGTGACCGACCACGCAGCGAGCGACGATTGCGGCGTGGCGATCCTTGGCGCGGAGCCCGACAAGTTCTGGCACGACCGCAAGGGCGCGATGCTGAACGCCATCCGGACGCGCACCGAGATCGAGCGGGCGGATGTCGTGGTGGTCCGCTTCGGCGACAAGTACAAGCAATGGAACGCCGCCTTCGACGCGGGCTATGCCGCGGCGCTCGGCAAGCCGCTCGTGATCCTGCAGCCGCCCGAGCACGATCACGCGCTCAAGGAGGTGGACGCCGCCGCCCTCGCCGTGGCGCGCGAACCCGAGCAGGTCGCGGACATCCTGCGCTACGTGCTGACGGGACGCCTGCCGGGCTGACGGGCGTTCGGGAGCGGCCGCGCCTTCGGCGCGACGCTGTCCAGGCGCTTGCCTTCGTCAGCCGCGGCCTCCGGCGGGAGTATTTCGGCCAAGAAGAAGGTCAAGGACCGTCCGTCCTCACTCCGCCGCCCCGCGCCCGGTGCAGGGCGCGAGCGCCGCGATGGCGTCGTGCTGCGAAAGGAATACCCGGCCGGTCAGGTCGTGCAGGAAATGGCTGCGCCTGAGGCGGTCCATCACCGGGCCCTTCACCTCGCTCAGATGGAGCTTGATCCCGAGGCTCGCCAGGCGGTCGTTGATGGCCTCGAGGCTTTCGAGCGCGCTCATGTCCACCGCGTTCACCGCCGAGAACATCAGCACGACGTGGCGGATCGCGTCGTCACCCACGACCCGGTCGTAGACATGGTCCTGGAGAAACGCGGCGTTGGCGAAATAGAGGCTTTCGTCCACGCGAAGCGTGACGATCGAGGGATGCGTTTCGACCTCGTGGCGCAGGATGTTGCGGAAATGCTGGGTGCCGGGCACGCGGCCCACCTCGGCCACGTGCGGGCGCGAGGTCTTGTAGAGGTGGAGCGCCACCGAGATCACCACGCCCGCGGAGACGCCGATCTCGACCCCGAGGCCGAGGGTGAGCAGGATGGTGGCGGCGACGGCGGCGAAATCCACCTTCGAATAGCCCCAGGCCTTTCGCAGGATCGACAGGTCCACGAGGCTGAGCACCGCCACGATGATCGTCGCGGCGAGCGTGGCCTTGGGCAGGAAGTAGAGCAGCGGCGTGAGCAGCAGCGCGGCGAGAAGGATGCCCACGGCCGTGAACGCCCCCGCCGCGGGCGTCTCGGCGCCCGCGTCGAAGTTCACCACGGAGCGCGCGAAGCCGCCGGTGACCGGGTAGCCGCCGGAGAAGGCCGCGGCGAGGTTCGCGGTGCCGAGTCCGACCAGTTCCTGGTCGGGCAGGATCCTCTGCCGGCGCTTGGCGGCCAGGGTCTGCGCGACCGAGACGGATTCCACGAAGCCGATGATCGAGATCAGCAGTGCGGGGACGAGCAGTTGGCCCAGCAACTCCGCGTCGAGCATGGGCACGGTCAGGGGCGGCACCCCGGTGGGCACCTCGCCCACGATCGCGACCCCGCGCGTGTCGAGGCCGAACCCCCAGACAAGGAGCGTGGTGACCGCGACGGCGGCGACGGGACCGGCCTTGGCCAGCACGCCCGCGAGGCGGGGGCCGAGGCCGGCGCGGGCGAGAAACGGCCGCAGCCCCTTGCGGACCCAGAAGAGGAACCCGGTGGCCGCCGCGCCGATGGCGAGGGTGTAGGGATTGGTGTTGCCCAGGTGAGCGAGAAGCGAGCCCGCCGTTTCGACCAGCGTGTGGCCTTGCGCCTCGATCCCGAGAATGTGCTTGAGCTGTGAGGCCGCGATCAGGATCCCGCTCGCCGTGATGAAGCCCGCGATCACCGGATGCGACAGGAAATTGGCCAGGAAGCCGAGGCGCAGCACGCCCATCACGGTGAGGATCGCGCCCGAGAGGAACGCGAGCGTGATCGCTGCGGCGGCGTATTCCGCGGGATCCTGAAGCCCCAGGTTGCCGATCGCCGCCGCGGTCATCAGCGACACGACCGCGACGGGCCCGACCGCGAGGGCCCGCGAGGTGCCGAAGATCGCGTAGGCCACGAGCGGCAGGATCGAGGCGTAAAGGCCCATCTCGGGCGGCAGCCCGGCGAGCAGCGCATAGGCGAGCGACTGGGGAATGAGCATGATGGTCACGATGACCGCCGCCACCAGGTCGGAGGTGAGCGTCTCGCGGTCGTAATGTCGCGACCAGTCGAGGATCGGCAGATGGCGTTCTAACGCGGCGCGGGCGGGTCGTGCCATGGGGTCCTCCGGAGGCCGGCTTGGCGCCGTATATATTCAGAAAGCGGAATAGGTAAAGCCCCCTCACCGCGTCGTGAGCAGAACCGCCTCCACGCGCCGGTTCGCCTCGCGTCCCTCCGCCGTCAGGTTGCTCGCCCGCGGCGCGAGGTAGCCCGTGCCTTCCGCGCCCAGTCTCGCCGGATCGACGCCATGCGTCTCGACGAGCCGGGTCCTGACCGCCTCGGCCCGCCGGCGCGAGAGCCCGATATTGGCGTCGAGGTCGCCGACCGCGTCGGTGTGACCCACCAGCACGACGCGTGCGTCCGGATTTTGTCGCAGATATGCCGCGAGCGCCGCGAGCGAGGCGAAAGGACCCGGGCCGAGCGCGATCGCGCCGCTTTCGAAGGCGAGATCGTCGAGCACGGCGTGGCCCGCCCGCTCCAGCGCCTCGCCCAGCGGGGTGCCGGGCCCGACAGGCGCGGCGGCGGGACCGCCCGATGCCTGCAGGCGGCCATCGGTTCCCGACGCGACACGCACGATCTGGAGAAAGCCGCCCGACGGCGAGCGGCTCGCGAGGAGCGAGACGAAATCCGCCGCGTCGCCCTCCGTCGCCCGGATCGCCGAAAGAACGCGATAGCGCGAGAGGTCGACATGCATGGCCGGCGCCGGCAGTACCTCGATCGCGTGACGGAAGTCGAACCCGCCGCAGGCGGTGTCCCGGCACTCGAAGACGATCTCGAAGCCCGCCGCGCGAAGCTGCTCGCGCAGCGGCGCGATGATCTGCAGCGTGGTGCGTCCGGGGCCGGGCAGGCGCCAGGCCTGCCGCGTCACCCGGCCCTCGGCCGTGATCGAAGGCACCCCCGCGCCGTCCCAGGCCGCAACCGGCAGCGCGTGGCTGCCCGCGACGCTCGTCTCCTCGGCCTGCAGGCGGGCCGTGTCGGGCAGGACGAACTCCACCGCCGCGGCGACCGGCGCGGCAAGCAGGAGGCCCGCCAGCGCCAGCGCCAAGGCGCTAGCGCGCCTGCGCGTGATACTCATCGTTGGGGCGCATGTCGGTGGCACTGGCCAGCCGGTTGGTCATGTTGAAGAAGGCGGCGACCGACGCGATGTCCCAGATGTCGCGGTCCGAGAACCCTTGCGCCCGCAGCTCGTCGCGGTCGATCTCCTCAATCTCGGCGCTGGCGCGGGTCATCTTCTCGGCGAAGGCGAGCATCGCGCGCTGGCGCGGCGGCAGATCGGCCACGCGCCAGTTCATCACCAGCGTCTCGCCGAGTTTCGGGTCGCCCGAAAGCTGCCGGACCGCGGCGCCGTGGGCCGTCAGGCAGTAGAAGCAGCGGTTCACCGCCGAGACCACGACGGCGATCATCTCGCGCTCGAGCTTCGTCAGGGCCGAGTCGCCCAGCATCAGGTCGTTGTACATCGCGCTGAACGCGTCGAGCTTGGCCGTGTCGAAGGCGAAGGCACGCAGCACGTTCGGCACGAAGCCGAGCTTCTCTTCGCAGACGGCGAAGTATTTCGCCGTGGGCCCGGGCAGCGGGTCGGCCTCGGGCAGGTCGAGCGCGGTGGGGCGTCGGGTGTCCGTCATGCGGCGTCCTCCCCGGTCAGGATGCGGTAGTGATAGCCGCCCGCGGGCGTCATGCCCAGTGCCGCGTAGAGCGCGTTGCCGGGGGCGTTGTCGCGGGTGACGAGGGCGGCGACATGCGCCGCGCCCTGCGCCGCGGCCCACAGCGCGGCGGCGCGCATCATCCAGCCGGCCACGCCCTGCCGGCGCTGGTGGGCCAGCACCTCGAGGGCGTGCACCATGGCCACCCCGTCGTGGACGCCGACATAGGCCGCCCCCGCGGGACTGTCGTTCCACCGGCCGAGGATGCCCGTCCGGGCGCAGTCGGCGCGTTCCATCACCGCCTGCCGGGCCGGGCCGATGCCGGCCTCCGTCCAGATCTCGCGCATGATCTGCAAGGGTTCCCAGATCGTGAGGGCGGTCACGCGCGGCAGGGGGCGGTCGGTAAGCCTCGCGATCTCGCACAGATAGATCGTCGTCGGGTCGATGAGGGCGTAGCCACGCCGCGCGAGCCGCGCGTCGAGCGCCGCATCGCCGGGCCGGATCATGAAGAGCGGCGTCTGTTCCAGCGCGCGCATCTCCGTCTCGGCGGCGTCGAGACAATCGTCGCCCGCCTCTCCGTCGACGGTGGCCGCGCTGACGCGCTTGCCGCCTCCCTGCCCGTCGCGGAGGGTCACCGGACCGATCCGCGTCACCGCCGCGGGGGGCCAGGTGGCCTCGGACACGGCGAGCAGATCGGCGGCGTCGGGCGTCGTCATGTCTCTTCCAGCAGGGCCGAAAGGCGCACCACGGCGCCGTCGATCCGGCCCGCGTCGGTGCCCCGAACGACGACGTTCACGCCATGCGCCCCGGCGCGGATGAACGGGTAGGAGCCGACCGAGAGATCGGGAAACTCGGCCGCGATCGTGCCCACCGCCGCGGCGATGTCGCCTTCTCCGCGCGCCACCGTCAGCGTCTGCGACAGGACGGGCGCCCCGCCGGTGATCGTGGGCAGGACGCTCGCCACCATCGCCTCGAAGATCTGGGGCACGCCCGCCATCACATGCACGTTGCCGATGGTGAAGCCGGGCGCGGCCGAGATCGGGTTCTCGATCAGCGTCGCGCCCTCCGGGATCCGCGCCATCCTGAGCCGTGCATCGTTCACCTCCAGCCCCTGTGCGTCGTAATGGGCCTGCAGAAGCGCGCGGGCGTCCTCGCGCACGCCGATCGGAACGCCCATCGCCTCGGCCACCGCCTCCGCGGTGATGTCGTCGTGGGTGGGCCCGATGCCGCCCGAGGTGAAAAGGTGATCCACCGCCCCCGCAAGCGTCCGCACGGCCCCGACGATCGTCGCGTGATCGTCCGCGACCACCCGGGCCTCGCGCAGCGCCACCCCGGCGCGCGACAGCGCCTTCGCGAGATGGTGCATGTTCGAGTCGCGCGTTCTGCCCGACAGGATCTCGTCGCCGATCACGAGCATGGCGGCCGTGGGATTGGGCATGGGGCGCGTTCCTTGCGAGGCTTGCCGACCCGGTATAAGCGCCCGCCCATGCGCTTTCAAACCCCCCTCGTCCCCGCGACGCTGCTGCGCCGCTACAAGCGTTTCCTCGCCGATGCGCGGCTCGCCTGCGGACGCGAGGTCACGGCGCATGTGTCGAATCCGGGCTCGATGATGGGCCTCGCGGAGCCGGGCAGGCGCATCTGGCTCGAGCCCGTGGACCACCCGCGCCGCAAGCTGAGCTGGGCTTGGCGCCTCGTGGAGGATGACGCGGGCGCCCTGATCGGCGTGGACACCGGCGCGGGCAACCGGCTGGCCCGCGCGGCGCTGGAGGCGGGCCTTGTCCCCGACCTTGCGGGCCACGACGAGATCCGCGCCGAGGTGCGCGCGGGACGATCGAGCCGCATCGACTTCCGCCTCTCCGCGTCGGGCGGGCCCGACACCTATGTGGAGGTGAAGAGCGTCACGCTTTCGCGCCGGGCCGGCGTCGCGGAGTTTCCCGACAGCGTGACCCGGCGCGGCGCGAAGCATCTGGCCGAGCTCTCGGCGCTGGCGGCGGCCGGCCACCGGGCGGTGATGCTCTACGTCGTGCAGCGCAGCGATGCGCGGCGCGTGACGCTGGCCGCCGATCTGGATCCGGACTACGCCCGTGCCTTCGCCGCGGCGCGGGCGGCGGGCGTCGAGGCGGTGGCGCTGGGCTGCCGGCTCTCTCCCGACGGGATCGCGCCCGCGGGTCCGCTGCCCTTCGACGTGCCTGCCGGCTGACCGGCCCCGCGGCCGTCACATTTTCGTCAGCACCCGGCGCCGCGCCGGCCCCGTGCGCGCCGGCACTGGCCCTTTCGGCACAAAGCCATTAATTACAGGCGCAAGGAGCGGCGCATGGAGCGAGACGTGAACCAGACCCATCATGGCCGGCTGACCCGTGACGGCATCCGCATCCACGAGGCGGCGGACTTCGCCGGGATGCGCGCGGCTGGCGCGCTCGCCGCGAAACTGCTCGACGAGGTGATCCCGATGATCGAACCCGGGGTCATGACCGGCGACATCGATGCCTTCATCGAGCGCCGGGTCGGGGAAGAGGGGGCGACCTCCGCCACCATCGGCTACAAGGGCTACCGCCACGCCTCCTGCATCAGCGTGAACCATGTCGTCTGCCACGGCATCCCCGGCGACAAGCGGCTGAAGGACGGCGACATCCTCAACATCGACGTCACCGTCATCCTCGACGGCTGGTTCGGCGACACGAGCCGCATGCTCGTGGCCGGGCGTCCCAGCCGCAAGGCAGAGCGCCTCATCGACGTGACCCACGACGCTCTGTTCGAGGGCATCGCCGCGGTGAAGCCCGGCAATACCTTCGGCGATATCGGCCATGCCATCCAGAGCTTCGTGGAGGGCAACCGCATGTCGGTGGTGCGCGATTTCTGCGGCCACGGCCTCGGGCGCGTCTTTCACGCCCCGCCCAACGTCCTGCACTACGGCCGCCCCGGCACGGGGCCCGTTCTGGAAGAGGGCATGTTCTTCACGATCGAGCCGATGGTGAACCTCGGCCGCCCCGAGACCAAGGTGCTGGCCGATGATTGGACCGCGGTGACCCGCGACAAGTCGCTCTCGGCGCAGTTCGAGCATTCCATCGGTGTGACGGCGGACGGGGCGGAGATCTTCACCCTCTCTCCCGCGGGCCGGTTCCACCCGACCTATTCGCCCGACTGATCCCGCGTGTCTGGGCGATCCGCGCGCGCCTCCGCCGCCCGCCATTCGCGCAGGAAGACCGGCGTGCCGGCCTGGCTTGCAAGGATGTCGCCCATCAGCAGCGGCCCGGTGACGCGCCTGGGCGGCGCCGGGGCGGCACGTTCGGCCGCTTCGGACGTGAAGGGCACGGGGGCCCACCGCGCGAGTGTCGCCATCTTGCACCTCCATTGCGTGGCTTCGCACTTGCCTCGCCGGCCAGAGTGCCCCAGCTACGTCGCAGGACAAACAGGAGAATTGAATGTCGGACCTCACGCTTCTCGGGCTTTCGGGATCGCTTCGCAAGGGTGCGCTCAACCGCCGTCTCCTCGCAGAGGCGGTAACGCGTTTCCGACCGGCCACCTATCTCGAGGGCGATCTGCGCCTGCCCCTTTACGACGGGGATCTGGAAGAGGCCCGGGGCGTGCCCGAAGAGGTCACGCGCCTGGCCGAGCAGATCCGGACGGCCGACGCGGTCGTGATTTCCTCGCCCGAATACAACAAGGGCATCACCGGCGTGCTGAAGAACGCGCTCGACTGGATCAGCCGGGCCGAGGGACAAGTCTTGGCCGGAAAGCCCACCGCCGTCATCTCGGCCAACGCCGGGCGCACCGGCGGCGAGACCGGGCAATACATGCTTCGGGCCTGCCTCGTGCCGCATGGCGCGCGCGTGCTGACCGGCCCCCCCGTCCTTGTCGCCAATGGCGAGAAGGAATTCGACGATGACGGCCGGCTTGTGACCGAAAGCTACCAGAAGGCGCTTGACGGGCTGATAGCGGCGCTCCGCGAGGAGGCCGAGGCGCGGCGCGGCTAGCCCGCGCCGCCGCGCGGCAGGCTTCGTTCGGGGCGCAGGGCGTCGGGGATCGCGTCCTCCCTGCCCTCGAGCAGCAGGTCCGCCATCGCCTCTGCCGCCTTCGGCGCCATGCCGAAGCCGATCTTGAAACCGCCATTGGCGATGAACTGGCCAGGGCGCGCCGGATGCGGCCCCAGCACGGGCGCCCGGCTGCGTGCGCGCGGGCGCAGACCCGCCCAACGCTCCATCACGCGCGCGCCTTGCAGGACCGGCACGGCGGCCGCGGCGCGTGCGATCACCTCGTCGAGCTGTTCGTCGGTCGAGGCGGGATCGTCATAGGCGCGCTCGGTGGTCGAGCCCACCGCGACCGTCCCGTCGGCGTGGGGCACGACGTGAAGCCCCTCCGCGTAGAGCTGCGGACGATCGCGCGCGTCGAAGTTGAGCAGTGCCGCCTGTCCCTTCACACCGGTGCCGAAGCCGCCGCCGATCTCGGCGAGGCCGGCCGCGCCGGTCGCCCGGACCACCCGGCCGGCATCCGCGCCCTCGGCCGTGACCTCGCCGCCGCGCGCGACGATGGCGGCCGCCAGCGCCGCACAGGCGCGGCGCGGATGCAGCCGGGCCGATAGCGTGTCGCGCACCAGCCAGCCCGTGGGCGATGCGGGCGCCCAGCCGCGGGCCTCCGCCGCCGGGATCACCTCCCAGCCCGCGCGACCCTGCCAGTGCGCCGCGGCCCCGACGGCCCGCTCGCGCGCCCGCGCCAGCGCCGCCGCGTCGGCCACTGGCTGAAGGCGACCCAGCCGGGCATAGCCCGGATCGATGCCGCCGGTGTCGCGGACCTCGGCCCAGAACGCTTCGGCCATGAGCAGGCTGTCGAGCTGGAAGGCCTTCAGCGCGTTCCAGCCCTCGGGCGCATGCGGGGCGAGCGCGCCCACCACGCCGCCGCTCGCCCCCGCGCCCGGCCCGCCCGGGTCGATCACGCGCACCCGCGCGCCGCGACGGCAGCACGCCCAGGCCACCGAAAGCCCGAAGATCCCCGCCCCGCGCACCGTCACCTCTGGCGTTGTCATCCGGTCACCCCTTCGCCACTCTCGCCGCGTTCCGGGAAGGCTTAGGGCAAAGGGCGATGAGCGACCAGTACGCGGGGCTGACATGGAAGGAAGGCGTGCCCGTCTCGGGCCGCTTCGACGATCCCTACTACTCCTTCGCCGACGGGCTGGCCGAGGCGCGCCACGTCTTTCTCGCCGGCAACGGGCTGCCCGGTCGCTTCGGCGCGGGGTTCCGCATCGCCGAGCTGGGCTTCGGAACCGGCCTGAACCTGCTGGCCGCGCTCGGTGCGTGGCGGCAAGGCGGCGGGCCCGGCCCGCTCAGCTACACGAGCTTCGAGGCCTTCCCGATGGCGGCGGCCGACATGGTGCGAGCGCAGGCAGCCTTCGGGGAGCTTGCGCTGCTCGCCGCGGAACTCGCGCCCTTCTGGCGGGACGGCGTCCGCCGGATCGAGCTGCCCGACCTTCACTTCACGCTGGTCGTCGGCGACGCGCGCCGCACGCTTCCCGACTGGACCGGCATGGCGGATGCGTGGTTCCTCGACGGCTTCGCGCCCGCGAGGAACCCCGAGCTGTGGGAGCCGGCGCTTCTGGCCGAGGTCGCCCGCCACACCGCGCCCGGCGGCACGGCGGCCACCTACACCGCCGCCGGGCATGTCCGCCGCGCCCTCGCCGCGGCGGGCTTCGAGGTGACCCGCGTGCCCGGGTTCGGCGCCAAGCGGCACATGACGCGAGCGCGGCGGCCGTGATCGAGCAGAACACCCGGCTCGGCATCGCGCTGATGGTGGCGACCACCTTCGTCTTCGCGGTGCAGGACGGAATCTCGCGTCACCTGGCCAGCGAGTACAACGTGCTGATGGTGGTGATGATCCGCTACTGGTTCTTCGCCGCCTTCGTGATCGCGCTGGCCTCGCGCAAGGCCGGGGGCGTGCGCACCGCGGCGCGGACCCGGCAGCCGCGTCTCCAGGCGTTCCGCGGCGCGCTGCTGGCCGTCGAGATCTGCGTGATGGTGCTGGCCTTCACCCTGCTCGGCCTCGTGGAAAGCCATGCCGTCTTCACCTCCTACCCGCTTCTCATCGCGGCGCTCTCCGGGCCCGTCCTGGGCGAGCGGGTGGGCTGGCGGCGCTGGACGGCGATCGGGGTCGGCTTCGCGGGCGTGCTGATCATCCTGAAGCCGGGCTGGGGCGTCTTCGCCCCCGAGGCGGCGGTGCCGCTCCTCGCGGCCTTCCTCTTCGCGCTCTACGGGCTGCTCACGCGCTTTGCCGCGCGCGAGGACAGCGCCGCCACCAGTTTCTTCTGGACGGGCACCGTGGGCGCCGTGGTGATGACGGCCGCAGGCCTCTGGACGTGGGAGCCGATGAGCCGCCCTGACTGGGCGTGGATGGGCACGCTCTGCCTCACCGGCGCGCTCGGCCACTGGCTGCTCATCAAGTGCTACGAGGTGGCCGAGGCGAGCGCGGTGCAGCCCTTCGCCTATCTCCAGCTCGTCTTCGCCAGCGTGATCGGCATCGGCGTCTTCGGCGAGACGGTGGCGCCCAACGTGGCCATGGGTGCGGTGCTGGTGGTCGCGGCGGGGCTCTTCACGCTCTGGCGGGCGCGGCGGGCCGGCTGATCTCAGCCCCCGAGCAGGGTGCGCCCCTTCAGCTCCTCGGAGAACGGGACAGGGTGCGGGTCGCGGCCGAGGCGCGCGCGGTAGACAGGCAGGCTCTCGGTCACGCGCATGACGTAGTTGCGCGTCTCGGCAAAGGGGATCGCCTCGATCCAGTCCACCACGTCCACGTCGCCGAGGCGGGGATCGCCGTTCTCCCCGATCCAGCGGATCGGGCGCGAGGGCCCAGCGTTGTAAGCCGCCGCCACCAGCACCGGGTTGCCGTCGAAGCGCTTCACCAGTTCGGCCAGGTAGGCGGAGCCGAGCGTGGCGTTGTAGCGCCAGTCCGACAGCACACGGGCGAGCGAGAACTCGAGCCCGAGCGCGTCCGCCATCTCCCGCGCGGTGCCCGGCATGAGCTGCATGAGCCCGCGCGCCCCCGCGCCCGAGATCACCTCGGGGTCGAATTCGCTTTCGCGCCGCGCGATGGCGAGGGCGAGCTCGGTGGGCACCGGCCAGTCGCCGTCCGCCATCGGGTGCAGCGGGTAGTAGGGCGCCGGGATCGTGAACCCGGCCCGCGCCGCCCGCTTGCCGAGCATCACCGCGACATGGGGCTGGTCGATCTCTGCGAGCATCGCGCCCATGCGGTTGAGATCCGGCTCGTCGAGGCTTTCGGCGAGATGGGTCAGGAAGCGCTCGCCGAGCGAGAGCTCGTCTGCGGCGAGCAGCAGGCGTCCCGCCTCGTAGACCGAGCTTTCGGTGAAGCCGGCGCTCGGCCAGTCGGGGTAGGGCTGTCGCCCGCCGAGCCGCCCGTCGAAGGGGAATCCGCCGCGCTCCGCCGCGAGCAGTCCGTAGAAGCTCGTCTGGTGGTCTGCGGCCGCCGCGTAGGCCGCGCGCGCGCCGGTGGCGTCGCCGGACGCTTCCCGCGCCCGCCCGAGCCAGTAGCCGGCGCGACCAAGGGAAATGGGCGTGCTGACATTGGCGCCGAGGCGCTCGAAATGTTCGGCCGCCCTTTCGCCGTTGCCGAGCTTGAGCGCGGCATAGCCCGAAATCCATTCGAGATCGGCGTAGGCATAGTCGTCGGTGGGGGCGATGTGATGCGCCGAGGCGATGCGGTAGGCGAGGATCGCATCGCCCTCCTGCACGGCGTCCCGTGCGAGACGGCGGCGCAGGTCGGCCCAGGCCATGGGCTCGCCCAGCGCCTCCGCCGAGGTCGAAACGCGCAGCAGGAGATCGAGGGCGTCGAGCGTGCGCCCCTTGCGAACGCGCCACGCGAAACGCTCGTAGGCGAGCCCGGGGTGGCTTGCCAGCGATTCGGGAACCCGCGCGATCAGGGCGTCGACCCCGGGCGCCTCGGCCATCAGGGCAAGGCGCGCCTCGGCGAGCGCCCGCCAGGCGTCCGGGACGAGAGGAAGCATGGCCTCCGCATTGCGCTCCCACCCCTTCCAGAGCGTCATGTCGAGGCGCGCCTCGTGGTGCGGGGCGAGAAGATCGCCGTAGCGCTCCAAGAACTCCGCCTGCTCTCCCGCCCCGAGCGGGAGCGTGCGCCACGCAAGCACGATGCCCGCTTGCGCGGCGCCGATGTCGCCCGCCCGCTCGAGCGCGGCGGCCTGGACGAGCGCGCCCGCTCCGGTCTGCGGAAGGTCTTCGGCGAAGAAGGAGAGGACGGTGGCGTCATCTGCGTCCGCGATGGCCGGCTCGCTCTTGCGCCGCAGCCAGTCGAGGCCCGGCCAGTCCGGGTTGCGTTCGAGGAACGCCATCACCTCCTCGGGCGCGCCCAGACCGGCGCGCAGGCGATGCCACGTCACGATGTCCTGCGCCACGGGTCCGGCGGCGCGCGCGTCCCGGGCGGCCTCTTCCCAATCGCCGGCGCGCAGCGCGTCCATGGCGCCGGCCACCGCTTCGGGCCCGGCGACAGCCGCGCGCGCCGCCGTGAGGACGATCACGATCACTGCCGCGAGACGCGTGGCCGCTTGCATTTTCCGCTCCGGCAAAGGATAGACACGCGGAAAATAGACCGCGCGCGCCCCTCTCGCCACTCACAAAGCCGGGAATTGGCGGCGCACCGCCAGAAGGACCCGGGTGCCATGTTCCACGGATCGATCCCCGCCCTCGTGACGCCGTTCCGGAACGGAGCGGTCGATCTCGAGACGTTGCGCAATCTCGTGGACTGGCATGTGGCGCAGGGCAGCCACGGGCTCGTGCCCGTCGGCACCACGGGCGAGAGCCCCACGCTGAGCCACGCGGAACACGAAACGGTGGTCGAGGAGGTCGTGCGCGCCGCGCGCGGCCGCATCCCGGTGATCGCGGGGGCGGGCTCCAATAACACCGCAGAGGCGGTGCGCTTCATCCAGCAGGCCGAGAAGGTGGGCGCCGACGCGGCGCTCGTCGTGACGCCCTACTACAACAAGCCCACGCAGGCGGGGCTCATCGCGCATTTCACGCTTCTGCACGATTGCTGCGAACTTCCGATCATCATCTACAACATCCCCGGCCGCTCGGCCGTGGACATGATGCCCGACACCATGGCGGAACTCGCGAGGCTTCCGCGCATCGTCGGCGTAAAGGATGCCACGGGCGATCTGGACCGGGTCTGCCGCCAGCGCATGCTCTGCGGGGCGGACTTTCTCCAGCTTTCCGGCGAGGACGCGACCGCCCACGGCTTCAACGCACAAGGGGGGCGGGGCTGCATCTCCGTCACCGCCAATGTGGCGCCGCGCCTTTGCGCGGACATGCAGGAGGCGTGCCTCGCCGGCGATTACGGCAAGGCGCTGGAACTCCAGGACCGGCTGATGCCGTTGCACAAGGCGATTTTTGCAGAGCCGGGCCTGGTCGGCGCGAAATACGGGCTTTCCGTGCTGGGCCTCTGCTCGGACGAGGTGCGCACGCCGCTCGTGCCGCTGACCGAGGGCACGAAGGCGCGCGTCGAGGAGGGCATGCGCCACGCGGGGCTCATCAACTGAGCGCCCGCGCGACCGGCGGCGTGCACTCTCTGCCGGCCTACTGGCCCGGCGTCGTCTCCAGCCCCTCGGGCTGACCGGCCACCACGAAGTGCAGCCGTTCGGGCTTCAGCAGCTCCGCGGCCACGCGGTTCACGTCCTCGAGCGTGATCGCCGCCAGCTGGTCGTTGCGCGTCTGCGGGTAGGTGATCGGCAGACCGTCCATCTGCATCCCCACCAGGATGCGGGCGATCGGCCCGTTCCCGTCGAAGCGCAGCGGGTAGGCGCCGGTCAGGTAGGTCCGGGCGGCCTCGAGCTCGGCTTCGGTCACGCCGTCCCGGGCGATGCGCGCCCACTCGCCGCGGATCACCTCGATCGCCTCGGCGATGCGGTCGTTGGCCGACGCCACGCGGCCCATGTAGAGCGCGGCGTGATCCTTCGGCGCGAGATAGCTGTAAACGCCGTAGGTCAGCCCGCGCTTCTCGCGCACCTCCTGCATCAGGCGGCTCTCGAAGCCGCCGCCGCCCAGGATCTGGTTGAGCACGAAGGCGGCGAAGAAATCCTCGTCGTCGCGCGGCAGGCCCTCGTGGCCGAACACGGCGACGGACTGGGGCGTGGCGAATTCGACCACCGAAATGCCGCCGGGCAGCGCCACCGCCACGTCCCCGGGGCGCGCGCCGCCTGTCTCCGGCAGGCCGCCCAGAAGCTCGTCGAGCAGCCCCCCCAACTCCTCCGCGGTGATGTCTCCGGCGGCCGCGACGAAGACGCGGTCGCGGGCAAGCGCATCGGCATGTGCGGCCACGAGGTCGTCGCGGGTCAGGGCGCCGACGCTCTCGATCGTGCCGTCGGACGCGCGGCCATAGGGATGATCCCCGAAGGCGAGGCGGGCGAACTCGCGGCTTGCGATGGCACCGGGATCGTTCAGGTCCGACCGGATCGCGGAAAGTGCCTGCGAGCGCACGCGCGCGATCGCGTCCTCGTCGAATCGCGGCTCCATGAGTGAGGCGCGCAGAAGCTCCACCGCCTCGTCGCGCGTCTCGGTCAGGAAGCGTGCCGAGACGGACACCGCGTCGTTGCGGGCGTCGTAGTCGAAATCGGCCGCGATCGTCTCGGTCGCCGCCGCGAAGGCCTGCGCGTCACGCTCCCCCGCGCCTTCTTCGAGAAGCGCGGCCATAAGGCGCACGGCGCCTTCCTTGCCCGGCGCGTCGAGCGAGGTTCCGCCCTGGAATCTCAGCTCCAGCGCGGTGAAGGGGATGTTGTGGTCCTCGACAAGCCAGGCGGTGATGCCGCCGGGGCTCGTGACTTCCTCGATCTCGATCTCGGCGCGCGCGGGCAGCGCGGCGAAAACCGCAAGCGCGAGGGGGGCCAGCCACTTCATTGCATCACCTCCGTGTTCGCAGTCTTGTCGGCCTCGGGCGCCCGGAGCCAGCCGGTGACCGAGCGTTCGGGCACCAGAACGTCGCGCGCCACGGCCATGATCTCTTCCCCGGTGATCGAATCGAGGATCCCGGACCAGGCCGCGATGTCCTCGAGCGCGAGCCCGCTGGTCAGCGCGCGGCCGTAGCGCTGGGCCACCGACTGCACGTTGTCCTGCTGGTAGATGCGGCTGGCCTTCAGGCCGAACTTGATCCGCTCGAGCGCCTCGGCATCCACGCCCGTCTCGAGGAAGCGGGCGATCTCGGCATCGAGCGCGGCCTCGGCCTCGGCAAGGCCGACGCCTTGGGCCGGCACCACGACCACGCCGAACCGCGTCCGGTCCAGCGAGGTCGCGCCGTAGAAGGCGCTGGTGAACACGGCGACGGGATTGTCGTACTGAAGCGCCGTGGTCAGGACCGAGGTCTGCCCGCCGCCCAGAAGCTCGGACAGCAGCACGAGGGCCGCGGCCTGCCGCTGGTCGCCCGGATCGCGCTCGGGCGCGAGCCAGCTTCGGGTGACGTAGGGTTGCGCCACGCGGGCGTCCTCCATCGTCACGCGGCGGGGCGCGCGCTGCGGCGGCTCCTGCGGGCGGGCACGCTCCGTGACCGCGGGGTTCGCCGGGATCGGGCCGTAATGGGTTTCGGCAAGACGCCGCACCTCGTCCGGCGTGACGTCGCCCGCAACGATCAGGATCGCGTTGTTGGGCGCGTAATGCCGGGTGTAATACGCGTTCAGGTCCTCGCGGCTCAGCGCCTCGATCTCGTGGCGCCATCCGATGATCGGCGCGCCGTAGGGATGGTTGAGGAATTGCGCGGCCGAGGTCTGCTCGCGGAAGAGCGAGCCGGGCTCGTTCTCCACGCGCTGGTTGCGCTCTTCGAGGATGACGCCCCGCTCGGTCTCGACCAGCTCGGGCCGGAGCAGGAGGTTGGCCATGCGGTCGGCCTCCATCTCCATCATCAGTCCCAGGCGGTCGGCGGCGACGCGCTGGAAATAGGCGGTGTAATCGTAGCTCGTGAAAGCGTTGTCGTTGCCGCCGTTCGCCGCCACGCGTTCCGAGAACTCGCCGGGGGCGCGCGTCTCGGTGCCGCGGAACATCATGTGTTCGAGGAAATGCGCAGCCCCCGAGGCGCCCGGCCGCTCGTCGGCGGAGCCGGCGCGATACCAGACCATGTGCACCGCGAGCGGCGCCCGGTGATCCTCGATCACGACGACCTGCATCCCGTTGTTGAGGACGAAGTCGGTGACGTTCTCGGTCGCGAGCGCGGGCCGGGCGATGAATGTGAGGGCAAGGGCGAGGAAAAGCGCGGCACGGCGCATCGGGGCACCTCCTGTCATGGGCACAATGCTAAGCTACGCGGCGCCCGCGACCGTTCAAGCGTCGTTGACGGGTTTGTGAGGCGGACGCCTCACTGTGGCGGGGCGGATGGCGTGCGCAGGCCGGCGCGGCGGTAGGCCTCGAGCGCGGCGTTCGGGTCGAGCGCCTGCCGGCGATACGCCTGGCGGTACCGGTCGTTGCGGATGAGCTGGAAGGTGAAAAGCCCGAAGCGCTGGCGGTATTCCGCGTCCTCCGCCGCAAGGCGCGCGCGCAGGCCCGCCGGAACGCCGTAGCGCGACGCGTGCGAGACCAGCGCGCCGTCGGGTGCGGGCACCCCGCGCTCCGACAGGGCCGCGGGATCGCCCCCCAGCGCGGCCACCGCGTCGGCATTGGGGGTCAGTTCCACCCGGTTGCGCGCCCCCGGCGTCGGCGTCGGCAACTCGGCGAAGCTCTGCGGTGTCTCCAGCGGCTTGAACGGCACCACGGCGAACTCTTCGGGGCCTTGCTGAAGGCTGTAGGGAAACTGCCTGAGATCGCGTTCGCCGCGCGCGCCACAGCCCGCGAGCGTCACCGCAACCAGAGCCACGAGCACAAGCCGCGCCCACCGCATCGCACCCTCCTCGATCATCGCCACAGCCTTAGCCCATCCCGCAGCCCGCGTCACGGGGCCTTTTTCGTGTCCCGGCGTCCGTCGCCGCCCGTGAAGAAGACGAGGCCGAGCGCCCCCGCGAAGATCGCGATGTCGGCCACGTTGAAGGCGTAGGGGTTTTCGATGCCGCAACAGGACATGTTGAGGAAATCCGCCACCGCGCCGTAAAGGACCCGGTCCACCACGTTGCCGAGCGCACCGCCGACGAGAAGGCCCGCCGAGACGCGCCCGGCGACGCCGGGCGGCTCGCGCCACATCCAGACCGTGACGGCGGCCGTGATCGCCAGCGCGACGACGATCAGGACCCAGCGCGCGGTTTCGGACCCGCCTGCGAAGAGGCCGAAATTGATCCCGGTGTTCCACGCCATGCGCAGGTTCAGGAAGGGCGGCAGCACGTCGATGGCACCCAGCCGCGCCAGCCCGAGCCAGTGGACGACGTAATATTTCAGCGCCTGGTCCAGCACGAAGACCGCCGCCGCCACCTGTATCACCAGCCGCATCGGGGCTCCTTTCGGGACCATGCCGGCCATTCAGTGACGGAAGTGGCGCTGGCCGGTGAAGACCATGGCAAGCCCGGCCTCGTCGGCGGCCGCGATCACCTCGTCGTCGCGCATCGAACCGCCCGGCTGGATGAGCGCGGTCGCCCCGGCCTCCGCCGCGGCCAGCACGCCGTCGGCGAAGGGAAAGAACGCGTCCGAGGCCACGGCCGATCCCTGCGTCGGCAGAACGGACAGGCCCAGCGTCTCGGCCATGTCGGCGGCCTTTCGCGCGGCGATGCGGGTGCTGTCCACGCGGCTCATCTGCCCCGCGCCGATGCCCACCGTCGCGCCGCCTTTCGCGTAGACGATGGCGTTGGACTTCACGTGCTTGGCCACCGTCCACGCGAAGAGCATGTCGCGCATCTCGCCCTCGCCGGGCGCGCGTTTCGTCACGACCCGCAGATCCTCCTGCCGCACGACCGCGGCGTCGCGGTCCTGCACGAGCCAGCCGCCCGACACCTGCCGCACGGCGAGGCCCGCCTCCGCGGAGTCGGCCAGCCCATGCGCGAGCAGCAGGCGCAGATTGGGCTTCGTCGCGAAAAGATCCCGCGCCGCCTGATCGATGGCGGGCGCGATGACGACCTCGGTGAAAAGCTCGAGAATCGCCTCGGCGGTCCCGGCGTCCAGCCGCGTGTTGAGCGCCACGATGCCGCCGAAGGCGCTGGTGCGGTCGCAGTCGCGCGCGCGCAGATACGCCTCGCGGAGCGTCTCCCCGCGCGCCACGCCGCAGGGGTTCGCGTGCTTCACGATCACGCAGGCGGCCCCGTCGCGCGGCATGAATTCCGCGCAGAGCTCGGCCGCCGCGTCGGTGTCGTTGATGTTGTTGTAGCTGAGTTCCTTGCCCTGAAGCTGCTCGGCAGCGGCCACGCCCGGGCGGTGGGAGCCGTCGCCGTAGAAGGCCGCGCGCTGGTGCGGGTTCTCGCCGTAGCGCAGCGTCTGGGCGAGCCTGCCCGCGAAGACCCGGCGCCGCGGGGCGTCTTCCTCCAGCGCCCCGGCCAGCCAGCCCGACACCGCCGCGTCGTAGGCCCCGGTGCGGCCGTAGGCGGTCAGCGCGAGGCGCTGGCGGAACGGATAGCGCGTGGCGCCGTCATTCGCGTCGAGCTCCGCCAGAAGAGCCGGGTAGTCCTCGACGTCCACGACGGTCGCCACATGGGCGTGGTTTTTCGCCGCGGCGCGGATCATCGCCGGGCCGCCGATGTCGATGTTCTCGATCGTCTCGTTGTAGCCTGCGCCGCGGGCCACCGTCTCCTCGAACGGGTAGAGGTTGACCACCAGAAGGTCGATGGGCGCGATGTCGTGCTCCTCCATCGCGGCGCGGTGCTCCGGCACGTCGCGCAGCGCGAGAAGCCCGCCATGCACCGCCGGGTGCAGCGTCTTGACGCGCCCGTCCATCATCTCGGCGAAACCGGTGAGGTCGGACACGTCCCGCACGGCAAGCCCCGCCTGCCGCAGCGTCGCCGCGCTGCCGCCGGTGGACACGAGCTCGACGCCCCGTGCCGCGAGCGCCTTTCCGAGCTCCGCGAGGCCCGTCTTGTCGGAGACGGACAGCAGCGCGCGGCGGACGGGAACGAGATCGGGCATGGGCTGGGGGCCTTTCCTGTCGGGAAAACGGGTCTCAGGGTTCGTATTCGGGCATGGCGTGGACCAGGTCGCGGACGGCCGTCGCGGTCTCCTGGGTCTTGGCCACGGACCATCGCACGCGCGTCGCATACTCGAAAGCGCGGCCGGACAAAACGATCTGTTGCGCGGCGCGCGGCCGCAACCGGCCACGCTCGAGGTAGACGCCCCGTTCGAGCGACAGCCGCGCCGCGCCGTCGTGGCGAAACACCCAGATCTCTCCCGAGGGCGCTGCGAGCGAGACCGCGGCCCCGCCCATGTCGAGCTCGGCGTCCACCTCCGGGTGCAGGTGGAACCGGATCTGGTAGGGCAGGCCGCGCAGCCTGGCGGCGTCGAGCGCGGCATCGAAGCGTCGCTTGTCGTGGGCTTCGAGCGCGAGCAGCAGATCCTCGCCCGAAAGCCCGCGCCCGTCGAGCGACAGGGCCAGCATCCGCGCATGGGTCACTCCCCAGCCCGGGCGGTACCCGTCATGCGCGCCCTCGAAACGATGCGCCTCGGCGTCCCGGTCGAGGTCCGCCGGGACGTCGGTGGGCGCCGCTTCCAGCATCTCGCGCCGCATGCCCGCCACGATCACAGGCTTTCCGAGCCGCGCGCTCGACCGGCCTTCGAGGCAAAGCGTGGAATGGGAGGGCGTGGCGCGGCCCGCCCGCCGCCACTCCGCGCCGAAGCTGCCCCCCGCGCCGCAGTTGACGATGACGGGCCGGCGTCCGGAGGTCAGTTCGAAGGCGAGGGTCGAGGCATGGGCGTCGAAAGAGCCGCGGCCCCCGGGCGGGCGGGCCGCGTCCACGATCAGGGTCGTGCGGCCGGCGCGCAGCCGCGCATATCCCATGGCCAGCCCCGCGGGCGGCCTGCGCCGCGCGTCCGTCGCCGCGAGCGCCTGGTCCAGCCGGCCCTCCACCCCCCGCCCGCCACCGTGAAAGCGCGGCAGGCCGCCGTCGGCATGGCGCAGACCGCGCAGCGTCGGGGCCACCCGCGCGATCGCCGCGGCCAGCTCCGGCCCCGGATCGCGGCCCGCGTCGCGCAGCACGGCGACGATCCAGGTGAGAAGCGTCAGCACCTCCATCAGCTCTTCGGGGTTGCGCGTGGGAATCGCGCCGCCCGCGTCGATCTCGTCGCGGCAAACCCTCTCGAGCGCGGCGAGGCCGGCGTCGAGCCGGTGCTCCAGCCCCTCCAGCATGAGCCCGGCCAGAACGACGCCCGACACGGCCTCGAAACGCTCCAGCCCGGGCGGGGCGGCGCGCCAGCGCCGGGCGGCGAAGGCGGCCTGCACGGCGAGGGCGCGAAAGAACGCCGCCTGCGTCGCCGCGTCCCGTCCCATCGTCAGGAAGAGCGCGTGCTCTATCCAGCGCGTGAGGCGCCGCCCCGCGAGGTCCGCCGTCCATCCCGGACCGCGCCCGGCCCCGTAGCGCCCGATCCAGTCCCAGAGCCAGTCCTGCGCCAGCGAGCGCGCCGGGGCGGTGCCCACCGCGGCGAGGTCATCGAGCCAGCCGAACCCGTGCAACTCGGCCGTGAAGGCGGGGTCGGGGGGCGCGATGCCCCAGGGCCGGGTGCCGGGCGGCGTTTCGACGAGATGGCCCGCGAACATCAGGTTCCCCGCGAGAAGCTGCCGCCCGCGCGTGACAAGCCCGAAGGTGCGCGGCTCGGGCGGGGTGCGGAACCCCGTGGCCGGCCGTGCCCGGGCCGCGCGCCACGCCGCCCAGCCGTCCAGAAGGCGCGCGCTGCGCGCCGGCCAGCCCTGCCCGTCTGCCATTCCGATCTGCCCCGGTTCCGCGCCTTTCGGGCGTGCGCGATCGCGCGCAGTATAGGCGCGTGGAAAGGCCAAGTCACCTTCGGCGACGCGCAAGGCGCGTGCCTGTCAGGCGCGGCGCAGCACTGCCATGTAGAACCCGTCCATGCCGCCCGACGCCGCCCAGTAGTCGGGGCGCAGACGCAGACCGCCCTCGGCGCTTCGCCAGGCCGGGTCGAGGCCCGGGCGATCCAGCGCCGCCCGGTCCGCGACCAGCCCGGGATGACGGGCGAGGGCCGCGGTGACCTGCCCCTCGCCCTCTTCGGGCAGAAGCGAACAGGTGCAGAAGACGAGGCGCCCCCCGGGGGCGAGCCGGGTCAGGGCGTGATCCAGCATCTCGGCCTGAAGCGCGACGAGCGCGTCGATGCCTGAGCCGTCCCGCACATGGGGCAGGTCGGGATGGCGGCGGATCGTGCCCGTGGCCGAACAGGGCGCGTCCAGAAGCACCGCGTCGTAGGGTCCGCCGGCGTGGGCGCGCGCGTCTTCGGCGCAGAGCGTGGCCGACAGACCGGTGCGCGCGAGGTTGCTGGACACCCGCGCGAGGCGCTCTGGCGACATGTCGACCGCGGTCACCTCGGCCCCGGCCGCGGCAAGCTGAAGCGCCTTGCCCCCCGGCGCGGCGCAGAGGTCCAGCACCCGCTCGCCGGGCCGGGGCGCGAGAAGGCGGACCGGCAGCGCGGCCGCCGCGTCCTGAACCCACCAGTCGCCTTCCGCGTAGCCGGGCAGGGCCGATACCCGGGTGTTGCCCGACACCCGCACCGAGCCGGTGGGCAGCAGCTCCGCGGCGAGCCGCGCGGCCAGATCGCGCGGATCGCCCCGCGCCGTCAGGTCGAGCGGCGCGCCGGCGAGATGCGCGGCCTCCATCGCCGCCACCGCGTCGGCGCCCCATGCGTCCAGAAGCGGATCGCGAAGCCATGCCGGCAGCTCGGGCACGGGCAGCGCGTCCCAGCGGCCCGGCGCCTCGGTCGCCATCTTGCGCAGCACGGCGTTCACCATCCCGCGTGCGGGCGCGGCCTTGCGGCCCAGCGTGCCCACGATCGTCACCCAGTCGTTCACCGCGCCATGCGCGGCCGCCCCCTTGGCAAGTTCCGTCGTGCCGAGCCGAAGCGCGTTGCGCACGATCCGGGGCGGCGCGCGGCGCAGATGCGGCGCAAGCAGCGCGTCGGCCCGGGCAAGCCCGCGCAGCGTGTCGCGGGCGAGACGAAGCGCACGCGCGCGATCGGGCGGCGCAAGCTGCGCGATGCGGCCATCGGCCTCGGACAGCGTCTGCGCCTCGCCGGTCACGGCGTCGAGCAGCGCGAGCGCGCCGCGCCGGGCGGCGCGTCCGTGCCCCGGATCGGGCGCGACGGGATCGGGCGCGGTGGCTGTCATGGGGGCCTCGGCTTGGCGGTGGCGAAGGCGCGGTCTATATCAGCGGCGAGACCGCGAGGGAAGAAGATGGCCGACGACACGCCCGAAACAACCGCAGACCACGCGCGGCGCGACCTTCCGCCCGCCGCGCAGCGCGCCCTGGCCGAGGCCGAGGAGCGCCGCCGCAAGGCGAAATCCCTGGAGCTTCCGCCCGAGCTCGGGGGCCGCGACGGCCCCGAGCCCGTGCGCTACGGCGACTGGGAGCGCAAGGGGCTGGCGATCGACTTCTGAAACGTCCAGCCCGGCGCGTGCAGGGCTGGGCGCGCGCGCGCCGCTCTGATAGCGAGCGTTTCGACGACGCGGCGAGGATGACGGAAATGACAGGCAGACCCGTTCGGGTAGCGATCAACGGCTTCGGGCGCATCGGGCGCACGCTCATGCGCCTGATCCTGTCGGAGGCGCACGACATCGAGCTTGTCCTGGTGAACGACATCGCCGAGCCCGATCTCATGGCCTATCTTTTCGGGTATGACAGTGTCTTCGGGCCATGGCCCGAGCCGGTGACGGCCCGCAACGGCGCCTTGCAGGCCGGCCGCCACAGCGTCCCGCTGCACCAGGCGGAGGATCTGCGCGCGCTCGACCTGTCCGGCGTCGACGTGGTGCTGGAATGCACCGGGCTTGCCACATCCCGGCCCGTGGCCGAGGCGGGCCTCGATGCCGGGGCGCGGCGGGTGCTGATCTCGGGTCCGTCGCCCGCGGCGGACGTCACGCTCGTGCTGGGTGCCAACGACGAGCGGCTGGCCGGGCAGCCCGTCGTCTCGAACGCGTCCTGCACGACGAACGCGCTCGCCCCGCTGCTACGTCTGCTGGACGCCAGCTGGGGCGTGGAGAGCGGGCAGATGACCACGGTGCATTGCTACACGGGCAGCCAGCCCACCGTGGACAAGCCCCGCGGTACGCCGGAACGCTCGCGCGCCGCCGCGCTGTCGATGGTCCCCACCACGACAAGCGCGGGCGCGCTCATCGGCGAGGTGCTGCCGTCCCTCCGGGGCCGGGTGGAGGCGCGGGCGCTGCGTGTGCCCACGGCGAGCGTCTCGTCCATCGACCTGACGGTAAGACTGAGACGTCCGGCCCCGCCGGAGGACGTCAACGCGGCGCTGCGGGATGCGGCCGAAGGCTCAGATGTCTTCGGCTGGATCGAGGCGCCACTCGTCTCCACCGACCTGCGCGGACGGTGCGAGTCCATCATCATGAGCGGGCCGGGCACGTCCGTCGCCGGCGATCTGACCCGGCTCTTCGGGTGGTACGACAACGAGTGGGGCTTCTCTTGCCGGATGCTGGACATGGCACGCCGGATGGCGGCCGAGGGGTGACGACCCTCAGCGAACGCGGAAATCCGCGTGGTCGCCCTGCCCCTGATCGGCGGTGAAGCGTACGGTGTTTCCGCTCATCTCGACGGTCTGGCAATTGTAACCCAGATCCCGTTCGCCCCAGTAGAGGTCGCGGCAGAACAACCCGCTCTGCCATTTCCAGGCGCCCCTGACCTCGCGCAGCGCGCCGGTGCCGCGGATGGCGCCGTCGGGCTCGACCTGGAGGCGGACGAGCGGGCGAGTGAGTTCCTTGCCCACGACGAGGTCCATGAACTGGGACCGGTCGGTGATCTGCGCGAAATCCGCCCGGACCGGAAGCGTCCCGAGGACGAGCGCGAGCGTGGCTGCAACAAGTATACGCATGGTCGGCATCCTCTTCGTTTGAAGGGGACTACGGTGTTACAGCCGGGCCGGATCAGTCTTTGCGTTCCTCCGCGAGGCCCAGCACGTCGATCATGTCGTATTCGCCCGGCCCCTTGTCCAGACCCCAGAGCGCCGCGCGAAGCGCGCCCCGCGCGAACACGGACCGGTCGCTGGCCACGTGGCGCAGCGAGACGCGCTCGCCTTCGCCGGCGAAGATCACCTCGTGCTCGCCCACGATGTCCCCGCCGCGCACGGCGTGAAACCCGATGGCCCCGCGCCTGCGCGCACCGGTCATCCCGTCGCGGGCACGGTCCGCCACCTCCGACAAGGCGACCCCGCGGCCCTCTGCCGCCGCCGCGCCCAGCATCAGCGCGGTGCCCGAGGGCGCGTCGGCCTTGTGGCGGTGGTGCGCCTCGACGATCTCGATGTCGTAATCGTCGTCGAGCGCCTCCGCGACCTTGCGGGCCAGCAGCGTCAGAAGATTGACGCCAAGGCTCATGTTGCCGGCACGCACCATCGTCGCGTGGCGCGCCGCGGCGCGCAGTTTCGCGAGATGCGCGTCGTCGAATCCGGTGGTCCCGACCACGTGAACGAGGCGCGCCTGCGCGGCGATCTCGGCGAAGGCGACAGTGGCGTCGGGGCTGGTGAAATCGAGAACCGCGCGCGCGGACGCGAAGGCCTCCAGCGGATCGTCGCTCACCGTGACGCCGAGGGGCGCACCGCCCATCGCCTCGCCCAGGTCGCACCCGATCCAGGGGTGTCCCGGCCGTTCCACCGCGCGGGACAGGCGCGCGCGCTCCGAGTCGCGCACCGTTTGAACCAGCATCCGTCCCATGCGCCCCGAGGCGCCTGTCACCACGATCCCCGGCAGATCGGCCATCCCGTATTCCTCCCGACAAGGCGCGGCCTCCTTAGCGCCTCCGGCACCGCTTGGCAAAGCCCGCGGGAGGGCATATCTGTCGGCCATGTCGCGATCCCGCAATCATGCCGAACAGGGCCCCAGCCAGCGCCAGCTTCGCGTCGGAGAACTGATCCGGCGCACCCTTTCCGACGTTCTGAACCGTGGCGATATCCACGACCCGGAGCTCAACCGGCTGTCGCTGACCGTCGCGGAAGTGCGGGCTTCGCCCGACCTGAAGGTGGCGACCGTCTACGTCATGCCGCTTGGCGGGCGCGGACAGGAGGACGCCATCGCGCTTCTGGACCGCAACCGTGGCGAATTGCGGCGCGCCGTGTCGCGCGAGCTCACGCTGAAATACGCGCCGGAGCTGCGCTTCGTGATCGACGAGACATTCGACAGGATGGACGAGACGCGGCGCCTTTTCGAGCAGCCCTCGGTGCGGCGGGATCTGGAAGAGTGATCCGCGGCCTTGCCGCGCTCGCCTTCACGCTGGCTCTCGCCGGCGGGGCACACGGCGCGGAATGCCGGGATCTGACGCATGACGGCATCACCTACACGGTCTGCGAGGTGGATCCGGCGCGGGAAGAGCTGAGGCTCTTTCACGCCGGCGCGGATGGCGTGCCCTACGGGCATTTCTCGACGCTGGAGCGTGCGCTGGGCGCGCGCGGACGGCATCTCGCCTTCGCCATGAACGCGGGCATGTATCACCAGGACCGCGCGCCCGTCGGCCTTTACGTCGAGGACGGCGAGCAGACGATGTCTCTCGTCACATCGGCCGGACCGGGCAATTTCGGGCTTCTGCCGAACGGCGTTCTGTGCATAGAGGCCGCACGCGCGCGGGTGATCGAGACCCGGCGCTTCGCCGAGACCGGGCCGGAGTGTCGCCACGCCACGCAATCGGGCCCCATGCTGGTGATCGACGGCGCGCTGCACCCCAGGTTTCTCGCCGACAGCACGTCGCGCTTCGTGCGCAACGGCGTCGGCGCGACCGAGGCGGGAGACCGCGTCGTCTTCGCCATCTCGGGGCGCCCCGTCACCTTTCACGAGTTCGGGCGGCTTTTCCGCGACCGCCTGGGCCTGCCCCAGGCGCTTTACCTCGACGGCAACGTCTCGCGCCTGCACGCCCCCGGGCTTGGTCGCTCCGATATCGGAAGGTGGATGGGTCCGATCGTGGCCGTCGTGGAGCCGGCCGCCGATTGAGCGGGCGCGGCCCGCCGCCCTCGTTTCGAACCCGCGGCCGCTGCTCCGGATCGCCTCGCGCGCGAGCCGATGCGGCAGCCCCGCCGCGCGCCCGGCTGCGGGCGCGGCGGCGCGCTTACCACGTCGTCGGACCCTTCTCCGCGAACTGGTGGACGAGGAAATCGATGAAGGCGCGCACCTTGGGCTGGGTGAAGCGGCCCGGCGGGTAGACAGCGTAGATGCCGTGGGATTCCGCCGGCAGATCGGGGATCGCGTCCTCGACCAGCCCCTGCGCCATCGCGTCGGCGTAAAGGTAGGACGGCAGGTAGGCGATCCCGAGCCCGGCGATGCAGGCGTTCAGAAGCGACTGCCCGTCATTCACCGAAAGCCAGCCCGCGGTGCGCACCTGGCGCTTTTCGCCCGAGGGTGCGGTCACGCGCCAGACACTGCCCGAGGACTGGCTCGAATAGTGCAGGAGCTTGTGCTCGTTCAGGTCGTCGATCCGCTGCGGGCGTCCGAATTTCTGGAAGTAGGACGGCGAGCCGATCATGCGCTTGGTCGTTTCTGTGAGCTTGCGCGCCCGCAGGCTCGAGTCTTCCAGTTCGCCGATCCGCACCGCCATGTCGAAGCCTTCGGAAATCAGCTCCACGTAGCGGTTGCTCAGAACCATGTTGACCGTGATGTCGGGAAATTCCTGAAGGAAGTCCCCGAGCACGGGAGAGAGATGGTTCACACCGAAATCGGTGGCCACCGAGACCCGCAGCAGCCCCGACGGGGCCGACTGCATCGAGGTCACCAGCGCGTCGGCCTCGCCGGCGTCGTTGAGCACGCGCCGCGCGCGGTCATAGTAGACAAGCCCGATCTCAGTCGGGCTGACCCGGCGCGTCGTGCGGTTGAGAAGACGCGCCCCCAGACGCGCTTCCAGCGACGAAACATGCTTGGAGACGGCGGATTTAGAAATCCCCAGCTTCTTCGCCGCGTCCGTGAACCCCCCCTGGTCCACGACGGTGGCGAACGCCTCCATTTCCGTGAGCCGATCCATACGATTTACCCTTTCAACACTATATTTGGCAGCAGGGTCGGGTATCGGTGGAAAATCCGGCGGTTTTTGGACTCTGGGCCGACAATACGGCGGTTTGAGTGTGCCAGTTCAACGGTAGGAAACGATCAAACCTGCGACATTCAACTCAGAGGTGTAATTGCCGCCTCGAGGATCGCATCGGCATGAAGCGCGGTCGTGTCGAAAAGGGGAAGGTCCGTGTCGCCCGGGCCGATCAGCAGACCGATCTCGGTGCAGCCCAGGATGACCCCGTCCGCGCCCGCCCGGGCGGCGTCTTTGATGGCGGCCACGTAGCGCGCACGGGATTCGGGGCGCACTTGGCCGCGGCAAAGCTCCTCGTAGATCACGCTGTGCACCTCCGAGCGCGCGGGCTCGGGCGGGATCGCGGTGTCCACCCCGAGCTCGGCGAGGCGGCCGCGGTAGAAATCCTGCTCCATCGTGTAGCGCGTGGCCAGAAGGAGCGGCCGCTTGCAGCCCGCATGGCGCACCGCCGCGGCCGTGGCGTCGGCGATATGGACGAGCGGCACGCGCACCGCGCCGGCTACCTCGCCCGCGACCTTGTGCATGGTGTTGGTGCAGATCGCGATGCAGCCCGCCCCGGCCGCCTCCAGGCGCCGCACGATCGCGGCGAGCTCCTCTCCCGCCCGCGCCCAGTCGCCGTCGGCCTGCATCCGCTCGATCCGGGCGAAATCCACGGACCAGAGGAGGATCTCCGCCGAGTGCAGGCCACCGAACCGCTCGCGCGCGCGCTCGTTCAGGAGGCGGTAATAGACCGCCGTGCTTTCCCAGCTCATCCCGCCGATGAGACCTATGGGCCGCATCAGAGCGCCGCCGCGAGCCGCGTGCCCTGGTCGATGGCGCGCTTAGCGTCGAGTTCCGCGGCCACGTCCGCGCCGCCGATCACATGCGCGCGAACGCCCGATGCCTCGAGCGCCTCGGCAAGGGCGCGCTCGCTCTCCTGCCCGGCGCAAAGAACGATGGTGTCGGCCTCGATGCGGGTGGGCTGCTCGCGCGCCTCCCCGAAGGAGACATGCAGGCCGCCCGCGTCGATGCCCTCGTAGTTGACGCCCGAGAGCATCTCGACGCCCTTCATCCTGAGGCTCGCGCGGTGAATCCAGCCCGTCGTCTTGCCGAGGCGGCGGCCCGGCTTTTCCGGCTTGCGCTGCAGCAGCGTGACCTTCCGCGCCGCGGGGTGCGGATGCGGCTCGGCCAGGCCGCCGCGGCGGTCCTCCGGGTCTCCGACGCCCCATTCCTCGCGCCAGAGGGCAAGGTTCTCGGTGGGGCTTTCACCCGCGTGGACGAGGAACTCGGCGACGTCGAAGCCGATGCCGCCCGCGCCCACGACAGCCACGCGCGGCCCGACCTCGGCGCCGCGCAGCACCTCGGCGTAGCCCAGCACGTTGGGCCCGTCCTGTCCCGGGATGCCCGGATCGCGGGGATTGACCCCGGTGGCCACGATCACCTCGTCGAATGCGGCGAGATCGGCCGCCGTCGCCGCCCGGCCCAGCCGAAGCGCGACGCCGTGCACGTCGAGCATCCGCGCATACCACTCCACGAGGCCGTGGAACTCTTCCTTGCCGGGGATGACTCGCGCCAGGTTGAGCTGCCCGCCGATCACCGCGTCCCGCTCGAACAGCGTGACATCGTGGCCCCGCTCCGCCGCGGTGATCGCCGCGGAGAGCCCCGCGGGCCCGGCGCCCACGACCGCGACGCGCTTCGGGGCTGCGGCGGGCGCGATCACCAGCTCGGTCTCGTGGCAAGCGCGCGGGTTCACGAGGCAGGAGGAGACCTTGAGGCTGAAGGTGTGGTCGAGGCAGGCCTGGTTGCAGGCGATGCAGGGCGCGATCTCGTCGGCGCGGCCCTCGGCGGCCTTCTTCACGAACTGCCCGTCCGCGAGGAACGGCCGGGCCATGCTCACCAAATCGGCGCAGCCCTCGGCCAGCACCTTCTCGGCCACCTCCGGCGTGTTGATCCGGTTCGACGTCACCAGCGGCACGCCGACCTTGCCCATGAGCTTCTTCGTCACCCAGGCGAAGCCCGCGCGCGGCACCGAGGTGGCGATGGTGGGCACGCGAGCCTCGTGCCAGCCGATGCCGGTGTTGATGATGTCGGCGCCGGCCTCCTCCACCGCGCGGGCGAGTTCGACCACCTCCTCGTGGGTGGAGCCCTCGGGCACGAGGTCGATCATCGAGAGGCGGTAGATCACGATGAAGTCGCGCCCCACGGCCGCGCGCACGCGCCGCAGGATCTCGACCGGCAGGCGCATCCGGTTCTCGTAGGGCCCGCCCCAGCGGTCGGTGCGCTTGTTGGTGTGGGTCACGAGGAACTGGTTGATGAAATAGCCCTCGCTTCCCATGATCTCGACGCCGTCGTAGCCCGCCTCCCGCGACCGCGCGGCGGTGGCGGCGAAGTCGGCGATCTGCTTCTCGATGCCCGCCTCGTCGAGCTCGCGCGGGACGAAGGGAGAGATGGGCGACTTGATCGCGCTCGGCGCCACGCAGTCCTTGCCGTAGGCGTAGCGGCCGGCATGCAGGATCTGCATCGCGATCCGCCCGCCCGCCTCATGGACGCCCTCGGTCACGATCCGGTGGTGGGCCACGTCCTCGTCGCTGGCCAGCGCCGAGGCGCCGGGAAAGACCGCGCCCTCGGGGTTGGGGGCGATGCCGCCCGTCACCATGAGGCCCACGCCCCCGCGGGCGCGCTCGGCGTAGAACTCCGCGATACGGTTCCAGTCGCCGAGCTCCTCGAGGTTGGTGTGCATGGAGCCCATGAGCACCCGGTTGGGAAGCTGCGTGAAGCCCAGGTCCAGCGGTTCCAGAAGTCTCGGATAGGCGGTCATCGGCGGGTCCTCCTCACACCGGATCAACCTGCCTTCGGGCGCGGGGGATGTCACCCGAGAACGCGGCGTCACGCCGCCCCCTCAGTCCCCGAGATAGGCCCGCAGCGCGGGCGGCGGCGCGGCGAGGATCTCTGCCGTGGGCACCGGCGCGGCGGCCCGGCCTTCCGCCACCAGCAGGATGTCGTCCGCGATGCGGCGGGCGTCCGCGGGGTCGTGGCTGACCAGAAGGACGGTGGCGCCGGTCTCCTCCGCGATCTCGCGGACCAGGTCGAGCATTCCGCCGCGCAGGGCGGGGCCGAGCGCGGAAAAGGGCTCGTCCAGCAGCAGAAGCGGCTTCGATTGCAAGAGCGCCCGGGCCAGCGCCACGCGCCCCTGCTGGCCGCCCGAAAGCTGCGCCGGGCGCCGTTCGCCGAGCCCGGAAAGGCCCACCCTGTCGAGCGCCCGTTCCACCGCCGCGGCCTCGGCTCGCGAGAGCCGCGCCCGCGGCGTGAGGGCAAGCGCCACGTTCTGGGCGGCCGTGAGATGGGGAAAGAGATTCGCCTCCTGGAAGAGCATGGCGACGGGCCGCCGGGCCGGGGGCAGGCCGGTGATGTCGCGCCCGTCCCAGAGCACGCGCCCGGCGCTCGGCGGGAAGAACCCCGCGATCACGTTGAGCAGGGTGGACTTGCCCGCGCCGGAAGGGCCGATCACGCCCACGATGCGGCCCCCCGGGACGGTAAGATCCGCCTCCAGCCGGAACGTGTCCTGCGTGACGACGAGCCGCTCAAGCGCGAGCATCGATACGCCCCCCGCGGTCGAAGGCCCAGAAGAGCGCGAGGCTGAGCAGCAGCAAAAGAAGCGCGGCGCCGGCCGCGTCCGACGTGCGGTAGGCCCCCATGAGCCGATACATCTGCAAGGGCAGCGTCGCGCGCTCCGGGTCGGCGAAGAGCGCGATCACGCCGAGATCCCCCATGGAGAGCGCCGCGGCGAGCCCCGCCGCGAAACCGAGCGGGCGGCGCAGCCGAGGCAGCGCGACCCGCGTCCAGAACCGCCGCCCGGTCAGGCCGAGCGACAGGCAGAGGCGGCCGTAATCGGCCCGCACCGCCTCGAGCTCGGGGCGGATCGCGCGGAGCGCGAAGGGCAGCGCCATCAGCGCGTTGACGAGGGCGGTCACCGGAAGCGCCACGTCACCCGGCGCGGCCACGGGTCGGAGGATCAGGAAAAGGCCGGTCCCGAGCACGAGCGGCGAGACGGCGATGGCGAGCACCGCCAGCAACTCGCCCCGCCGGCTCGCCAGCGCGAGGGCGAGCGCGATGGCGAGCGCGGTGGAGACGAGCGCGACGGCGACAGAGCGCCCCGCCGCCGTCCACACGCTGCCCGGCAGCCGCGCCAGCCCCGGCACCCCGTCGATCACGATCATGGCGAGCGGCACCAGCAGGAAACCGGCGGCCGCCCCGATCCACAGCGCGTCCTGCACCCGCAGACCCGGGCGGTCGGCGTCCCAGCGCGGCACCACCCGGTCCAGCCCGGCGCCCATGGCCGGCGGCAGGGCGAGGCGCGCGGCAAGCATCGCCGCGCCGCCCGCGAGCGCCAGCTGGACGAGCGCGAGGGCCGCCGCCTTGCCGAGATCGAACTCGAAGCGGAACGCCTGGTAGATGGCGAGTTCCACGGTGGTGGCCGCCGGCCCGCCCCCGAGGATCAGCGCCACGGCGAAGCTGGACAGGCAGATGACGAAGATCACCACCGCCGCGCCGGGCAGCACGCGCACCAGCATGGGAAGCTCGAGCAGGCGGAACACAGTCCCCGGCGGCAGGGCGAGCGCGGCGGCGAGGCGGAACCGCTCGCCCGGGATGGCGAGCCAGCCCTGAAGCAGAAGCCGCGTGGCCAGCGGCAGGTTGAAGAAGACATGGGCGAGCACCACGCCGTGCAGGCCGTAGATCGACAGCGGCTCCTGCCCCGCGAGGTCCAGCAGGTTGCTGGCGATGCCGTTGCGCCCGAACACGGCGAGAAGCCCGAAGACGGCCACCACCACCGGCAGGATGAAGGGCGCGCCCAGCAGCGTGACGAGCGCGCCGCGCCCCGGGAACCGGCGGCGCGCCAGCGCCCGCGCCACGGGCACGGCGAGCGCGGCCGACAGAAGCGCCGAGAGCGCGGCCTGGGTGAGCGAGAAACGCACCGCGGCCCAGTCGCCCGGGCCGAGCCGCCCCGCCGCGCCAGCGGTCCAGATCACCGCGATCACGGGGGCGAGGACGAGCGCGGCGACGAAAAGCGCCGCGCCCGCCGCCGCCCAGGGCGGCGCGCCTAGCGCGCCAGCGCCGCGCGCCATTCCTCGAGCGCCGGGCCGCGAAGCGCCGCGGCCTCCGCCGGCGGCAGCAGAAGGGCCGTCTCGGGCGCGATCAGCGTCTCGAAGCCCTCGGGCAGACCCTCGGGCGGGATGACCGCCGGGTACATCCAGTTCGTGGTCGGGATCACGGACTGGAAGCCGGGACCGGTCATGAACTCGAGGAACTGCCGGGCGAGGTCGGGCTGCTCGGTGCCGGCGAGCATGCCCGCCACCTCGACCTGCATGTAGTGCCCCTCCTCGAAGGGCGCGGCGGCCTTGGAGGGATCGTCCTCGGCGATCAGGTGATAGGCCGGGGAGGTGGTGTAGGAGAGGACCATGTCCGCCTCGCCGTCGAGGAAGAGCCCGTAGGCCTCCGACCAGCCGGGCGTGACGGTGACCACGTTGTCGGAGAGCCCTTCCCAGATCGCGCCCGCCTCGTCGCCATAGGCCGCCTTCACCCACATCAGAAGCCCGAGGCCGGGCGTGGAGGAGCGCGGATCCTGGATCAGGATGTCGAGATCGCTTTCCGCCAGCGCGCGGAAAGAGGTCGGCGCGTCGAGGCCTGCCTCGTGGACGAAGGCGAAATAGCCCCAGTCGAAGGGCAGGAAATGCGGATCGTCCCAGGCCACCGGCAGGTCGAATTCCGCCGCGATCCCGTGCTCGGCGAAAAGTCCCGTCTCGCGGGCGGCATGGGTCAGGTTCGTGTCGAGTCCCAGCACCACGTCGGCCTGCGTCCTCTCGCCCTCGAGCCGCAGCCGGGACAGGAGCGCGGCGCCGTCGCCGGCGCCCACGAAGCGCAGGTCGCAGCCGCAAACCTCCTCGAAGGCCGCCTCGATCTGCGGGCCGGGGCCCCAGTCGGAGACGAAGCTGTCGTAGGTATAGACTGTCAGTTCGGGGGTCTGGCCCGCCGCGCCCGTGGCGGCGGCGACGAGACCCGTGGCAATCATCGAAGCGCGCATCGTCTTGCTCCTTTCTTGCGACGGGCGGAGCAAGTCAGGGGAGGCGGGCGATCTGCCCCGTGGGTCCTGTCCCTTCCCTCCGCCGGTCCTAACCGGTTCAGGTTCAACGGGTTCGCCGTCCGGCATCTCAGGCCCGCGCGCGTGCGGGCCACCCCGAGGTGAGCGTGACGGTAGACCGCCGCCCTTGGCCCTTCAAGGCGAAACCGCTTGAGAGGAGGGGGTGCGCGGGCTAGACCGCCCAGTCAGGAGGACCATCTCGCATGAGCCTGAACAGCTTCGGCCACGTCTTTCGCGTGACCACCTGGGGCGAAAGCCACGGCCCCGCCCTCGGTGCCGTGGTGGACGGCTGCCCGCCCGGCGTCGCGCTCGACGAGGCCGCGCTCCAGCTCTGGCTCGACCGGCGCAAGCCGGGACAAAGCCGGTACGTGACCCAGCGGCGGGAGCCCGACGCGGTGGAGATCCTGTCGGGCGTCTTCGAGGGGCAGAGCACCGGCACCCCGATCCAGCTTCTGATCCGCAACGCCGACCAGCGCTCCAAGGACTATTCCGAGATCGCCAAGACCTTCCGCCCCGGCCATGCCGACATCGCCTACTGGCAGAAATACGGCATCCGCGACTATCGTGGCGGCGGGCGCTCCTCCGCGCGGGAGACGGCGGCGCGGGTCGCCGCCGGCGGCGTGGCGCGCGCCGCGCTGGCCGCGCTGGCGCCGGGCCTGGAAATCCGCGGCTACATGACCCGCATCGGCCCGCACGCCATCGACCGCGCGCGCTTCGACGCGGCGGCGATCGACGGGAACCCCTTCTGGTGCCCCGACCCGCAGGCCGCCGAGGACTGGGCCGCCTATCTCGACGCTCTGCGCAAGTCCGGCGACAGCGCGGGCGCCGTGATCGAGGTGGTCGCGTCGGGCGTGCCGCCCGGCCTCGGCGCACCGGTCTACGGCAAGCTCGACACCGATCTCGCCGCCGCGATGATGAGCATCAACGCCGTGAAGGGCGTGGAGATCGGCGAGGGCATGGCGGCGGCCGAACTGACCGGCAGCCAGAACGCCGACGAGATATTCATGGGCAATGACGGCAAGCCGGTCTATTCCTCCAACCACGCGGGCGGGGTGCTGGGCGGCATCTCCACCGGGCAGGACGTGGTGGTGCGCTTCGCGGTGAAGCCCACCTCGTCGATCCTGACGCCGCGGCGCACCGTCACCCTCTCTGGCGAGGCGACCGAGATCGTCACCAAGGGCCGCCACGATCCCTGCGTCGGCATCCGCGCGGTGCCGGTGGGCGAGGCGATGATGGCCTGCGTCCTGCTCGATCACCTGCTTCTCGACCGTGCGCAGACCGGCGGCGCGCGGGGGCCGATCGGCTAGACCCCGTGCTCGACATCCTGGCGATCACCTTTCCCATCTTCGCGCTGGTGGGGCTCGGATACGGCTCGGTGCGCTTCGGGGCCTTCCGTCCCGAGGACATGCGCGTTCTGGGCCTTTTCGTGATGAACGTGGCGCTGCCCGCGCTGCTCTTTTCCGCGGTGGCGGGCCGCAAGCTCACCGAAAGCGTGAGCCCCAACTACATGGCGGTCTTTCTCGCGGGCGGGCTGGCCACCATCGCGCTCGCCTGGACCTGGCACACGCTGCGCGGCACAGGCCCGGCGCGCAAGGCCATCGCGGTGATGGGGTCGAGCTGTCCGAACTCGGGCTATGTGGGCTACCCGCTGATGCTGCTGCTGCTGCCGGAGGACGCGGGGCGCATCCTCGCGATGAACCTCGTGGTCGAGAATTTCGTGCTCATTCCCCTCACGCTGTTGTTGCTGGAAGGCTCGCGCCCCTCGCATGTCGGCAGCATCTGGCCGCGGCTGAAGGCCCTCATCTGGGGCGTGGTGCGGCGGCCCATGGTGCTGGGGCTGCTCGCAGGGCTCGCGGTATCTCTGGCCGGGCTCTCGGTGCCCTCCGGCGTGGCGCGGCTGCTCGACCTTCTGGCGTCCTCCACCGGGGCGATCGCGCTTTTCGTGATCGGCGGCTCGCTCGTCGGGCTGCCGGTGCGCGGCAACCGGATGCTCGCCGCGGAAATCGTCGCCGGAAAGCTCCTGCTGCATCCGGCGATGACCGCGCTCGCGCTGGTGGCGCTGCCGCTCATCGGGTTCCACGTCGCCGACCCGGATCTCCGCCTCGCCGTCGTGCTGTCGGCGGCCATGCCGATGTTCGGGATCTACGCGCTCTTCGCCCAGGATTACGGCCACGAGGGCATCGCCTCGCTCGCGCTCCTCGGCGCCACGACGGGCGCCTTCTTCACGCTGACGGGTCTTCTGGCGATCCTCGGCTAGCCGCGCCGCGCCGCGGCCGGCACGCGCTGCTGGCGCGACAGTTGCACCGCCAGGATGCCGAAGGCGATCACGGTGACGCCCACGATATCGAGCGGACCCAACGCCTCGCCCAGCAGAAGCGCCGCGATCGCCACGCCGAGAAACGGGTTGAGAAAGTGGAAGGTGGCCGCCTTCACCGCGCCCACGCGATCCACCAGCAGGAACCACACCAGCGTGGCGGCGAGGCCCGGGACGAGGATCGTGTAGGCGTAGGCCAGCCCCAGCCGCCACGACCAGTCGACCTCGATCGTCTCCAGCATGGCCGCGGGCACGGCCAGTGCCGCCGAGCCCACGAGCATCTGAAGCCCGACGACCATCAGGAAGTTGCCCCCCGACGAGGCGCCCCGCACCGAGAGCGTCGCCACGGTCAGCGCCCCCACCCCGACGACGCAAAGGGCCAGGCCGTAGGGATCGACCCCGCCCTGGAAGCGTGCGCCCATGATGAGCGTGACGCCCACGAAACCCGCCACGAGGCCGGCAAGGCCGAGCGGCCGGATCCGCTCGCCGAGGAAGACCCGCCCGGACAGCGCCACCAGAAGCGGCATGGTCGAGGCGATGATCGCGGCAAGTGAGGCCTCCACCGTCTGCATGGCGATCCAGTAAAGCCCCAGGTAGAGCGCGTTCTGGCAGACGCCGAAAACGACGGTGGCGCGCCACTGCGCCGGCGTCAGCCGCCAGGACTGCCCGAGATACCGGGCCACGGCGACGCCGATCAGACCCGAGATCAGGAACCGCAGCGAAAGCGACGAAAGCGGCGGCGCCGAGGCCACGATGATCCGCGCCGCGCTGAAGGCCGAGGACCACATCACCGCGAAGGCCAGCCCCAGAACGATCGCGCGAATGTCCAAGCCGCCGGCCCCCTCCCATCGCGGGCGACCCCCCTTCCGAAGGGAAGCCTCGCAAACCCCGCGCCATGCCCGCCCTGCCATGGGGCGGGCCGGTCCCTCGCATGTGCCACGGGGGCGCGGCAAAGAAAAGGGCCGCCCCCCGGGCGGCCCCTGTCACCGGGACGAGGCGGGCGTCAGCCGTTCGCGCTGTCCTTGAGCGCCTTGGCGATGGTGACCTTCACCTGCTTGTCGGCGGGCTTCTTGAACTGCTCGCCGGTGGCGGGGTTGCGCACCATGCGCTCGGGACGTTCGCGCAGGTAGAACTTGCCGACACCGGGAAGCGTCACCGCGCCGCCATCCGCCACCTCGCGGGTGATCAGCCCGCATACCGCGTCGAGCGCGGCGCCGGCGGTTTTCTTGTCGCTGCCCATTTCCTCGGCCAGCGCGGCCACAAGCTGGGTCTTGGTCATCGGTTTGGCCATTTCCTGGTCTCCTTCCACTGCCCGCAATCTTGGGCCTCGCTTCGATCATATAACTTCATGTGGGCAACAAACACAACAAATGGTGGCCGCATACAAGCGGGATTCATGGTATTACGGCAACGTTTCGCGCGTTTTCCCGCTCAAAGGAAGGCGGTTTCGTCGAAACTGCGCAGTTTCCGGCTGTGGATCCGCTCCAGCGGCATCGCCGCGATGAGTTCCATCGCCCGGATCCCGATGCGCAGATGCCGCGCCACCTGGGTCTTGTAGAAGTCCGAGGCCATGCCCGGCAGCTTGAGTTCGCCGTGAAGCGGCTTGTCCGAGACGCACAGAAGCGTGCCGTAGGGCACGCGGAACCGGTAGCCGTTGGCGGCGATGGTGGCGGATTCCATGTCGAGCGCGATGGCGCGGGACTGGCTCAGCCGCTGCACCGGCCCGGTGTGCTCGCGCAGTTCCCAGTTGCGGTTGTCGACGCTGGCCACGGTGCCCGTGCGCATGATCCGCTTGAGGTCGTAGCCGGCCATCTCGGTCTCGGTGGCGACCGCCTCCTGAAGCGCGATCTGGATCTCGGCGAGTGCCGGGATCGGCACCCAGACCGGCAGATCGTCGTCGAGCACCCGGTCCTCGCGCAGGTAGGCGTGGGCGAGGACAAAATCGCCCAGCTTCTGGTTGGTCCGCAGGCCGGCGCAATGGCCCACCATGATCCAGGCATGCGGCCGCAGCACCGCGATGTGATCCGTCGCCGTCTTCGCGTTGGACGGTCCGACGCCGATGTTGACGAGCGTGACGCCCTGCCCGTCGGGCCGCTTGAGGTGATAGGCGGGCATCTGCGGCAGTTTCGGCAAGAGCGGGATCTCTGCGTCAGGGCTGGTGATCTCGACGTCGCCGGTGGCGACGAAGCTGGTGTAGCCGCTGCCGCGATCGGCGAGCTTCGCCCGCGCCACCGCTTCGAACTCCTCGACGTAGAACTGGTAGTTGGTGAACAGGACGTGGTTCTGGAAATGCGCGGGATCCGTCGCGGTGTAGTGGCGCAGCCGCGCGAGCGAATAGTCCACGCGCTGCGCCGTGAACGGCGCGAGGGGCGCGGGTTGCGCGCCGCTCGCCCAGGCGAGGCCGTTGACGATGTCGTCGTTCGTCGTGAAGAGGTCCGGAACGTCGAAGACGTCGCGCAGCGTGAAGCTCGCCGCGCCTTCCTGGGGGACGCCCAGAAGGGATTGCTGCGCCACCGCGAAATGGATCGGGATCGGCGTGTCCGAGGGGCCGATCATCACCGGCACGCCGTGGTTCTCGACGATCAGACCGATCTGCTGCCGCAGGTAGTTCGCGAAGAGGTCGGGCCGCGTCACCGTGGCGGCATAGGTTCCGGGCTCGGCGACGTGGCCGAAGCTCAGGCGGCTGTCGACCTGGGCGAAAGTGGTCGTGGTCAGCCGGATCTCGGGATAGAAGGCGCGGTAGCGCACGCCCGGATCGCCATCGCGCATCGCCACCTCGAACCGCTCGTGAAGAAAGGCGCAGGCCCCATCGTAAAGCGCTTTCAGGTGCTCCACCGCCGCATCGGGGTCGTGGAAATCCCGTGGCGCGGGCTGGTCCGGGCTGACGACGCGCGGCGGGGAACTGTGCATGAGGGATCCTGACTGGTGGGACGGTCGGGGGAACAGGGGCCAAGTTGACACCTCCGCGGGGGGCGATCAAGCTCCGCTCCCGGGAGGCGCGCGATGGATTTCGAGACGGTCAGCCCCGACGTGTTCGGCCGGTCGCTGCGCGGCCTCGGCCTCAATCTGCTCGTGCGCGACGTGGCCCGCAGCGCGGCGTTCCTGCGCCACGTGTTCGGGATCGCGACCCACCGCGAGAGCGCCGATTTCGCCATCGCGGCCTATGGCGCGCAGCTCTTCCAGCTCCATGCCGACGCGACCTACGGCAGCCATCCGCTGCCCGGCCTGCTGCCCGAGGCGGGCGCGCGGGGCGCGGGGCTCGAAATCCGTCTTTACGACACCGACCCCGACATTGCCGCCGCGCGCGCCGAAGCCGCGGGCGGCGTCGTGCTCCAGCCCGCCACCGACAAGCCGCACGGGCTGCGCGAGGCCTGCATCCTCGACCCGGACGGATACGCCTGGGTCCCGTCGCGCCCCATCCACCCTGCCAAGGAGGACACGCCATGAACGCCCCCGCATCCCGACCGAACCTCGATCACTGGACCGAGCGCTGCGACCTCGCGGCGGCGCTGCGCTGGACCGCGCGGCTCGGCATGCACGAGGCGGTGGCCAACCACTTCTCGCTTTCCGTCAACGAGGACGGCACGCGGTTCCTGATCAACCCGCAGAAGCACTTCGCCCGGGTACGCGCCTCGGATCTCCTGCTCGTGGACGCGAACGATCCCGCGACGCTGAAGCGTCCGGGCGCGCCGGACCCCACCGCCTGGGGCCTGCACGGGGCGCTGCACCGGCGCGTGCCCAATGCGCGCTGTGCCATGCACGTCCACTCGATCCACGCCACCGTGCTCGCCTGCCTGGAGGATCCGCGCCTGCCGCCCATCGACCAGAATACCGCCGCCTTTTACGACCGGACGGTGATCGACACCGGCTATGGCGGGCTGGCCTTCGAGGCGGAGGGCGAGCGCTGCGCCGGGCTTTTCGACGACCCGAAGCGCAAGGTGATGATCATGGGCAACCACGGGGTCATGGTGATCGGGGACACGGTGGCCGAGACCTTCGACCGGCTCTACTACTTCGAACGGGCGGCCGAGACCTACATCCGCGCGCTGCAGACCGGCCAGCCGCTCAAGGTGCTGTCCGACGACGTCGCCGAGACGACCGCCCGCCAGATCGAGCAGTACGAAAGCGGCGGCGAGCTGCATCTCGCGGAGCTTCGGGCGATCCTCGACGAGGAAGGCGCCGACTACGCGTCCTGACCCGGCCTCAGACGAGGCCGAGCTGGAGCGCCATCACGCCCGCGTAGGCGGCCAGAAAGGCCGCGCCCTCGCGGCGGTCGATACGCCACCCGGTCACCCCCGCCGCGGCGAGGGCGAGAGCCGCGGCGAGCATGACCCACACGTCGCGGCCCGCGATCTCGGGCGGCACGGGAAGCGGCGTCACCATCGCCGTGACGCCCGCGATGCCGAGGATGTTGAACAGGTTGCTCCCGAGGACATTGCCGAGCGCCAGCGCGCTCTGGCGCCGCAGCGCCGCGACGACGGAGGTGGCGAGCTCGGGGAGCGAGGTGCCGACCGCCACCAGCGTGAGGCCGATCACGGTCTCGGAAACGCCGAAGCCGCGGGCGAGCACGAGGGCCGAGCGCACGAGGAACTCCGCGCCGACGACGACGCCCGCGATGCCGAGCGCGGCCAGCCCGAGCCCGCGCCAGAGCCTGCCCTGGGGCGTGTCTTCTTCCGTCGCCACCTCCTGCCAGCCGGTGCGCTCGGAGCGCAGCGTGTTCAGCGTGTAAAGCGCGAGCGCCACCAGAAGCGCCGCGCCGGCGAGGCGCCCGACCGTGCCGTGGAGCGCGAGCGCCGCGAGGGCGAGGCTCGCGCCCACCACCGCGGCGCCGTCGCGCAGGAAGGCGCCCCGCGACACGGCGACCGGCGCGATGACGGCCGCGAGGCCGAGGATCAGGAGCACGTTGGCGATGTTGCTTCCGACGACGTTGCCGAGCGCGAGCCCCGGCGCGCCCGCCGCTGCGGCCTGAAGGCTCGCCACCAGCTCGGGCGTCGAGGTGCCGAAGCCCACGAGGGTGAGCCCGATCACCAGCGGCGATACGCCGAGGCGCGTGGCGGCGAGCACGGCGCCGCGCACCAGCGCCTCGCCTCCCGCCAGAAGCAGGACAAGTCCCGATGCCAGAAGAAGCCATGTCATGGTCGCGTCTCCCGGGGGGCGGCACGGCGATGTCGCCGCCGGTGCGCAGCCCCCGAAGGCGTCCGGCAGCGCCTCACATCGTGTCGCGCGGTCCGCGTTCAAGACGGCCGTGCCGGCGGGGGCGAAAAATCAACCCGGGCGCTTGCGAAAGCTCAGCACGCGCGCCGTGTCGCCGGCGTGGGCGCCCGTGGCGCCGGGGCCATAGATCGGCTCCTCCACCGTGGCGAGATCCTCGATCGCGGGCGCGAGCGCCGCCATCTTCGCCGCGAAGCCGTCGCTCTCGAAGGCGCGCGCGTTGACCGAGATCACCAGCAGGGCGCCCGGCGCGGCCACGCGCAGGAGTTCGTCGAAGCCCGCGGGCCCGACATGGCCCAGCGTGAACGTCCCGGCGCTGACGACCCCGGCATAGGCGCCGTCCGCGATGGGAAGCCCGGCGAGGATGTCGCCCTCGACGAGGGCGCGGTAGACGCGCTTGCGCTCTGCCACCGCGAGCATCTCGGGCGAGAGGTCCACCGCGTCCACGGGTCCGATCCCGTGCGCGGCGAGGGCGACCCCGCCGAGCCCGGTTCCGGCGCCGGCGTCGAGGACAGGCCCCGTTCCGCCGGCCTCCGCGAAGAGCCGCGCCACCACCTCTGGCGGGCGGTAGTCGTTCGCCTCGGCGAAGGCGGCGTCGTAGGTGTCCGCCCAGTCGGCGTATAGCCGGCGGGCGTCCTCGGCCCCGGAGAGCGCATAGGCGTCGCCGAGGCCCGGTTGCTTGCTGTCCGACATGGCCGCCATGAAACCGCGCCGGGCGCGCGAATGCAATCGCGTTGACCGGCTGAAGCGAATCGGGTTGGCGTCTTGGGGCCGGACCGCCCGGATGAACGGGGGCCGCCCGTCGAAGGAGAGCGCGATGCTTCAGGTTCTGGGCGGCGTCTGGGCGCTACTGCTCGGCATCACGCTCATCATGATCGGCAACGGCATGCAGTCCACGCTGATCGGCGTGCGCGGCGGGCTGGAGGGCTTCTCGGCCTCCGCGCTCGCGGTCGTGACCTCGGGCTATTTCGCGGGCTTTCTCGCAGGCGCGCGGCTCGCGCCGCGCCTGATCCGGAACGTGGGCCATGTCCGGGTGTTCGCCGCGCTCGGCTCCTTCATGTCCGCGGGGCTCATCGCCTTTCCGCTGCTGACGGAGCCCTGGGCCTGGACGCTTTTTCGCCTCGCGCTCGGCTTCTGCATGTCGGGCGTCTACGTCACCGCGGAAAGCTGGCTCAACAACGCCGNCATCACGCTCATCATGATCGGCAACGGCATGCAGTCCACGCTGATCGGCGTGCGCGGCGGGCTGGAGGGCTTCTCGGCCTCCGCGCTCGCGGTCGTGACCTCGGGCTATTTCGCGGGCTTTCTCGCAGGCGCGCGGCTCGCGCCGCGCCTGATCCGGAACGTGGGCCATGTCCGGGTGTTCGCCGCGCTCGGCTCCTTCATGTCCGCGGGGCTCATCGCCTTTCCGCTGCTGACGGAGCCCTGGGCCTGGACGCTTTTTCGCCTCGCGCTCGGCTTCTGCATGTCGGGCGTCTACGTCACCGCGGAAAGCTGGCTCAACAACGCCGCCACGAACGAGAACCGCGGCAAGCTGCTTTCGGCCTACATGCTGGCGCAGACGCTGGGCATGATCGCGGCCCAGGGGCTTCTGACGCGCGCGGACGCGGGCGGCGCCACGCTTTTCATCGCGGCCTCCATCCTCGTGTCGCTTTCCTTCGGGCCGATCCTCCTGTCGGCCACGCCGGTGCCCGCGGCCGAGATCACCAAGCCGATGAGCCTGCGGCGGCTCTACGAGGCCTCGCCGCTCGGAACGGTGGGCATCTTCCTGCTCGGCGGCGTCTTCGCGGCGCAGGCCGGGATGGGGGCGGTCTACGGGTCGCAGGCGGGCCTCACGGTGGATCAGGTGGCGCTTTTCGTCGCGATGCTCTTCGCGGGCAGCCTCGTGCTGCAATACCCGATCGGCTGGGTCTCGGACCGCATGGACAGGCGGCTTTTGATCCTTTCGCTCGCGGCGATCGGCGCGGCCTCCTGCCTGCTCGGCTACCTCTCGGACCTTGCGCTCTGGCCGCTCATGGCGGCGGCCTTCGTGATGGGCGGCATGGCCTCGCCGCTCTATTCGCTCTTCGTCGCCTACACGAACGACTACCTCGAGGTGGAGGACATGCCGGCCGCCTCCGGCGGGCTCGTCTTCGTCTACGGGCTGGGCGCGATCTCGGGGCCGCTGATCGCCGGGTGGGCGATGCAGGCGGCGGGGCCGCAGGCGTTCTGGCTGTTCCTGATCGCGCTCTTCGCCGCGATCTCCGGTTATGCGGGCTGGCGCATGACGCGCCGCCCGTCGCTGCCCGCCGGGGAGGCCGGCGCCTATGTGGGCGTCATGCCGACATCGTCGCCCATGGCGCTGGAAGCGGCGCAGGAATGGTCCCACGAACTCGCCGAGCAGGAGGAGGCGAAATCGGAAAGCGGCGCGCCCTGAGCGCGGGTCGCGCCGCCGTGGCGGAACGTCGTGTCGGAGGCCGGGCGCGGCGAAAGCCCCCCGGCACGAACGGGACCGAGGCGGCATGAGCAGGCCGCCGGTCGCAACGCCGGGCGCGGTGCGATGCCGGCCGGTCCAGAAACCCGGGCGACGTGACAGGGGGCGGTCGGGCAGCGCTTGCCGGGGCCGACCGGCGCCCCGGTCGTTCCGCGCGTCCGGCCGACGCGTCGGCCCTTGCATCCCCTGCCGGCCGCGCGTATATGCGGTGCCAACAGCGGCTCGTCGGGCATCGCACGGCGAACCACCGGGAAAGATCGACGGGCCGCGCGCCCGTTTTTTTGTTCCGGAGGCCCATGTCCACCCTCGTCGCCAAATCCCCCATCGACCGGCGCATCGCCGAGATCGTCCAGCCCGTGATCGAGGGGCTGGGATACGAACTCGTGCGCGTGCGCCTGATGGCGGGCAAGACGCAGACGCTGCAGATCATGGCCGAAAGGCCCGGGGGCGGCATCGAGGTGGACGACTGCGCGGCGATATCCAACGCGGTGAGCGCGGTGCTCGACGTGGAGGATCCGATCCTCGACGCCTACACGCTCGAGGTCTCGAGCCCCGGGATCGACCGGCCGCTCACGCGGCTGAAGGATTTCGCCGATTACGAGGGCTACGAGGCGAAACTCGAGACCGCCGAACTCATCGACGGGCGCCGCCGCTTCAAGGGCGTGCTCGCCGGCGTCGAGGGCGACGAAATACTGGTGAACCTGGACGAGGGCACGGTCGGCCTGCGCTTCGACTGGCTGTCCGACGCCAAGCTGGTGCTTACCGACGAGTTGATCCGCGACATGCTGAAGGCGCGCAAGGCGCAGCCGGTGGACGCGGACGCGTATGACGAGATCCGGTCGGACATGTCCGACCCCGAAGAGGACTGAAGACAGATGGCGATTACTTCTGCGAACCAGCTCGAGCTCTTGCAGACCGCGGAAGCGGTAGCCCGCGAGAAGATGATCGATCCCCTGCTCGTGGTCGAGGCGATGGAAGAAAGCCTCTCGCGGGCGGCGAAGTCGCGCTACGGCTCCGAGATGGACATCCGCGTGAGGATCGACCGCAAGACCGGCCGCGCGGACTTCACCCGCGTGCGCACCGTGGTAGCCGAGGAAGAACTCGAGAACTACCAGGCCGAGATGACCGCCGAGCAGGCGAAGCCCTATTTCGCCCCGGCGAAGCCCGGGCGCGACGAGTTCTGGATCCGCGAGGGCCAGCGCATCGACCCCGCCGAGGCCGGCGCGCCGCAGGTCGGCGACGAGTTCCACGAGGCCGTCCCGCCGGTGGAGATGGGCCGCATCGCCGCGCAGTCGGCGAAGCAGGTGATTCTCCAGAAGGTGCGGGAGGCCGAGCGCGACCGCCAGTACGAGGAATTCCAGGACCGCGTCGGCACGATCATCAACGGGATCGTCAAGCGCGAGGAATACGGCAACATCATCGTGGACGTGGGCCGCGGAGAGGCGATCCTGCGCCGCAACGAGAAGATCGGCCGGGAAAGCTACCGCAACGGCGACCGCATCCGCTGCTACATCAAGGACGTGCGCCGCGAGGCGCGGGGCCCGCAGATCTTCCTGTCGCGCACGGCGCCCGAGTTCATGGCCGAGCTCTTCAAGATGGAGGTGCCGGAGATCTACGACGGCATCATCGAGATCAAGGCCGTGGCCCGCGACCCCGGAAGCCGTGCCAAGATCGCCGTGATCTCCTACGATTCGTCGATCGACCCCGTCGGCGCCTGCGTCGGCATGCGCGGCTCGCGCGTGCAGGCCGTGGTCAACGAGCTTCAGGGCGAGAAGATCGACATCATCCCGTGGAACGAGGATCAGGCGACCTTCCTCGTCAACGCGCTTCAGCCCGCCGAGGTCTCCAAGGTCGTGATCGACGAGGAGGCGCAGCGCATCGAGGTGGTGGTGCCCGACGAGCAGCTTTCGCTGGCGATCGGCCGGCGCGGTCAGAACGTCCGCCTGGCGAGCCAGCTGACCGGGCTCGACATCGACATCCTCACCGAGGAGGAGGAGAGCCGCCGCCGCCAGAAGGAGTTCGAGGAGCGCACCCAGCTCTTCATGGAGACGCTGGACCTCGACGAGTTCTTCGCGCAGCTCCTCGTCTCCGAGGGGTTCACCAACCTCGAGGAGGTCGCCTATGTCGAGCTCGACGAGCTTCTGGTGATCGATGGCGTCGACGAGGACACGGCGACCGAGCTTCAGACCAGGGCCCGCGAATACCTCGACGAGCAGGCGCGCCAGGCCCTCGAGCGCGCCCGCGCGCTCGGTGTGGAGGACAGCCTGATTGACTTCGAGGGCCTGACACCCCAAATGATCGAGGCGTTGGCGCAGGACGGCGTGAAGACGCTCGACGATTTCGCGACCTGCGCCGACTGGGAGCTTGCCGGCGGCTGGACGACGGTGAACGGCGAGCGCGTCAAGGACGACGGTGTCCTGGAGCCTTTCGACGTATCGCTCGAAGAGGCGCAGAACATGGTCATGACCGCACGGGTCATGCTGGGCTGGGTGGATCCCGAAGAGATGCTCGGCACCGCGTCCGAAGAGGGTGACGGCGAAGAGATCGTTTCCGACGAGGCCGCCGCCACCGACGAGGCGCGCCCCTGAGCCGGTCGCCGGAGATCCGCGAGATGCCGCGCGGCGGGCGTGAGAAGACGCGGGGCGACGGGCCCGAGCGCAAGTGCATCGCGACGGGCAAGGTGCTGCCGGCCGCCTGCATGGTGCGCTTCGTGGTGAGCCCCGACGGCGTGGTGGTGCCCGACATTCTGGGCAAGCTGCCCGGTCGGGGGATCTGGGTCGCGGCCGATCGCGCGGCGCTGGAGCGCGCGGCGTCCAAGGGGCTTTTCGCCCGGGCGGCCAAGGCCCCGGTGACGGTGCCGGAAGGGCTCGTCGACGAGGTGGAGCGCCAGCTCGCGCAGCGCGTGATCGGGCTCGTCAGCCTGGCCCGGAAATCCGGGGCGGCCGTGACGGGCTACGAAAAGGTGAAGGCCTGGCTGGCGAACGGCGAGGCCGAGGTCCTGATCCAGGCCAGCGACGGCTCGGAGCGGGGCAAGACGAAGCTGAGCACGCCGCATGACGGAAGCTGGCTCGGCTGGATGACGGCGTCCGAATTGGGTTTGGCCTTCGGACGTGAAACTGTGGTACATGGCGCGCTGGCGTCTGGCGGTCTGACGAAGCGTGTTGTAGAGGAGGCCGCAAGACTTAAAGGCTTGCGCGCCAGCGACGGTGGCACCGGCCACCGGAAAGGATAAGACGGCTTTATGAGCGAGAACGACGGCAAGAAGACCCTCGGGCTGCGGAGCGGCCCGCGTTCGGGCAGCGTGAAACAGAGCTTCAGCCACGGCAGGACGAAGAACGTCGTGGTGGAGACGAAGCGCAAGCGCGTGGTCGTGCCGAAACCCTCCGCGGCCAAGAGCGGCGGCGCCGGCGGCGCCGGCGGCAGCGGCACCACGCCGTCCGCCGGCGGCGCGAAACGTCCGGGCGGCATTTCCGAAGCGGAAATGGACCGTCGTCTCAAGGCGTTGCAGGCCGCCAAGGCGCGCGAAACCGAAGAGGCGAAGGAGCGCGAGGAAGAAGAGCGCCGCCGCGCCGAGGAGCGTGAGCGCCGCCGCGCGGAACAGGAGGCCAAGGAGCGCGAGCAGCGCGAGGCCGAGGAGCGCGCGCGCCAGAAGGCCGAGGAGGAAGAACAGCGCCGGGCCGAGGCGGAGCGCGCGAAGCAGCCGCAACCGCCTGCCGAGCCCGGCGACGTGGCCAAGCCCGCCAAGGCGGTCCCGCCGGTCGCCCGCAAGAAGGAGCGGGAAGAGCCCCGAGAGGCGAAGAATCGCAAGAGCGAACGCGACAGCGCGCGCCGCTCCGGCAAGCTGACCCTGAACCAGGCGCTGGCCGGCGGAGAGGGCGGGCGCCAGAAATCGCTCGCCGCGATGAAGCGCAAGCAGGAGCGCGCCCGCCAGAAGGCGATGGGCCAGCAGGCCCCGCGCGAGAAGGTGGTGCGCGACGTCCAGCTTCCCGAGACGATCGTCGTGTCGGAACTCGCCAACCGCATGGCCGAGCGCGTGGCCGACGTGGTCAAGGCGCTCATGCAGAATGGCATGATGGTCACGCAGAACCAGGTGATCGACGCCGACACCGCCGAACTCATCATCGAGGAGTTCGGCCACAAGGTCGTGCGCGTTTCGGACGCCGACGTGGAGGACGTGATCAAGGAGGTGGAGGACAAGTCCGCCGACCTGAAACCGCGCCCGCCGGTCATCACCGTGATGGGGCACGTCGATCACGGCAAGACCTCGCTGCTCGACGCGATTCGCGAGGCCAAGGTCGTCTCCGGCGAAGCGGGGGGAATCACCCAGCACATCGGCGCCTACCAGGTCGAGGCGCCCAACGGCGACGCGCTGACCTTCCTCGACACGCCGGGCCACGCGGCCTTCACCTCGATGCGCTCGCGCGGCGCACATGTGACCGACATCGTGGTCCTGGTGGTGGCGGCCGACGACGCGGTGATGCCGCAGACCATCGAGGCCATCAACCACGCCAAGGCGGCGAAGGTGCCGATGATCGTCGCCATCAACAAGTGCGACAAGCCGGAGGCGAACCCGGACAAGGTGCGGACCGATCTTCTCCAGCACGAGGTGATCGTCGAGAAGCTGTCCGGCGACGTGCAGGACGTCGAAGTCTCCGCCATCACCGGCAAGGGCCTCGGCACGCTGCTCGAGGCGATCGCGCTGCAAGCGGAGATCCTGGAGCTTCAGGCGAACCCGGACCGCGCCGCCGAAGGCGCGGTGATCGAGGCCCAGCTCGACGTCGGCCGCGGGCCGGTGGCGACGGTGCTCGTCCAGAAAGGCACCCTGCGCCAGGGCGACATCTTCGTCGTCGGCGAGCAGTGGGGCAAGGTGCGCGCGCTCGTGAACGACAAGGGCGAGCGCGTGAAGGAGGCCGGCCCCTCCGTGCCGGTCGAAGTGCTCGGCATCAACGGCACCCCGGAAGCCGGCGACGTGCTCAACGTCGTAGAGGCCGAGGCGCAGGCGCGCGAGATCGCCGAGTACCGCCAGGAGAAGGCGAAGGAGAAGCGCGCCGCCGCCGGTGCCGCGACCTCTCTCGAGCAGCTTCTGGCCAAGGCCAAGGAAGACGAGAACGTCACCGAGCTTCCGGTGATCGTGAAGGCCGACGTGCAGGGCTCTGCCGAGGCGATCGTCCAAGCGCTGGAGAAGGTCGGCAACGAAGAGGTGCGCGTGCGCGTGCTGCACTCGGGCGTCGGCGCCATCACCGAAACCGATGTCGGCCTCGCGGAAGCCTCCGGCGCGCCGGTGATCGGCTTCAACGTGCGCGCCAACGCGCCGGCGCGCAACTCCGCCAACCAGAAGGGCGTGGAGATCCGCTACTACTCGGTGATCTACGACCTGGTGGACGACGTGAAGGCGGCAGCGTCCGGACTTCTTTCGGCCGAGGTGCGCGAGAACTTCATCGGCTACGCGGAGATCCGGCAGGTCTTCAAGGTGTCGGGCGTCGGCAAGGTGGCGGGCTGCCTCGTCACCGAGGGCGTGGCGCGCCGGTCCGCCGGTGTGCGCCTCCTGCGCGACGACGTGGTGATCCACGAGGGCACGCTGAAGACGCTCAAGCGCTTCAAGGACGAGGTGCCGGAAGTTCAGTCGGGTCAGGAGTGCGGCATGGCCTTCGAGAAATACGAGGACATCCGCGAAGGCGACGTCATCGAGATCTTCGAGCGCACCGAAGTCGAGCGCAAGCTGGACTGAGCCGCGGAAGAAAACGCGTAAGGGAGCGCCCGGCCGTATCATCGGCCGGGCGTTTTCGTGTCGGCATCGCGGGCCTTGGGTGTTTGTGTTGCGCAAGCGCGGTGAGTCCGCCACCGCCCATTCTCGGCAGGTTACGCCCAAAGGCGCGGCGGCATCGCCGTTGTGCTTGTCCGGCGCGCACGACCTGGCGGGGTCGTCCCGACACCGCTATTGACCTGCCACGGGATTTTCGCGCCGTCCGTGTCGCGCGAGCGTCAGCGGCCGCTAGAGCCAGTCGCGGAGAATCGGTATCAGCGGGACATCGGCGGGCGGCATGGGATAGTCCCGCAGCTCCGCCGCGCGTGCCCAGGAAAGGCGCTGCCCCTCCTGGCCGACGGGCACGCCCTCCCATTTCCGGCACGCGAAGAGCGGCATGAGCAGGTGAAAATCGGCATAGCCGTGGCTGGCGAAGGTCAGAGGCGCGAGACAGCTTTCTTCCGTGTCGATGGCGATCTCCTCGCGCAGCTCCCGGATGAGCGCGGCCTCGGGCGTCTCGCCTGGTTCCACCTTGCCGCCCGGAAATTCCCAGAGCCCCGCCATCGGCTTGCCCTCGGGGCGTTGGGTGAGCAGCACACGGCCGTCCCGGTCCACCAGCGCCACGGCGGCGACGAGCACGACCGTCGTCACGAGCGGTAATCCGCGTTGATGTCGATGTAGCCGTGGGTCAGGTCGCAGGTCCACACCGTGGCGCGGCCTTCCCCCAGGCCGAGATCCACGGAGATCCGCAATTCCTGCCCTTTCATGTACTCCGCCGCGGCGGCCTCGTCGTAGCTTTCGGCCACCCAGCCCTTCTCGGCCACGAGGATGTCGCCGAAGCGGATCGCCAGAAGGTCGCGGTCGGCCGGGGCGCCCGATTTCCCGACGGCCATCACCACGCGCCCCCAGTTCGCGTCCTCGCCCGCGATCGCGGTCTTCACCAGCGGAGAGTTGGCGATCGACATGGCGTGGCGCCGCGCGTCGCTGCGCGAGGTGGCGCCGGTCACCGTGACCTCGACGAATTTCGTCGCGCCCTCGCCGTCGCGCACGACCTGCTGCGCGAGGTCGAGCATCACCATCCCGAGCGCTTCGCGGAAGGCGTGGGTGTCGGCCCAGACCCGCGCCCCGCTCGCCCCGGTGGCGCCCATCAGCAGCGTGTCCGAGGTGGAGGTGTCGCCGTCCACCGTGATGCAGTTGAAGGTCCGGTCAGTCAGTTCGGCCACGATGGATTGCAGCACGGGCCGGTCCACCGCCGCGTCGGTGAACAGGAAGACGAGCATCGTGGCCATGTCGGGGGCGATCATGCCCGAGCCTTTCGCGATCCCCGAGATGGAGACCGTCCGCCCGTCGACCTCGACCTGCGCGCCCGCGCCCTTGGGGAAGGTGTCGGTCGTCATGATCGCGCGGGCCGCGGCCTCCCAGCCGCCCGGGGCCAGGGCGTCGGTCAGCGTGTCGAGCCGGGCGCGGATGCGCTCGTGCGGGAGCGGCTCGCCGATCACGCCGGTGGAGGCGGTGAAGACGCGGCGCGCGGGAAGTCCCGCCGCCTCGGCCACTGCGCCGGTCAGGGCGTCCACCGCGGCCGCGCCGGCCTTCCCGGTGAAGGCATTGGCGTTGCCCGCGTTGACGAGGAAGGCCGCGCCGGCCCGGTCGTCCCCGGCGATCTTCGCCTCACAGTCGAGGACCGGCGCGGCGCGCGTCGCGGAGCGCGTGAAGACGCCCGCCACGGTGCTGCCGGACGCGAGGCGCGCAAGCATCACGTCGTCGCGCCCGGCGTAACGGACGCCGGCCGAGGCGACGGCAAGCTCCACGCCCGCGACATCGGGCAGGTCCGGGAAACGGTCGGGCGCAAGCGGCGAGCGCGGCGGCGTGGCGCCCATCCGTCAGTTCTCCAGCATCGAGGTGTCGCTCAGCGCGGAGGGATCCATCGCCCCCTCGTCGGGCATCGTGATCTCGGCCTCGGCGCGCAGCGCCTCCAGCCGTTCGGTCACCGCGGCCTGGCGGATCTCCTCGGCCAGTTCCTCGCGGACCTCGTCGAGCGGCGGCGCCGCCTGGCTCCGCGTGTCGTTGAGCGTGATGACGTGCCAGCCGAACTGCGTCTCGACGGGCTCGGACACCGCGCCCACCTCCATCGCCATCACGGCTTCCTCGAAGGGCGGCACCATCATCCCGGGTCCGAACCAGCCAAGCTCGCCGCCCGACGGGCCGGAGGGGCCGGTGGAATGCGCCATGGCCAGTTCGCCGAAATCCACGCCCTGCTCGAGCTGGCGGACGAGATCGCGGGCCTCCTCTTCCGTCTCCACCAGAATGTGCGAGGCGTTGTACTCGGTGCCGAGATCGGCATCGGCGAAGCGCGCCTCGTAGGCGGCGCGCAGCGCCTCGTCGGTCACGACCTCGCCGATGATGGTTTCGACCGCGTCGCCGGCCCTGAGCAGGCGGCGCTCGTTCTCGAGCGCGACTCGCGCCCGCGTCGACAGGGTGTCGCCGGTCTGCTGGGCCAGAAGCGTCTGCTGGATCATCTGGTCGAGGATCCCCTCGAAGAGCACGTCGTCGGGAAGTTGCCGATACTGCTGCGGCAGGGACGTCCGCGCGACCACCATGTGCCCCAGCGTGATCTCCTGGCCGTTGACGGTGGCGACGACGGTGTCGGCGTCCGGCGTCGCGGCGGTGTCCTGGGCCGTGGCGGGCAGCGCGACGGCGAGCGCGAGCGTGGCGGCGAGAGAGCGAATCGGAGCGATCATGGGGTTTCCTTCCGGGCGGGCCGCGGGGGGCGGCGTTGACACTCAAACAGGCGCCGCTTACATCCGATGGCCAAGGCCAGTCGGCGCCGTCTTCCCCCAACACCTATGGGCTCCGGATCGGACGGGCAAGCCGATGCGGCGCCACCAGAACGTCAGCCAAGGACGGAGACATCACGCATGGGCCTCGGACGTATCGCCAGAAAGGTGTTCGGCACGCCGAACGACCGGAAGATCAAGGCGACCCGCCCGCTGATCGACAGGATCAACGCGCTGGAACCCGAGATGCAGGCGCTTTCCGACGACGCGCTCACCGCGAAGACCGCCGAATTCAAGAAGCGCCATGGCGATGGCGAGTCGCTCGACGACCTGCTGCCCGAGGCGTTCGCCGCCTGCCGCGAGGCGGGCCGGCGCGCGTTGGGTCTGCGCGCCTTCGACGTCCAGCTCATGGGCGGCATCTTCCTGCACCAGGGCAACATCGCCGAGATGAAGACCGGCGAGGGCAAGACGCTGGTCGCGACCCTGCCCGCCTACCTGAACGCGCTGACGGGGCGCGGCGTGCACATCGTCACCGTGAACGACTACCTCGCCCGGCGCGACGCGGAGTGGATGGGCAAGGTCTACGGCGCGCTGGGCCTGACCACCGGCGTGGTCGTGCCGATGCAGGATCACGAGGAGAAGCGCGCCGCCTACGAGGCCGACATCACCTATGCCACCAACAACGAGCTGGGCTTCGACTATCTGCGCGACAACATGAAGTCGTCGCTCAAGGAGATGTACCAGCGCGGCCACTATTACGCGATCGTCGACGAGGTCGACTCGATCCTGATCGACGAGGCGCGGACGCCCCTCATCATCTCGGGCCCGAGCCAGGACCGGTCCGAGCTCTACGTCTCGGTCGACCGGCTGATCCCCGACCTCAAGGACGAGCATTTCTCGATCGACGAGAAGACGCGCACCGTCACCTTCACCGACGAGGGCAACGAGTTCCTCGAGGAGTTGCTCCACGAACGCGGCCTGCTCGAGGAGGGCCGCTCGCTCTACGACCCCGAGAGCACGACGGTCGTTCACCACGTCAACCAGGGCCTGCGCGCGCACAAGCTCTACACCAGGGACAAGGACTACATCGTCCGCGATGGCGAAGTGGTGCTCATCGACGAGTTCACGGGGCGGATGATGCCGGGCCGGCGCCTGTCAGACGGTCTGCACCAAGCGATCGAAGCCAAGGAAGGCTGCGAGATCCGGCCGGAGAACGTCACCCTCGCCTCGATCACCTTCCAGAACTATTTCCGCCTTTACGACAAGCTCTCCGGCATGACCGGCACCGCCTCGACCGAGGCCGAGGAGTTCGGAGAGATCTACGGGCTTGGCGTCGTCGAGGTCCCGACGAACAAGCCGATCGCGCGGACGGACGAGGACGATCAGGTCTACCGCACCGGCCGCGAAAAGTATGCCGCCATCGTCGAGGAGATCCGCAAGGCGCACGAGAAGGGGCAGCCGGTCCTCGTCGGCACGACGTCGATCGAGAAGTCCGAGGCGCTTTCGACGCTGCTGGAGAAAGAGAAGATCCCGCACAACGTGCTGAACGCGCGCCAGCACGAGAAGGAGGCGCAGATCGTCGCGGACGCGGGCCGCCTCGGCGCGGTCACCATCGCGACGAACATGGCCGGCCGGGGCACCGACATCCAGCTCGGCGGCAATGTCGACATGCAGGTCATGGAGGAACTCGCCGCGGATCCGGAGGCGGAGCCCGACGCGCTGCGCGCCCGCATCGCGGCCAAGCACGCCGAGGAGAAGCGCAAGGTCATCGAGGCGGGCGGCCTTTACGTCCTGGCCACCGAGCGCCACGAGAGCCGCCGGATCGACAACCAGCTGCGCGGCCGGTCCGGCCGCCAGGGCGATCCCGGGCGGTCCTCCTTCTTCCTCAGCCTCGAGGATGACCTGCTGCGCATCTTCGGCTCCGAACGGCTGGAAAAGATGCTTGCCCGGCTCGGGCTTCAGGAGGGCGAGGCCATCATCCACCCCTGGGTGAACAAGAGCCTCGAGCGGGCGCAGGCGAAGGTCGAGGGGCGCAACTTCGACATCCGCAAGCAGCTGCTGAAGTTCGACGACGTGATGAACGACCAGCGCAAGGTCATCTTCAGCCAGCGGCGCGAGATCATGGAGGCGGAGGATCTGTCCGACGTGGTGCGCGACATGCGCCACCAGGTCGTGGACGATCTCGTCGACACCTACCTGCCGCCCAAGACCTACGCCGACCAGTGGGACGCCGAGGGGCTTTACGCGGCGGCGATCGAAAAGCTCGGCATCGATGTGCCCGTGATGGAGTGGGCCGAGGAGGACGGGGTCGACCAGGAGGTCATGCGCGAGCGGCTCGAAAAGGCGGCGGACGAGCATATCGCCCGGAAGGCGACGGAATTCGGCGCCGAGAACATGCGCCAGATCGAGAAGCAGATCCTGCTTCAGACCATCGACGGAAAGTGGCGCGACCACCTCCTGACGCTCGAGCACCTGCGCTCCGTCGTCGGGTTCCGCGGCTACGCGCAGCGCGATCCGCTCAACGAGTACAAGTCCGAGGCGTTCCAGCTTTTCGAAAGCATGCTCGACAGTCTGCGCGCCGACGTCACCCAGAAACTCGGCCAGATCCGCCCGCTCACGGAGGAGGAGCAGCGCCAGATGGTCGACGAGATCCGCGCGCAACGCGCGGCGATGGCGCAGGCGGCGCAGGCGGCCCATCCCGACGCCCCCGCGCCCCAGCCGGAGATGGCCGGCGCGGACGCGCCGCCACGACCGGCTGCGTCCGGTGCCGCCCCCCAGCTTGCCGCGGAGCCGGCGGCCGGCTTCGACGAGGCCGATCCGTCCACCTGGGGCGATCCGGGACGGAATCAGCTCTGCCCCTGCGGCTCGGGCAAGAAGTTCAAGCACTGCCACGGCCGCCTCGCCTGACGGCGCAGGCGACCCCCGGTTGCGTAAAAACGCCCCAATCTATCCCCCCGCTCGCCTCATGGGTGCCCCGATTGGACGGAAACATGACCCAAGATTGCACAGGGCGTGGTATGTCTGCCGCGGGCCGAGGAGGCGAATATGCTGATGTCGAACCGCTTCATACTGTCAGGCGCGACGGTTCTCGTCGCTCTGGGGATTGGCGCCGTCATGCAGTGGGGCGGCTTGCCCGCGCAGATATCCGAGCGCGATGGCGCACGAACGGGGGGCGACGGCCTCGCCGACGGGTCCGGGCCAGCGGGTGAAGGGCCCCGCGCCCTCAGCGCCCCCGACCTGACGGATGCCCCGAGCCTGAGCGGCATCACCTTCACCTCCGCGCCCCCGGTCGCGCGCGACGCGGTCCGGCCGCTTCCCGTGCCGGGCCTGCCCGAAAAGGCGGTCGCGCCCCAGCCGGACAAGGCGCCGGTCATCGACGCGCGGGAGCAGGAAGAAAGCGCCGTCGCCGGGACCGGCTGCGAGATCGGCTTCGCCGCCACGCCGGCCGAGGGCGGCGTGGTCCGGCTCGACCTCGACGCGCCGTGCCTGCCGGGAGAGCGTGTCACCCTGCACCACAACGGCCTGATGACGACGGCGGTGACCGACGAGGCCGGGGCCCTCGCGCTCGACATGCCGGCCTTCGCGCCGGCGGCAGTCTTCATCGCGGCCTTCGCGAACGGCGATGGTGCGGTCGCGCAGGCCAGGGTCGACGGCATGGAGGACCGCGCGCGCGTGGCGCTTCAGTGGCGCGGCGATACGGGCATCGCGCTCCATGCCCGCGAGAACGGCGCGCGCTACGGCGAAGAGGGGCACGTCCACGCGGACCGCGCGGGTGTGCCGGGGTCCGAAGGGTTCCTGGTGCGGCTCGCGCGGGACACGATGCCCGCGGCGCTGGGCGCGGAAGTGTACACCTTCCCCGAAGGTGTCGCGCCCGGCGATCCGTCCGTCCTCGTGACCATCGAGGCCGAGGTGACGGAGGCGAACTGCGGCAAGGACCTCGACGCGCAGCTCCTCGTGCGGCGTGACGGGGTGCTGGAGGTCCGCGACATCGCCCTTTTCATGCCGGCCTGCAGCGCCGTGGGCGACTTTCTGGTGTTGAAAAACCCCTTCGCAGACCTGAAACTCGCCCGAAACGACTGACGCGTTTCGGCCGAGGGAAAACATGAAGGCATGGCGTGCGGCGGGTTTCGTCGCACTTTTTCTAGCGGCTGCCGTGATGCCGCATGGCGGGGCCGCGCAGGACGTGACGCTGAGCTCGCCAGACGGCGCGGTGGAAATCTCGGGCACGTTGCTCGGCTTCGACGGGGAGTTCTACCGGGTCGAAACCGTTTACGGCGAACTGACGGTCGACGGCTCGGGTGTCCGCTGCGAGGGGCCGGGGTGCCCCAACCTGGAGGCTTTCGTGGCCGAGCTGCGCCTGTCGGGCGCGTCCTCCGCCGGCGACGTGCTGCTTCCCGCGCTGATCGAGGCGTTCGCCCTGCGCTCCGGTTACGGCATCCGGACAGAGCGCTCCGACGAAGACCAGGTCACACATGTCCTGACAGAGGGCGAGGACGGGACACCTGTGGCCCGCTTTCGCATCCGTGCCACCACCACCGACGAGGGGTTCGCCGATCTGCTTGCGGACGAGGCGGACATCGCCATGGCGGTCCGCGAGATCCGGGGCGCCGAGGCGCGGCTCGCCGCGGCGGCGGGCCTTGGCGATCTGGACGCGGCGGGCCGCTCGCGCGTGCTCGCCCTCGACGCGCTGGTGCCGGTGGTGGCGCCCGGGAATCCGCTGCGGGCGATTTCGATGCGCCAGCTCGCCCGCGTCTTCGGCGGGATCATCGACAACTGGAAGGATCTGGGCGGGCCCGATGCGCCCATCGTGCTGCATCTTCGCGATGCCGGGTCGGGACTGGCGCAGGCCGCCGAAGACCGCCTTCTCGCGAATGCGGGCCTGTTGCTGTCCAGCACGGCGTTGCGCCATGCATCGGACGCCGATCTGGCCCGCGCGGTCGCGGACGACCCGCTGGCGCTCGGCCTCGCCAGCCTGGCCGAGACGGGCAACACGCAGCCCCTGGCGGTCCGGGGGGCCTGCGGCTTCACGCTGCGGGCCGAGCGCCGCACCATCAAGACCGAGGATTACCCGCTCACCGCGCCGCTCTTTCTCTACCTTCCCGCGCGGCGCCTGCCGAAGATCGGGCGCGATTTCCTGGGCTATCTGGGAAGCGGGCCGGCGCAGATCGTCATCCGCCGCGCGGGCTTCGTGGACCAGGCCCCCGAGGAGGTGCCGGTGGCCGAACAGGGCGACCGCTTCCTGAACGCCATCGTTCAGGCCGGCCCCGAGGTGGGCCTCGACGAGTTGCAGCGCATGGCCGAGACGCTCGCGCTGATGCGCCGTCTCACCACGTCCTTCCGGTTTCGCCCGGGCTCCGCCCGTCTCGACGCGCAGTCGCTTTCGAACGTGGAACAGCTCGCCCGGGCGCTGGAAGAGGGGCGCTACGACGCGCGCCGCATCGTCTTCGTGGGCTTCAGCGACGGGCAGGGGCCGGCCGCCGGGAACCGCCGGATCGGGATGGATCGCGCGGAGGCCGTGCGCGCCGCGGTGGTCGCCGCCGCCGACGGCGCCGACCTCGACCGGGTGGCGCTGGACGTCGAGGCCTTCGGAGAGGCGCTGCCGATGGCCTGCGACGACAGCGCCTGGGGCCGGCAGGTGAACCGCCGCGTCGAAGTCTGGGTGCGCTGAGGGCCGGTGCAGGCCCACCCCGGATCCGGTCGGCGCGTCGGCCGCGCGCAACGCGCGCGTTAAGCGGCGATTCACCCCGCCGCGCCATCCTCCCGCCCGAAGAACGGGGTCGGGAGACAGGCGCCGATGGATCTGACCGGCAAGCTTGCCGAGGAACGCCGCGCGCGGCTCGCCGCCGAGCGGCTTCTGGAACAGAAGCAGACGGAACTCTTCGCGGCCAACCGCAAGCTGGCCCGGCAGGCGCGGCAGCTTTCCGCCGAGATCGTGGAAACCCGCGCCGAGGTCGCGACCATGCGCGACGAGAATCGGCGCGTCAGGTCGGATCTGACCCGGGCCAACGAAAAGATCGCCATCGTCGAAACGCAGCTCTGGAGCGCGCTCGAGACGGTCCGGGACGGCTTCGCCATGTTCGACGCCGACGGGTGCCTGGTTCTCGCCAACGCCGCCTATCTGTCTGTCTTTGACGGGCGCGAATCGATCGCCGCGGGGACAAGTTTCACCCATCTCGTGGACGTCATGATCGCGGACGGCATCGTCGATCTCCGGGACGAGCCGCCGGCCCGCTGGCGTGAAAGGATGTTGGGCCGCTGGGAGATGGACGAGATCCCGCCCGAGACCATCCGGCTATGGAACGGCCAGTTCGTGCAGCTCATGGACCGGCGCATGCCCGATGGCGGGCTCGTCACGCTCGCGGTCAACATCACCGACCTGATGCGGATGTGGTCCGCCGTCGAGGAGCTGCCCGACGGTTTCGTCGTCTATGACGCGCAGGACCGGCTTGTCACCTGCAACGCGCGGTACCGGGAACTCTACGCCAGAAGCGCGCCCGCGATGGTGCCCGGCGCGCGGTTCGAGGATATCCTGCGCTACGGTCTTGCCCGTGGACAGTACGCCGACGCCATCGGCCGCGAGGAGGCGTGGCTCGAGGAACGCCTGGAGCATCACCGCAACGCGCCGGGGGAGATCGAGCAGCAACTCGACGACGGGCGCTGGCTCAGGATCTTCGAGACCCTGACCTCCGACGGCGGGCGCGTCGGCCTGCGGGTGGACATCACCCAGTTCAAGGAACAGCAGCGCGCGCTCGAGGTGGCGACGGAACGCGCCGAGGCGGCAAATCGCGCCAAGTCGGCGTTCCTGGCCAACCTGACCCACGAGATCCGGACGCCGATGAACGGGGTCGTGGGAATGGCCGAGCTTCTGTCGGACACCGAGTTGACCGAAGAGCAGCATCTCTACGTGGGCACCATCCGGCGCTCGGGCGAGGCTCTTCTCGTCATCATCAACGACGTGCTGGATTTCTCCAAGATCGAGGCGGACAAGCTGACGCTTCACCCCGAGCCCTTCGACCTGGAACGCTGCATCCACGAGATCGTGATACTTCTGCAGCCCGCGGCCCGCGACAAGGGGCTGGCCGTTCTCGTGGACTACGACCTCTTCATGCCCACCCGCCTCGTCGGGGATCCGGGCCGCATGCGGCAGGTTCTCACGAACCTCGTCGGCAACGCGGTGAAGTTCACGGACGCCGGCCATGTCCTGGTGCGGGTCACCGGATTTCAGGACGGGGAGGGCGCGGCCGCCGTGCACGTCACGGTCGAGGATACCGGTATCGGGATCGCCGCGGAAAAGGTCGATCACATCTTCGGCGAATTCAACCAGATCGAGCAGGGCCGCGACCGCCGCTTCGAGGGCACCGGGCTGGGCCTGTCGATCACGAAACGGCTGATCGGTCTGATGGGCGGCGAGATCTGGGTGCACAGCGAACGGGGCAAGGGCGCCTGTTTCGGCTTCCGCGTGACGTTGCCGATCGCGGCGCCGGCCGTGGGCGCCCCGGAATTGCCGCCCATGCTCCGCACGGCGCTCGTGGTGGATGACCTCGACGTGAACCGCGAGATCCTCGTCAGGCAGCTCTCCGCCCTCGGGCTCGAACTGCGCGCGGCCGCAAGCGCCGAGGCGGCGCTTGCGCTGCTCGACCCGCCGCCCGATCTCGTGCTCGCGGATCACCGGATGCCCGGGCTCGACGGGCTCGCCTTCGCCCGCCGGCTCCGCGAACTCGGGCACGACATGCCGGTGCTGTTGCTGTCCTCGGAGGTGGGCGTGGACGAGGCCGAGATGGCGCAAGCCGGGCTTCAGGGCGTGCTTCAGAAACCGGTGCCGCGGCATGCGTTGTTCGAGCGGCTCTGCGCCCTCGGCACGCCCGCGCCGGTGCAGGCCGCGCCCGGGCGCGCGATGCGCGTCCTCGTCGCGGAGGACAACGGCACCAACCGGCTCGTGCTGTCCAAGATGCTGAAGAACCTCGACCTCGACCTCGAATTCGCGGTGAACGGAACCGAGGCGCTGGAAGCGCACGGGCGTTTCGCGCCCGATCTGATCCTGATGGACATCTCGATGCCGGAGATGGACGGCCGCGACGCCGCGCGGGAAATCCGCCGCAGGGAGGACGGCAAGGACCGCCGCGTTCCCATCGTGGCGGTGACGGCCCACGCGCTCCGGGACGATCGGGATTCGATCCTGGAGGCGGGCATCGACGGCTACCTCACGAAGCCGATCCGGAAAGCGGCGCTGGTCGAGACGATCCTCGCCCACTGCCCCGAGGAGGCGCGCCGCCCCGAAGCGCCGCGCGGGGACATGCGCGCCGGCGAGACCACGAAGAACGGGCAGGCCGCCCGCCAGCCCCGGCCCGAGTGTCCGACCTGCCGGGGCGGGTGAACGGCCTTCGTCCCCCGCGCGGCGTCCGGCGCGATTCGAAACCGCTTGACCTGCGGGTCAGGCGGACCGCTTTCGGGCCTCCGCCTCGGCGCCGCGCAGGAAGGCGGGCTGCCCCGGCTTCGACAGCTCCGGCGCGAAGGCGTAGCCGCCGCTGTCGAACTCCGCCAGCGCCTCGGGATCGGTCAGCCGGTTCTCCACGATGAAGCGGGCCATCGCACCGCGCGCCTGCTTCGCGTAGAAGCTCACGACCTTCGGGCCCCCCTCGCGGTCCTCCAGGAAGACCGGCGTGATGACGGGCAGGCCGAGCGCGTCCGTATCCACCGCGCCGAAATATTCCTGGCTCGCGCAGTTCACCAGCGCGACGGCGCCCACGTCGCGCGCAGTATCCTTCAGAGCGTGCCCGAGGCGCGCGCCCCACCAGTCGTAGAGCGTGCGGCCCCGCTCGGTCGCAAGGCGGCTGCCCATCTCCAGCCGGTAGGGTTCGATGAGGTCGAGCGGGCGCAGCAGCCCGTAAAGCCCGGACAGGATGCGCAGATGCCCCTGGGCCCAGCGCAACGCATCCGCGTCGAGCGTGCCCGCCTCGAGCCCGCGATAGGTGTCGCCCGCGAAGGCAAGCGCGGCGGGCTTGCGGGGCTGTTCCCCGAATTCCGCGAACCGGTCCCGGTTGAGCCGGGCGAGATCGTCGCTGATGCCCATGAGCTTTTTCAGCCCGGTCACGTCGAGGCCGCGCGCCACCTTGGCGAGCTGCGCCGCGTCCTCGGCGAAGGCGGGTTCCGTGGTCCCGGCGACCTCCACCGGGGTCATATCCATCTTCTTTGCGGGCGATATCACGGTGAGCATGGGATGTCCTCTTCCGCTGCGCCCCGCCGATCTAGTCCGCCGCGCGCAGAACGTCCAGAAAGGCCGGTCCGAAGCGTTCCACCTTCTGCTCGCCCATGCCGGGGATCCGGGCGAGCGCCTCGAGCGTTTCCGGACGCCGCTCGGCGATGTGGCGCAGCGTGCTGTTGGTGCAGGAAAGCGGCTTCTCCACGCCGTCGGCCCCGCGGGCGAGACGGTTCTGCGTCTCGGCCAGCCGGTCGTAGAGCGTGCCGGCGGCCCGCCCCGCGAGCTTGCGGCGGGTCGGATGCATCGCCTGCACCTCGCCCGCGATCACCTCGAGGAAGGCCGCGCCGTAGCTTTCGAGCTTCTTCGCGCCCACGCCCGGCACGCCCGCCATCTCGTCCAGCGTCGAGGGGCGGCGTTCGGCCATCTCGATCAGCGTGCGGTCGGGAAAGACGATGTAGGCGGGCACACCCGCGGCCTCGGCAAGCGCGCGCCGCCGGGCCTTGAGCGCGGCCAGAAGCCCTGCGTCCTCCTCGGCCACGAGTGCGCGCGGCGCCGGCCTGGGGCGCGTTTCGCGCAACGTGTCGCGGCGCAATTCGACGGCTTCCTCCCCGCGCAGCACGGGCCTTGCGGCCTCCGTCATCACCAGTGCGCCGTGGCGCTCGGGATCGGGGCGCAGCAGGTCGCGCCCCATGAGTTGCCGGAAGATCGCCTGCCATTCGGGTTTCGAGAATTCGCGCCCGACGCCGTATGTGGGCAGCCGGTCGTGCCCGCGCTGCCGGATCCTGTCGTTTTCGGCGCCGAGGAGGATGTCGATCAGGTGGCCCGCGCCGAAGCGTTCGTCGGTGCGCAGCGCGGCCGAGAGCGCCTTGCGCGCGGCCTCCGTGCCGTCGAAGCGCTCGGGTGGCGTGTCGCAGAGATCGCAATGGCCGCACGGGGCGGCCTCCTCCCCGAAATAGGCCAGCAGCCTCTGCCGCCGGCAGCCGAGCGCCTCGGCGAGTCCCAGCAGCGCGTTGAGCCGCCCGTGATCGGCGGCGCGCCGCTCGGGCGGGGCGAGCCCCTCGTCGATCTGTGCGCGGCGCAGGCGGATGTCGTCGGGGCCGTAGAGGGTGAGCGTCTCGGCCGGCGCGCCGTCGCGCCCGGCGCGGCCGATTTCCTGGTAGTAGGCTTCGATGGATTTCGGCAGGTCGGCGTGGGCCACCCAGCGGATGTCGGGCTTGTCCACCCCCATGCCGAAGGCGACCGTGGCCACCACGATCAGCCCGTCCTCGTTCGCGAAGCGCGCCTCCACCGCGCGGCGGGCCTCCGCCTCCATCCCGCCGTGATAGGCCGCCGCGGCATGACCCGCCTCGCCGAGCGCGGCGGCGAGGCTTTCGGTCTTCGTCCGCGTGCCGCAATAGACGATCCCCGAAAGTCCGCGCCGGGCATCGGCGAAATCGAGGATCTGCCGGCGCGGCTGGTTCTTCGGGCGGAAGGCGAGGTGGATGTTGGGCCGGTCGAAGCCGCGCAGGAAGATGTCCGGCACGGCATCGTCGAAGAGTCGGGAGACGATCTCGGCTTGCGTTTCCTCGTCCGCGGTGGCCGTGAAGGCGGCTAGCGGGACGCCGAGATCGCGCCGAAGCGTGCCGATCCGCAGGTAGTCGGGCCGGAAGTCGTGACCCCACTGGCTGACGCAGTGGGCTTCGTCCACGGCGATGGCGATGGCGTTCGCCCGGCGCAGCATCCGCAGTGTTCCGGACGATGCGAGACGTTCGGGCGCGAGGTAGAGCAGCCGAAGCCGCCCCTCCTCCAGCGCCTCGTGGACGGCGCGGGTCTCTTCCTCGGTGTTGCCGGAGGTGAGCGCCCCCGCGCTGACGCCTGCGGCGCGAAGCCCGCGCACCTGGTCGCGCATCAGTGCGATGAGGGGCGAGATGACCACCGTCAGCCCGTCCCGCATGAGCGCGGGAAGCTGGAAGCAAAGCGACTTGCCGCCGCCGGTGGGCATGATGGCCAGCACGTCGCGTCCCGACGCGACCGCTTCCACGATTTCCGCCTGGCCGGGGCGGAACGCGTCGAATCCGAATACCTCGCGCAGGAGCGCTGTGGGGTCCGTCATTGGGCCTGTCGTGGTTTTTTGCGGCTGCTCTTGCAGGTGATCGTAACCCCGTGCCTCGCGGGCGGGCAAGGCGGGATCACGACCCGTCGCGCGCTAGTAGAACACGGCGGCGTTGTTCACCAGGATGATGCGGAGCGCATAGACGCCGATCAGCGTCACGAGGGGGGCGAAGTCGATCCCGCCCATGGGGGGGAGGATCCGCCGGATCGGCTGGTAGATCGGCTCCATGATGCGGTTGAGGCCGTCCCAGATCTGCGCGACGAGCTGCTGGCGCAGGTTGAGCACCTGGAAATTGATGAGCCAGCTCATGATGACATGCGCCAGGACGAGGAACCACAGCACGTCGAGCAGAAGCATCAGGATCTGGAAGAGCGATTGCATGGAATCCGTCCTTGGGCCGCGTCAGCGCAAGACCTAGCGGCCCGGCGCCCGGGGGGCAAGAGTGCCGCGCCGTCGAGGGTTGACGCCGTCGCCGCAGCGCGGCATCCCGGCCCTTGAACGGAGGCCCGAATGTATCCTTTCTTCCGCCTCGCCCTCGAATACCGGACGCATCGCGGCGCCGCGCCTCTGCCGCTGACCGGAACGCATGTCTCGCATCATCGCTGCTGGCCCTGGGATCTCGACATGTGGGCCGAGCTCAACAACGGGCGCACGCTTACGCTCTACGATCTCGGCCGCATCCCGCTCGCCATGCGCACGGGCCTCGTGATGGCGATGCGGGAGCAGGGCTGGGGCCTGACGATCGCGGGGTCGTCGGTGCGCTACCGCCGCCGCGTGCGCGCGTTCGAACGCCTCGAGATGCGGTCCCGCGTCGTCTGCTGGGATGCGCGTTTCATCTACCTCGAGCAGTCGATGTGGCGGCGCGACGGCGAGTGCACGAGCCATGCGCTCTATCGCTCCGCGGTGACCTCGGCGGACGGCATCGTGCCGCCCGAAAAGGTGCTCTCGGCGATGCGGCAGACGGCGACCTCGCCGCCGATGCCCGACTGGGTCGCGGCCTGGAGCGCGGCCGAGGCCCTGCGCCCCTGGCCGCCCATGCAGGACGAGACGCCGGAAGCGCTTGCCAGACGGGCACACGCATAGTCTTGTGAGCCCGCAGGCGGGAACGGGGCGGCCATGGGGCAGATATCGGCGCGCAAGCGCATCTGGGGCTGGTTCTTCTTCGACTGGGCGAGCCAGCCCTACAACACGCTTCTCATCACCTTCATCTTCGCGCCATACGTCAAGGAACTGATGGGCGACGGCAGCGCGGCGCAGACGGCCTGGGGCTTCGGGATCGGGCTCGCGGGCATCGTGATCGCGCTGCTCGCCCCCTTGCTGGGCGCGATGGCCGACACCGCGGGCGACCGCCTGCGCTGGATCTGGGGCTTCTCGGCCATGTATGTCGTGGGCTCCGCGGCGCTCTGGTTCGCGGTGCCGGGCGATTTCAGCATCTACCTCATCCTCTTCTTCTTCGCGGTCGGCATGATCGGGATGGAGTTCGCGACGATCTTCACCAACTCCATGCTGCCCGACCTCGGCCCGCGCGAGACGATCGGCCGCATCTCGGGCAATGGCTGGGCGTTCGGGTATCTGGGGGGGCTGACGGCGCTCGTGATCATGCTGGGGTTCTTCGCGGAAAGCGGCGAGACGGGGCGCACGCTTCTCGGCCTCGCCCCGGCTTTCGGGCTCGATCCCGCGATGCGCGAGGGCACCCGCTTCGTGGGGCCGCTCACCGCGCTCTGGTACATGGCCTTCATGGTGCCTTTCTTCCTGTGGGTCCGCGATCCGAAGCCGGTGGGCACGCCGCCCGGCGCGGTGCGGCGCGCGCTGGGAGAGGTGGTGTCCACCCTCCGCAGCCTGCCGCGCAACCGCTCGCTCTTCGCCTACCTCGCCAGCTCCATGTTCTACCGCGACGCGCTGAACGGCATGTACACCTTCGGCGGCATCTACGCCGCGGGCGTGCTCGGCTGGACGGTGGTGGACGTGGGCATCTTCGGCATCCTCGCCATCGTCACCGGCGCGGTCTTCTGCTGGATCGGGGGGATGGCGGACACGCGGTTCGGGCCGAAGCCGGTGATCGCCGCCTGCATTCTCGCGCTGACCCTCGTCGCGGTCTCCATCCTCTTCATCGCGCCGGGCTCGCTTTTCGGCATCGCGCTGCCCGAGGGCTCCGCCCTGCCCGACATCGCGTTCTACCTCTGCGGCGCGGTGATCGGCGCGGCGGGGGGCGTTCTGCAGGCGGCGAGCCGCACGATGATGGTGCGCCAGGCCGACCCCGCGAAGATGGCCGAGTCCTTCGGGCTCTACGCGCTCGCAGGCAAGGCCACCTCTTTCATCGCGCCGCTCTCCATCGGGGTCGCCACCTGGGCCACGGGCAGCCAGCAATTGGGGGTTACGCCGCTCATCGCGCTTTTCCTGTTGGGGCTGTTGCTGCTACGCTGGGTGAGACCTGAGGGAGACAGCACGCCATGGCACGCCTCGCAGCCAGCCTCTGCCTGATCCTCGGCCTCGCCGCCTGCGGCGACGGGCGCGACATCCCGACCAGCGGCGCGGACCTTCCCGTCTATGACGGCGTGCTCTCGACCCGCGAGGCGAAGCATCTTTTCGGCGCCGAACGCGGTGCATCGCCGCAATCCCCGCAGGTGATCGGCGGCTACGCGAAGGGCTGCCTCGCCGGCGGCGTGGAACTGCCCGAGACCGGCCCGACCTGGCAGGCCATGCGCCTTTCGCGGAACCGGAACTGGGCGCATCCTGTCACCGTGGATTTCGTGCAGGCTCTCTCGCGCGCGGCGGCGCGCCAGCCGGGATGGCAGGGCCTCTACGTGGGCGACATGAGCCAGCCCCGCGGCGGGCCGATGCTCACGGGCCACCGGAGCCACCAGTCGGGCCTCGACGTGGACATCTGGATGCGGCCGGCGGACCGGCTGACCCTCTCCCGCGCCGAGCGCGAGCGCCTCTCCTCGATCTCGCTCCGGCGCGCCAACGGCGCCTACACCAACGGCAGCTGGAGCCGGGCGCATCACGAGATCATCAAGGCCGCCGCCTCGGACCCGCGGGTGGCGCGGATCTTCGTCTTCCCCGGCGCCAAGGCGCGCATGTGCGCCGACGAGACGGGCGACCGGGCGTGGCTGCGCAAGGTGCGCCCGTGGTGGGGGCACCACTACCATTTCCACGTCCGCCTCGAATGTCCGAGGGGCGAGGCCACCTGCGTCGCGCAGGATCCGCCGCCGCCCGGCGACGGCTGCGCCGAGGCGGAAGAGTGGGTGCAGAACATCCTGAACCCGCCGCCGCCCGACCCCGACGCGCCGCCGCCCACGCCCCGGCGCGAGCTCACCATGGGCGACCTGCCGGCGCAGTGCGCCGCGGTGCTGGCCGCGCGCTGAGCCTTGCATCCCGGCCCGCGGGGCTGTATCCGCCACGCGTCCGCCATGGGGGCGGGCCAAGTCCCCGCAACCTTGCCAAAACGGGATAACCCATGACTCGCGCGCATCTGCCCGGCATCGCCGCCATGGCCGCCATCGTGGTGGCCTCGAACATCCTCGTGCAGGTCCTCTTCGGCCAGTGGCTGACCTGGGGGGCCTTCACCTACCCGCTCGCCTTCCTCGTCACCGACGTGATGAACCGCGTCTACGGCGTCGCCGCCGCCCGGCGCGTCGTCTTCGCGGGCTTCGTCGTGGGCGTGCTCTGCTCCCTCGTGGCCTCGGCCTTCGACGCCACGACCTTCCGCATCGCGCTGGGCTCGGGGCTGGCCTTCCTCGCCGCGCAGATGCTCGACGTGGCGGTGTTCGACCGGCTGCGCGGCGGGCGCTGGTGGCGCGCGCCGCTCGTCTCCACCCTCGCGGGCTCCACGCTCGACACGGCGATCTTCTTCTCGGTGGCCTTNTGCGCGGCGGGCGCTGGTGGCGCGCGCCGCTCGTCTCCACCCTCGCGGGCTCCACGCTCGACACGGCGATCTTCTTCTCGGTGGCCTTCGCGGCGGGGCTCTCCTTCCTCCAGCCCTCGGCCGATGTGGGCTGGGCGAACGAGGCGCTGCCGCTCCTGGGCCAGGGGCCCGTGGCGCCGCTCTGGGTCTCGCTCGCGGTGGCGGACTGGATGGTGAAACTGTCGCTCGCGCTCCTGGCGCTGGTGCCCTTCCGCCTGCTCGTGAAGCGGCTTTCGCCACAACCTGTATGATTTCGCTTTGCGCGGCGCACAAACTGTGCCACGCTCACCTCAGGTCGCAACAGAATTGAAAGGAGGTGGTCCAGTGTCGAGAGAAACATTGGAGCGAGGTGTCGGGACAGTCCGGGAGGCGCGCCTCTGAGGCAGCCCTGAGGGGCGAGGCCACCGGATTGGCGCCAGCCTGAACCGGCGCCACCTCCGAAGTTCTCGAAAGGGCCGCCCGCACGGGCGGCCCTTTTTCGTGGCGCAATTGCGCCCCATACTGGTCCCATGTTGCGGATCACCGATCAGATCGAACTGGAAGAGTGGGAGCTCACCGAGCAGTTCACCCGCTCGGGCGGGCCCGGCGGGCAGAACGTGAACAAGGTGAGCTCGGCGGTGGAGCTCCGCTTCGAGGCCGCGCGCTCGCCCAACCTCCCCGAGCCGGTGAAGCGGCGGCTCCGGCGGCTGGCGGGCGCGCGCTGGACGAAGGAGGGCGCGGTGGTGATCCGCGCCGAGGACACCCGCCACCAGTCCCGCAACCGAGAGATCGCCCGCGAACGCCTGGCCGAGCTGGTGCGCAAGGCCACGGTGGCCCCGAAGAAACGCAAGCCCACCCGGCCCACCCTCGCCTCCAAGCGCCGCCGGCTGGAGGCGAAGAGGAAGCGCGGGGAGGTGAAGGCCCTCAGGGGGCGGGTTTAGTTCGACCTAAGAATTGCTGATTTCACACTCATGCTCTTTATCAAGCTCCCAAAGGCGAGTGATCTCCGTTAGCTCGTCAGGTCCGATGATCGGTACATTGATAGTGCTCTCAAGCTCTCGCACGCGGTCAAGTATTAAACGCCTCCCTCTCAATGAGAAGGGACCGGGAAAACGAGCACCATTTCTTCTCTGGCTCCATCTCATATCGTGTCTATTTCGGAACTCCGCGAGCCAGTTCCGAAGCTCTAAGAATGGCTTCAGCTCAGTTCTGCCTGATTTGATGAGTTGTTCCGCTGAATGATCTCGCCTTACGACTGTACAGGTCCAACAACCGAACCTTCCTGAGGCGCAGGGCGACTCATTCGGCGAGCGAATTATTGGACACTCTTCGGATGCACCCCAGTAAATCTCCTCAAGCTCCCGGCAGTCGATTGACTCTGGTTTGTTAATAGCGAAGATTGAGTCCCAGACATCTGAGACCGTGAAATCGAGAATCGGCAAGTAGATGTCATATTCTCCTTTCCCTTCGCGCTGCTTCTGCCACCTTGAGGCATTGGCGCCGCCCATTGAGCGCTTTCTCTGTTCACTTTCGTCGAGCCTACTTCCAATGACCACGATTGCGTCATCTACCAATTTCTCTCGAATGAAGCTAGCAACGGGTTTTATTCGGAGTTCTTTCGTGCACCACCTAAAACTATTTGTGGGTGTTGGATAGCCCCTACCGATGACCTTGACAAAGAAGCGCTGTTGAACCGGCGCGCGTAGCAGGCTGACATTTAATGAGATCTCAGATTCCGAGCATTCCTGAGAAAGACGCTCCAGCGTCGACTTAACATAAGAATCAACAATTGGATTTTCGACACCTGTATCACAATATATGAGATCAAAGGTCGGGGCGTCCTGTCCTAGCTTGCGAGCTGCCGCGACCATGATTTTCAACGCGGCTGTCGAGTCCTTGCCGCCTGAAAAAGCAATTATCCAAGGTCTTTCTCTGTTCTCGCTTAATGCGCGACAGGCTTCATCAAGTGCCGGCTGTATTCTCTCTACCATGCAATGCATCCAGCTTTTTTACTAATCTGATTTTGTGTGTAGATTCAATAAGAGTAAGCTGCTCATCACCTATCTCCATATGCTTCTTCGTCAGCTCATTTGATATTGGGTAGGTTACAAGAGATATGGCGGAGAAGCTAATAAACGCCAAAAGCGCTCCGGTGTTGCCTAGCAAAACGAAGAGCACAAGAGAAATCACGGCATAGATCCACGAGATTATTCGAACATCAGCAACTGTCGTCCAAATAGCGCCGTTAAAATAGGCAATCTTTGCTTTCTCCCTAAGTGATTCATCGGAATCTATGAGTTGAAAAAAGACGACGCGAACTCTCGCCCAGTCCTCTGGGTTAATGTCATCTCGCCCATAGATTCGGTATAAGCCTTGTCGGATATTCTCACTAACCCGTTCAAAGTACTTCCTATTTGACCGATCCCTGAGCGGAGTTACATAGTATATCACTCCGACGACGAACACTGGGAGGATCTTCGGTAAATCCTCGAAGGATAATTCATCTGGCTGACTCCACCATCCGGTAAATTCGCCGAGGATGAAGTATCCCAGCGCCGCGATAACCCCGGGGGCAAAAAAGCGAAGCTTCTTCAACGCGCTAATGCTCACACTCTTTCTCCCAGGTACTTGATTCACTTCGAAGCATAGCGACCTTTCAAGTCTTCCTAAACCACCACCTCTCGCCTAACCTGCTCCCCCACCCCGAACACCCGCTTGTAGCGGGCGATCTCTTCCGCCGGGCCCATGGCCTTCTCGGGGTTGTCGGAGAGCTTGACGGTCGGGCGGCCCTCGGCGGCGGCGGCCTTGCAGACGAGGGAGAAGGGGGCGAGGCGGTCGCCCTCCACCAGCCCGCGGAAGTCGTTGGTCAGGAAGGTCCCCCAGCCGAAGCTTACCCGCACCCGGCCCGAGAAGCGCTGGTAAAGGTCGATGATCACGTCGGTGTCCAGCCCGTCGGAGAAGATCACCAGCTTTTCGCGGGGATCCTCGCCCATCTTCTCCCACCAGCGGATGGCGATCTCCGCCCCCTCCGCCGGGTCGCCCGAGTCCACCCGCACCCCCGTCCAGCCGGCAAGCCAGGCGGGCGCGTTGTCGAAGAAGGACTGCGAGCCGTAGGTGTCGGGCAGGATGATGCGGAGGTTGCCGTCATGCTCCTCGTGCCAGTCCGAGAGCACCTTGTAGGGCGCGCGGGCCAACGCCTCGTCGGTGTCGGCCAGCGCGGCGTAGACCATGGGCAGCTCGTGGGCGTTGGTGCCGATCGCCTCCACCTCGCGGCGCATGGCGATGAGGCAGTTGGAGGTGCCGACGAAGCGCTTGCCCAGCCCCTCGAGCATCGCCTGCACGCACCAGTCCTGCCAGAGGAAGGAATGGCGCCGCCGCGTGCCGAAATCGGCGATGCGCAGGCCCTCGTGCGGGCGCAGGCGCTCGATCTTCTCCCAGAGCTTTGTCATGGCGCGGGCGTAGAGCACCTGGAGCTCGAAGCGGCCCATGTCGCCCAGCACGGCGCGGCCGCGCAGTTCCATCAGCACGGCGAGGGCGGGGATCTCCCACAGCATGACCTCGGGCCACTTGCCCTCGAAGGTCAGCTCGTACTGGTCGCCCACGCGCTCCAGGTGGTAGGGCGGCAGGCGCAGGTTCTCGAACCACTCCATGAAATCCGGGCGGAACATCTGACGCTTGCCGTAGAACATGTTGCCGCGCAGCCAGGTGGATTCCCCGCGCGACAGGCCGAGGGAGCGGATGTGGTCGAGCTGTTCGCGCAGCTCGCCCTCGTCCACGAGCCTGGCCAGCGGCACCTCGGTGGAGCGGTTGATCAGGCTGAAGGTGACGGTCGTCTCCGGCTTGTTGCGGAAGATCGACTGGCACATCAGCAGCTTGTAGAAATCCGTGTCGATCAATGACCGCACGATCGGATCGATCTTCCACTTGTGGTTGTAGACGCGCGTGGCGATGTCGACCATGAGGCCGCGCTCCTTCCCTACGAGGCGTCACCGGTTAGAGCAAGCACGCCCCCTCAGGGCAACCCCGCACGGCTCCGGTCGCGCCGGGACCGCGACAGTTCCGCGTCGAGCGCGCCGGGCTTGTGGCGCGATGCGGCGAGCGCGTCCTCGAGGCTCGCGCCCTCCACCGCCGCGGCGGCGAGGCGCGAGAGCGCATGGGTGGAAACGCGGCGCACGCCCCGGAGCGCCGCGCGGCTCAGCCCCAGCGCGGCGAGATAGGTGTGATAGGGGCCGAGCGTGCCCGGCCCCTGCGCCGGAATGCCGCCGGCCACCCGCTCGCAGGCGGCGGCGTCGGTGGAGACGTAGCTGCGGCAGATCACCGGCCGTGCGTCATAGGCCCGGCAGGCGCGCGTTTCGGGATCGAGCGCCGGGCAGGCCCGGGGATGCCAGGCGCGCCCGTCCGGCTGACCCGCCAGCGGGCGAAGCGCCGCGTGGAGCGCGCGCGCCTCGGCTTCGGTGATCGTGGCGCCATCCTCGCCGCCCAGGATGCAGCAGAAGGCGCAGCCCCGGGTGCAGGCGAGGCCCGCGGGGGCCGCCGTGGCCGACAGTGCGACGCGGGCGATCCCCGTCGCCGCCTTTCCCTCCGCGATCTCGGCCAGAGCGGTCTCGGGCGCGGCGCCCTGCGCGGCCATCCCGTCGACATAGGCGAAGAGGCCCGCCCGCGCCCGTTCCGCCACGGCCGACGGCGCGGCGACACGGGCCGCACCGATGCGCGCGCGGAGCGACCTTTTCATGCGAGCGTGACGCCCGCGGCGCGCATCCTCGCGATCGCGTCGGACAGCGACCCGTCGAGGTCGATGGCCCGGCAGAGATCCTGGCGCACCTCCACCGCGACGCCGAGCCGTGCCGCGTCGAGCGCCGACCACGTCACGCAGAAGTCCGTGGCGAGGCCGGCGAGGACGATCCGTTCGATCCCGCGCGTGCGCAGGTAGCCCTCGAGCCCGGTGGGCGTCTCGTGGTCGTTCTCGAAAAAGGCGGAGTAGCTGTCGATCTCGCGGCGGAACCCCTTGCGCAGGATCATGTCGGCCGGATCGGTGCGGAGATCGGGGTGGAACGCCGCGCCCGCGCTGTTCTGGATGCAGTGGTCGGGCCAGAGGACCTGCTCGCCATAGGGCATCCGCGTCGTCTCGAAGGGCGCCTTGCCCTCGTGCTCGCTGGCGAAGGAGGAATGGCGCGGCGGGTGCCAGTCCTGGGTGAGGATCACCGCGCGGAACTCGTCCATCAGCGCGTTGACGCCGGGAACGATCTCGTCACCGCCCTCCACGGCGAGCGCGCCGCCCGGGCAGAAATCGTTCTGCAGGTCGATGACGACCAAGGCTTCGGTTGCAGGGCGCATCGGTGCTCCTCCGGCCGCTTCCGCGATGAAGGCGTAGGCCGCGGGGCCGCTCCCGTCAACGTCCGCGCCTCTTGCGCTTGCACCGGTGGCGCCCCTAGATGCGCGCCATGTTCACCGTGGCCACGCTATACCGTTTCACGCCTTTCGACGATCCCGGAGCGATCCGCGCACCCCTCGAGCGGGTCTGCGCCGCGCACGGCGTCACCGGCACGCTTCTGCTGGCGCGTGAAGGGATCAACGGCACGATCGCGGGCTGCCGCGAGGGGATCGACGCGGTGCTCGCCCATATCCGCGCGCTGCCCGGCTGCGCCGGGCTCGAATGGAAGGAAAGCGCCGCCTCGGCGGCGCCATTCGGCAAGCTCAAGGTCCGGGTGAAGCGCGAGATCGTGACCATGGGCCAGCCCGACGTGGATCCGCGCGCGCGCTCCGGACGCTACGTGGAGGCGCGGGACTGGAACGACCTGATCCGCCGGCCCGACGTCGCGGTGATCGACACGCGCAACGACTACGAGGTGGAGATCGGCACCTTCGAGGGCGCGGTGGATCCCGGCACGGCCAGTTTCCGCGAATTCCCGGAATGGTGGGAAAGGAACCGGCACCGCTTTCACAACAAGCGCATCGCCATGTTCTGCACCGGCGGCATCCGCTGCGAGAAATCCACCAACTGGCTGCTGTCGCAGGGGGTGGAGGAGGTCTATCACCTCAAGGGCGGCGTGCTGAAATACCTCGAGGAGGTGCACGAGGCGGAAAGCCTCTGGCGCGGGGCCTGCTTCGTCTTCGACGAGCGGGTTTCCGTGGGCCACGGCCTCGTCGAGGGACCGCACGAGCTCTGTCATGCCTGCCGGCGGCCAATCCTTCCGGAGGATCGCGCGCGTCCCGGTTTCGAGGAAGGCGTCAGCTGCCACCATTGCATCGGGGAGACGAGCGGGGAGGACAAGGCGCGTTTCCGCGAGCGCCAGCGCCAGATCGCGCTCGCCCGGGCGCGGGGGGCGCGGCATCTGGGCCGTCACGGCGCGACCGGACCGGGCGCCGGCACGGAACTCGCGGACGCCGCGCCGGGCGCGGACCGCGCGGAAGGCGGCGACTGATGGAGGCGCGGGCACGCCTGGAACGCATCTGGCGGGCCGGGGTCGCCGCCGTGGGCGGGCATGCCGCCGTCGCGCGCGCGCTGGGCTCCGAGGACGTGCCGCGGCCCGACCGGATCCTCGCCGTGGGCAAGGCCGCCGTCGAGATGGCGCGCGCCGCGCTCGACCGGTACGGCGCGGTTCCGGCCCTTGCGGTGACGAAGCACGGCCATGGCCAGCCCGTTCCCGGCCTCGACGTCATCGAGGCGGGCCATCCCGTCCCCGACGCCACGAGCCTGAAGGGCGGCGCGGCGCTGATTGCGGCCGTGAACGACTGCGGCCCGGAGGATCATCTGCTTCTGCTGGTCTCCGGCGGCGCCTCCGCGCTTGCCGAGGCGCCCGAGGACGGGCTCTCCCTGAGCGACGTGGTGGCCGAAACCCGGCGCCTTCTCGCCTCCGGGGCGGATATCGCCACCATGAACGCCCGCCGCCGGGAGTTTTCCCGCATCAAGGGCGGGCGGCTTCTGGAAGGCTTTGCCGGCGCGCGGGTCACGGTGCTTGCTATCTCGGACGTCGAGGGCGACGGGATCGGGGTGATCGGGTCAGGGATCGGGCGGGTTCCCGACGGCGCGCGCTTCGCGTCGCTGACGCGGATCGTGGCGTCGAACGCCCACGCCCGGGCCGCCTGCGCCCGGGCGGCGCGCGCCGAGGGCCTGGCCGTCGTGACCGACGAGGAAAGCCTTTACGCCGATGTCGCCGATTGCGCGGCGCGGATCGGCGCGACGCTTCGGGCCGGGCCGGCCGGTCTGCACATCTGGGGCGGGGAGCCGACGGTGGTGCTGCCCGATGCGCCGGGTGAAGGCGGGCGGAACCAGGCGCTCGCCCTCATGCTGGCCCGAGAGATCGCGGGCCGCCCCGACCTTGCCGTGCTCGTGGCCGGGACGGACGGCACGGACGGGCCCACCGACGCCGCCGGAGGCTTCGTCGATGGCCGAAGCTGGGAGGCGGGCGCTGACGCGGCCCTGGCCGCGGCCGACAGCGCGCGCTGGCTCGCGGCGCGCGGTCTGACCTTCGCGCCCGGGCCCACCGGCACGAACGTGATGGACCTGGTGCTCGCGCTTAAGTCGGACACGGGCTGAGGCGGCATGCGGCTCTTCCTGGCCCTCGACCTGCCGGAGCCCGCGCGCGACGCGCTGGAGGCGCTTCAGGCCGAGATGCCGGCCGGACGCCCGGTCGACCCCGAGACCATGCACCTGACCATGGTCTTTCTGGGCGATCTCGACGAGGAGACGGCCGAGGCCGCGCACACCGCGCTCGAGGGGCTGCGCCACCCGCCGGTCGAGGTGACGCTTCGCGGGCTCGGCACGTTCGGCGCGCGGCGGCCGCAGGTGCTTTTCGCGGGCGTCCGGGACGCCCGGCCGCTCGCCGCGCTGCGGGCGAAACTTCTCGCGCGGCTGCGCGCGGCCGGTATCGCGCCCGAGCGCCGGCGCTTCCGGCCCCACGTCACCCTCGCCCGCTTTCCCGGGCGCCTGCCGGCCTTCGATCTGGACCGGCTGCGGGATTTCCTCGAAGCGCGCGCTGATGTGGCGTTCGCGCCGTTCACCGCCGAGGAGGTGCTGCTTTTCCGTTCGCATCTGCGACCCGGCGGGGCGGAGCACGAGGCGCTGGCAGCCTACCCGCTGGCGTAAGGCGTGACCTGCTCCCCTTGAAATCCGCCCGGGCGTGGCGCCTCCCGCTTTCGCATGCTTTTCCCGCGCCCCGAGTTTCCGTTTTCCTTCGTTTTGCGCGGCAAGTCGTGTAGGGTTTCTGCAAGTATTGCGTGTCGCGCCCCGATACGCGGAACCGGGGACGGGAGATCAGGTTTCATGTGTCTTTCCTGCGTTCAGGCAGATCCCGCGACGGGCGGGGCCGCGATCGATTGTTGCCTTTGCGGCGCGCCCACCACCCAGGCCGCATTCGCCCGGATCGAGGCCGATCTCAAGCGGCGTGAACTGATCGGTGGCGCTGCGGCGGTGCTGGGCATGTTCGCGGGGTTCGGGCTTCAGCCGTCCGAGGGGCGCGCCCAGACGCCGGGGCGGCCGCTTCTGCTGACCAATCTTCGCTATTTCGACGGCATCACCTTCTCCATGCAGGAGGGGCGCGACATCCTGATCGAGGGCGGCCGCATCTCGGCGCTTCCGCCGGCGGGCGAGGGGCCCGAGGACGCCCAGCGCGTCGATTGCGGCGGGCGCGCCGTGATTCCCGGCCTGATCGACGCGCACTGGCACTCCACCCTTGTCGCCGTCACCCAGACGCAGGCGATGGCCGCCGATATCGGCTTCGTGCACCTCATGGCGGGGCGCGAGGCGGGGGCGACGCTGATGCGCGGCTTCACCACGGTACGCGACACCGGCGGACCGGCCTTCGGGCTGAAGCTCGCCATCGACCGTGGGGCACTGCCCGGCCCCCGCATCTTTCCCTCCGGGGCGATGATCTCGCAGACCTCGGGCCACGGTGATTTCCGGTTCCTGAACGAGTTGCCCCGCGCCGACGGCGACCTGTCCTACGCCGAGCACATGGGGGTCGCGGCCATCGCCGACGGGCGCGCAGAGGTGCTGCGCCGCGCCCGCGAGCAGCTGATGAAGGGCGCGAGCCAGATCAAGATCATGGCGGGCGGCGGCGTCTCCTCGCTCTACGATCCGCTGGAATCGCTCCAGTTCCTCGAGGAGGAGATGGAGGCCGCCGTGCGCGCCGCCGCCGACTGGGGCACCTATGTCTGCGCCCATGTCTACACCTCCGAGGGCATCCAGCGGGCGTTGCGCGCGGGCGTGAAATCGATCGAGCACGGGCAGCTGGCCGATACTGCGACGATCCGCATGATGCGCGAAGAGGGCGCGTGGTGGTCGATCCAGCCCTTCCTGGCCGACGAGGACGCGAATCCGAAATCCGATCCGCGCCAGCAGGCCAAGCAGATCGAGGTTGCCGAGGGGACGGTCCGCGCCTTCGAGGAGGGCCGCGCAGAGGGCGTGCAGATGGCCTTCGGCACCGACATCCTGATGAACCCGGCCGGAACCGCCAGCCATGGTCGCCAGCTCGGTAAGCTCACGCGCTTCATGCCCCCGCTCGAGGCGCTTCACCTCGCAACCGGCGCGGCAGGCGAACTGCTCGCGCTCTCGGGCGCGCGCGCGCCCTATGACGGGCGTCTGGGGGTGATCGCGGAGGGCGCGCTGGCCGATCTTCTGGTCGTGGACGACGACCCCGAGGCGGGGCTCGACTGGCTCGACACGCCGGAGACGAGCCTGCCGCTCATCATGAAGGGCGGCGCGATCGTGAAGGACCGGCTGTGATGCTGGGTCGGGTCAAGGCGGCCCTCGCCCTTCTCGCCATCGGGGCAGCCCCGGCTGCGGCGCAGGACTGGAACGTGCAGATCACGCCCTATGCCTGGGGCACCGGGGTGGGCGGTGACGTGCGGCCCGTGCCCGGCGGGCCGACGCTCTCGTTCGATCAGGGCCTGTCGGAGGTGCTCGAGGATCTCGACGCCGCGTTCTTCCTCACGGGATACATGCGCAGCGGCCGGTTCGTGTTCCTGGGCGACTACTCCCGCTCTGTCAGTTCGCGCTCCGGCCGGGTGCCGGTGCTGGGCCTGCCCGCGCGCGGCGAGGTCGAGCAGAGCTCCATCACGCTCGCGGCCGGCTACCGGGCCTATAGCGGGCCCGAGCTGACCCTCGATGTGCTGGCCGGCATCCGCCACTGGTCGATCGAGGCGGAGGCGACGACCCCGGTCGTCCCGGGCCTCTCGGCGGGCGTGGACATCGACTTCACCGATCCGATCCTCGCATTGCGCACCAACATCCCGCTGTCCGAGCGCTGGTCGCTTATCGCCTACGGCGATCTGGGCGGCTTCGGGGCAGGGTCCGAATGGACGGGACAGGTCGTCGCCACCGTGAACTGGCAAGCGAACGACTCGCTTTACCTGTCCGCGGGCTACCGCCACCTGTTCGTCGATTACGACGATGGCGGCCCGGCGGTCGATGTCTCCTTCTCGGGGCCGCTTCTGGGCCTGACCTACAGGTTCTGAAGCGCGCCTCGGGCCGGCCTCGCCGGCAGAAACGGCAGGGCCACGGACCTGCCGCCGGGTGCAGCGAAAGCCCGAGACCGCCAGCGTGAACGCCCCCGGAAGGATCCCCGTCGGGGCCAGCCCGGCGGCACCCGACGCGCAGCCCGGACGCCCCCTCGCTTAGAAATCCAGGTTCTCGACGCTCAGCGCGTTTTTCTGGATGAATTCCCGGCGCGGCTCGACCACGTCGCCCATCAGCTTGGTGAAGAGGTCGTCCGTCTCGGCCACATCGTCCACCTGGACCTGCAGCAGCGTGCGCGCCTCGGGATCCAGCGTCGTTTCCCAGAGCTGGTTCGGGTTCATTTCGCCGAGACCCTTGTAGCGCTGCAGCGTCAGGCCCTTCTCGCCCTCCTCGAGGATCGCCTTCAGCAAGTCTAGCGGGCCGTAGATGTCGGTGCCGCGCTCCTTGCGCATCAGCCGGGCGGGACCGCGATAGACCTCCTGCAACGGCTGCGTCATGCGGCCGAGCTTGCGCGCCTCGCCCGAGCGCAGCGCCTGCCCGTCGAGCGTGCGCGCCTCCTCGACGCCGCGCACGATCCGCGACAGCCGGATGCCGCGGTCCTGCGTGGGCCGCCCCTGCCAGCCGCGCTCGTATTCCGGGGCGATGAGGTCGAGCCGCTCCGCCACGCGCTCGGCCACGCCGTGCAGATCGATGTCGGCCTGCCCCTCGAGGAAGGCGCCGGCGATGGCGGCCTGCTCGAGGATGTGCCTGGGGTAATGGGTCGGGAAGGCGTCCAGGATCCGGCGGACCTGTCGGGCCTCCTCGACCACCCGGACAAGGTCGGGGCCGGCGATCTCTTCCCCGTCGGCGAGCCGGAGCATGGCGCCATCGGTGCCCTGGTCGATCAGGTAGTCGTTGAGCGCGCTCTCGTCCTTCAGGTAGACCTCGGACTTGCCGCGCGCGACCTTGTAGAGCGGCGGCTGCGCGATATAGAGGTGCCCGTGTTCGACCAGCTCGGGCATCTGCCGGTAGAAGAAGGTCAGCAGCAGCGTGCGGATGTGGGCGCCGTCCACGTCTGCGTCCGTCATGATGACGATCTTGTGGTACCGCAGCTTCGACAGGTCGAACTCGTCGCGCCCGATCCCTGTGCCCAGCGCCATGACGAGGTTGCCGATCTCCTGGCTGGAGAGCATCCGGTCGAAGCGCGCGCGCTCCACGTTGAGGATCTTGCCGCGCAGCGGCAGCACGGCCTGCGTGCGCCGGTCGCGGCCGGACTGCGCCGATCCGCCGGCGCTGTCGCCTTCGACGAGGAACAGCTCGGTCTTGGAAGGATCCTTCTCGGAGCAGTCCTTGAGCTTGCCGGCGAGGTAGTTCACGTCCATCGCCGTCTTGCGCCGGGTGAGTTCGCGGGCCTTGCGCGCCGCCTCTCGGGCGAGCGCGGCCTCGACGATCTTGCCGACGATGGTCCGCGCCTCGTTCGGGTGCTCCTCGAACCACTCGTTGAGCCGCTCGTTCATCATGCCCTCGACCGCCGGGCGCACCTCGGAACTGACCAGCTTGTCCTTGGTCTGGGACGAGAATTTCGGGTCCGGCACCTTGACCGAAAGCACGCAGGTCAGCCCCTCGCGCGCGTCGTCGCCGGTGAAGCTCACCTTCTCGCGCTTGGCGATGCCGCTGTCGGCGGCGTATTTCTGCAGCGTCCGCGTCAGCGCGCCGCGAAAGCCGGCCATGTGGCTGCCGCCGTCGCGCTGGGGGATGTTGTTGGTGAAGGGCAGCACCGTCTCGTGGTAGCTGTCGTTCCACCACATCGCGATCTCGACGCCGATGCCGTCTCGCTCGCCGGTCATGTAGATCGGCTCGTCTATCAGCGGATGCTTGGAGCGATCGAGGTAGCGCACGAACTCGCGCACCCCGCCCTCGTAGAACAATTCGCTGCGCAGCGCCTCCGCGGGGCGTTCGTCCTCGAGGATGATGCGCACGCCCGAATTCAGGAAGGCCAGTTCGCGCAGGCGCTTTTCCAGCGTCTCGAAGGAGTAGTCGAGATTCGAGAAGGTCTCGAGCGAGGCGAGAAAGCGCACCTCGGTGCCGGTGCGGTCCCCGGCGTCGCCCACCTCGTGCAGATGCACCACCGTGTCGCCCCTCTCGAAGCGGGCGTGATACGCCTTTCCGCCGCGCCAGATCCTGAGCTCCAGCCAGTCGGAAAGCGCGTTCACGACCGAAACGCCGACGCCGTGCAGGCCGCCCGACACCTTGTAGGAGTTCTGGTCGAACTTCCCGCCCGCGTGAAGCTGGGTCATGATGACCTCGGCCGCGCTGACCCCTTCGCCGGCATGGATGTCGACGGGGATCCCGCGACCGTTGTCGGCGACCGAAACGGAGCTGTCGGCGTGGATCTTGACGTGCACATGGTCGGCATGGCCCGCGAGGGCCTCGTCGATGCCGTTGTCGACGACCTCGTAGACCATGTGATGCAGGCCCGAGCCGTCATCGGTGTCACCGATATACATGCCGGGCCGCTTCCGCACGGCATCCAGACCCTTGAGAACCTTGATGGATTCCGCGCCGTATTCCTGCGGCGCCCCAGCGTTTGCGGCCATGCCTGCGAACCTCTTGTTTTGCCCGCGGGTTATAGGCCCTCCGGGCCGGAATGTCACGCGCATGACACGGTTTTCGGCGGATGCGCTCAGGCGAAGGGAATCGCGACGCCGACCGCGACCAGAAGCCCGCCTGCCACCAGGTTCGTGCGCCGCAGCGCGCCGGGGGAGGTGAGCCGCTGCTTCACGCGATCGACCAGGAGCGCGAAGCCCAGGTTGCAGACGAACGGCACCGCCATGGAGATGAAGACGATCGCCGCGATGTCGGGCGCGCGCACCGCCGCCAGGTCGAAGAAGCCCGGGAGCATGCCCATGTAGAACAGGATCGCCTTGGGGTTGCCGAGAATGGCCGCCAGCCCGGCGAGGAAGCCCGCCCACATCCCGGGCCGGACCAGGCGGCTGTCGGCGCCGATGGTGCGGTCCGCGTTGCGCAGCACCGTGACGCCCAGCCAGACGAAGACGGCTGCGGCGACCCAGCGCAGCACCGTCATCGCGGCGCCGTAGGTGGACACGACCCAGGCGAGGCCGAGCAGCGCGAGGAGCGACCAGAGCGCGTCGCCGATCACCACGCCCGCCGCGAGCGGCCACGCGGCCTGCACGCCGCCCGCGAGCGTGCGCGCGGTCAGCGCCATCCAGACCGGCCCCGGCGTCATGAAGAGCACGAAGACGGCGGCGGTGTATAGGGTGAGCTCAGCGGCGGTGACGGTCATCTTGCGGACTCCGGTGACCGGGCGAGCCTACGTCGCTTCAGTGCGCGCGCAAGCGGCTTTCTCCGGCCGCGTCCGTCACCTCGATCCGTTGCGCCCGCTCCCCCAGCGCGGTGAAGAGTTCGGGGCCGGTCCCGGTCATCCACGCCTGCGCGCCAAGGGCGCAGAGCTCGTCGTAAAGCGCGGCGCGCCGGTCCGCGTCCAGATGCGCGGCGACCTCGTCCAGCAGAAGGATCGGCGGCGCGCCCAGCTCGTCCGCGAGCGCACGGGCATTGGCGAGGATGAGCGAGATGAGCAGCGCCTTCTGCTCGCCGGTGGAGCAGTCCTGCGCCGGCATGGATTTCGGGGCGTAGACCGCGGCGAGATCCGCGCGGTGCGGGCCGGCAAGCGTGCGCCCGGCCTGAAGGTCCCGCCCGCGGCCGCGGGCGAGCGCCTCGGCGAGCGCGGTCTCGTCCTCCGGCATGTCTTCCTCGCCGTAGGCCACCGACAGCTCGGCCGCCGGAAAGGCGGTCCGGGCGTCCGCCTGCGCCGCCATCACCCGGTCGATCGCGGCGCGCCGCCCGGCGGCGATCGCGGCGCCCGACCTCGCCATTTGCGCCTCCAGCGCGGCATACCACCTCGCGTCGCGCACCTGCTCCTTCAACAGGCGGTTGCGCTCGCGCATCGCCTTCTCGTAGCCCAGCGCGGCGTCGGCATGTTCGGGAAAGAAGCTGAGCGCCACCCGGTCGAGAAAGCGCCGCCGGCCCTCCGCCCCCTCGATCCACAGCCGGTCCATCGAGGGCACCAGCCAGAGCACCCGCGCGAGCCGGCCCAGCGCGACCTGCGGCGCGGGCTTGCCGTCGATGCGCAGCTCGCGGGGACCGCCGGCCTCGCAGCGCATCTCGATCCCGTGGCCAATGCCGAAGCTCTCGAGCCGGCCCTCGACCTTCCAGCCCAGCGCCTCGGGCTTGCGCGCCATGTCCGCCGCGGCGGCCCGCCTGAGTCCGCGCCCCGGCGAGAAGAGCGAGACCGCCTCGAGAAGGTTGGTCTTGCCCGCGCCGTTTGGCCCGAAGATCGCGACGGGCCGCGCGTCCGCCTCGACCACCGCGCGGCGGTGCGAGCGGAAATGCGACAGGGCGAGATGGGTGAGATGGAGGCCGGGCACGCCCAGTCCTTCTGTTGTCTAAGCCGCTGCGTCCGACGGCGCGCCCCTCGTATGATAGGGGCAGGGACAGGCGCGCAACCCCCGCCGGGCGCGGTTCCCTCAGAAGCGGCTGAGTCGCGCGAAGCTCATCGACAGATGCGCCCGGCGCAGCAGCGCCGCGGCCTGAAGGTCGCCGGCGCGGAGCGCCTCCGCCGTCCCGGACATCTCCGCGCGGAAATGCGCGATCTCGGCGGCGAGGTCCATGCGCGGGATCGCCTGCAGCCAGATCCGCGCGGTGCGGTAGTAAAGCCGCTCGGAAACTTCGCGCAGCGGCTCGTTCCGCGTCAGGGCGAGGCCGAAGCCGAAGAAGGCCATGTTGAGCCGCGCGAAGCCGCGCGGGTCGGGCGCGGCGGCGAGACGGTCGCCGTCGGCCACGAGCGTATCGAGAGCGTCGAGCGTCGCCTGCGTCACCGGCGCGGGGTCGAGCATGCCGACGAGTTGCGCGAGTTCCAGCCGCAGCGCGTAGGTCTGGCCCATCTCCGAGATGTCGACGTCCGTCACCAGCGTGCCCACGCCGTGGACCGCGCGCACCAGCCCCTCGTCCTCCAGCCGTGCCAGCGCCCGGCGCAGCGGCGTGCGCGAGGTGCCGTGCTCTGCGGCCAGCGCCTCCTCCGAGAGCTTCGCGCCGGGCGGGTAGTCGAGAAGGCAGATGCGCTCGCGCAGTTCGGCATGCAGGCGGGCGAGGCGTGCGGCGGCGTCGGAAACCGCCTCGTTCATGCCGCCAGGCGCCCGCCCAGCCGGTCCAGCATGTCGAGGCAGGCGGAAAGCTGGTCGAGGCTCACGTATTCGTCGGGCTTGTGCGCCTGCTCGATGCTGCCCGGCCCGCAGACCACGGCGGCGAGACCCAGCTTCTGGAAGAGGCCGGCCTCGGTGCCGAAGGACACGACCTCGGCGCCGTTGGCGCCGGTGAGTTCGGCGACGAGCCGTCGCGCCGCGTTCTCGGTCATGGGCTCGAGCCCCTCCACCTCGCCGATGGTCTGGGTGGAGATGTCGGCGCCGGGCCAGACCGACCGCATCGCCGGAAGAAGCTCCTCCTCGACATAGGCGGCCATGGTCCGTTTCACGAAGGCCTGGTCGGCCGCGCTGACGGGGCGCGTCTCCCATTCGACATGGGCGTGCGCCGCGATCACGTTGTGCGCCACGCCGCCCTCGATCCGGCCCACGTTCACGGTGCTCCAGGGCGGATCGAAGGGGCTGCCCTCGGGCGCGCGCGCCACTAGGTCGCGGCGCAGCTGCAGCAGCCGCCCGACATAGGCCGCAGCGTATTCCGCGGCGTTGACGCCCCGTTCGGGTTGCGATCCGTGCCCGGCGCAGCCCCGGAAATGGGTCGTATACTCGCAGCAGCCCTTGTGCCCTTCCACGATCCGCATGGAGGTGGGTTCGCCGATGATCGCTGTCGCGGGGTGGACCTCGCGCCGCGCCAGCTCCTCGACGAGGGCCCGGGCGCCGAGGCAGCCCACCTCCTCGTCGTAGGTGAAGGCGAAATGCACCGGCCGGGTCAGGGCGGCGGCGTCCAGCCCCTCCGCCGCCGCGAGCGTGGCGGCGATGAACCCCTTCATGTCGCAGGCGCCGCGACCGTAGAGCCGGCCCTCGCGCTCCACCATCTCGAACGGGTCCGAGCTCCAGTCCTCGGCCACGGCCGGCACGACGTCGGAATGGCCAGAAAGCACCACGCCGCCCTCGCGATCCGGCCCGAGCGTGGCGAAGAGATTGGCCTTGTGCCCGGTCTCGTCGTGGAAGAGGTCAGTTCTGGCGCCGAGGTGGCTCAGCCTGTTCGCCAGGTAGACCATCATCTCCAGGTTCGAGTCCGACGAAACCGTCGGGAAGGCGATCAGGTCGGCCAATGTCTGCCGGGCGCGGGATAGCTTGTTCATGCTCTTTCACGAACATCTTTCTGGGTCGGTTGCAAAGGGTCTCGGCCGGGCCGTCCTCGCGGATCGTGATGGATTCGGTGATTTCCATCCCCCAGTCGCGCATCCAGAGACCGGGCATGAAGTGGAAGGTCATGCCCGGCATCAGCACCGTCTGGTCCTCGGGGCGCAGCGACACCGTCCGTTCGCCCCAGTCCGGCGGGTAGCTCAGACCGATGGCGTAGCCGCAGCGCGCGCCGCGCTCGATGCCCGCCCGCTCCAGCGGCAGGGCGAGCGCGTTGGCCACGTCGCAGGCGCGGTTGCCCGCGCGCGCAGCGTCGAGCCCGTCCTCGAGCCCTTCGATCAGCGCGGCCTCGGCGTGGCGGATCTCGTCGGGCGGCGTTCCCAGGAAGATCGTCCGGCAGAGCGGCGCATGGTAGCGCCGGTAGCAGCCCGAGACCTCGAAGAAGGTGGCCTCGCCGCCGGCGAACGGGCGCCCGTTCCAGGTCAGGTGGGGCGCGGCGGCGTCGGAGCCCGACGGCAGCAGCGGCACGATGGCCGGGTAGTCGCCCCAGTGGCCGTCCGCGCCGCGGATCGCGTCGCCGTAGGCCTCCGCCACGATCTCGTTCTTGGGCACGCCCGCGCTCACGCGTTCCACCAACCCGTCGATGATGCGCTCGGAGATGCGCGCGGCGCGGCGCATGAAGACCAGTTCCTCTTCCGACTTCACCGCGCGCTGCCAGTTCACGAGCGCGGTGGCGTCCTCGATCGTGGCGCGGGGCAGGGCTTCGGTCAGCGCGTGGTGCGCCTTTGCGGTATAGTAGTAATTCTCCATCTCGACGCCGATCCGGGCCTCGCCCTGCCCGAGTTCGGCGAGCTTCGCGGCAAGGTCCTGCATCGGGTGACGTTCGATCGACTGGACGTAGTTGTCGGCGTAATCGAGGACATGCGCGTCCTCCATCCAGACGGTGCGCAGCGCGCCCTGCGCGTCCTGCCCGCGGCCCCACCAGAAGGGGTCGGCGTCCTTGAGCACGATCACGCCCTGGTGCACGTAGAAGGACCAGCCGTCATAGCCCGTGAGCCATGCCATGTTGGACGGGTCGGTGACGAAGAGTGCGTCGAGACCCGAGGCCTCCATCGCGATGCGCGTCCGGTTGAGCCGACGTTCGTATTCGGCGGCGCTGAAGGGAATGTCCTTGCGAATCACTGGCGCACCTCCTGGATCGAAGCAACTGTGCAATCCTGCGGCAGTTGTGCACAACAGGTCAGGTCAAAGAGCGACATGCAGCATGCCGCTTTCAGGATATTCATTGAATGTCTTAAGTTTGTGCGGCCGCGCCCCGGGCAGAGACGAATTGTTGTGCACAACTGAAACGATCCTGGGGGAGATCATGATCGAGCCCTGCGATATCCCCGCCGCCGCACGCCGGATCCGGCGCGTTGCGGACGGCACGCCACCGGTGCCGCTCCGCCGGCAGGACCGCATGGTGGCAGAATGTGCCGGCGTGATCGGGATCGCGGCGGTGCTGGCGGGAAACTGCCCGCGCTTGCCGTCCCGTAGCGACCCTCCTGGCCGGCCGCAACCCGACATGGCCTTGTTAATACGCGTCGTCACCGGGCAGGATATCGTCCTTGGCGATACCGTCGTGAAGGGACGACCCCATGCCGCATGACAGTCACATCACGACGGAGGCCGGGCCGCGCGCGCCGGTGCAGCTCGTGCCGGCGGTCTTTCTCGACAACGGATGCCTGACCGGCCTCCAAGCGCCGGGCCGGCGCACGGAGGAGGAGATCCCCCGCGCCGACCTCACCGGCACGGGCGCGCAGGATGCGGCGATCGTCGTCCACGCCGCCCGGGCGATCGGGACGGCGGGCCCGGGCGCGCGGGCATGATCCGGCTGGACGCGCGCGATATCGAGATCCTGCGCACGCTCGTGGCGGAGGGGCGGATCACCAAGGCCGAGCTCGCCGAGAAGGTGGGGCTCTCGCCGACCCCCGCCTGGGAGCGGATGAAAAAGCTGGAGCGCGCGGGCGTGATCGAGGGCTACGGGGCGCGCGTCGCGGCCCGGGCGCTCGGCCCGCATGTCAACGTCTTCGTGGCCGTGGAGCTCTCGCACCACACCGCTGCGAGCTTCCAGACCTTCGAGCGCGCGGTGCAGGGCTACGAGGAGGTGTCCGCCGTCTGGGCGCTCGGCGGCGGCTTCGATTACCTCATGCAGGTGGTCGCGCGTGACATCGACGCCTACCAGCGCCTCATCGACGGGATGCTGGCGGCGCGGATCGGCATGGCGCGCTATTACACCTACATCGTGACGAAGCCGGTGAAGGGGCCGCCCGCGCCGCCGCTCTGGCTTCTCGGGCAGACCGATTGATCCCGCCCGGCGGGTGCGGGCAGACGGATCTTCTGCCAGGGCGGCGCATTTCAGACCCCACCCCCGCCGTCGTGGCGCCATGATGGCGGGGAAAGGAGGGCCCGCCCATGTCCCTGCATCAGCACCTCGCCGCCTCGCCGCTCGACGGTCTCGCCGACCCGCGCCTCGCGCGGAGCTTTTCCTACGTGAATGGAAAGTGGGTCGGCGGCGACCGCGCGGCCATCGCCGTGACCGACCCCGCGACGGGGGCGCGGCTGGGCGAAGTGGTCAGCCTGGACGCGGCGCAGTCGCGGGCCGCCGTTGACGCCGCCGCGGCGGCGTTTCCGCACTGGTCGGTCGCGCTGCCGCAGGAGCGCGCGGCGGTGTTGCGGCGCTGTTACGAGCTGATGATCGCGCATCGCGAGGACCTCGCCCGGATCATGGTCATGGAGCAGGGCAAGCCGCTCTCGGAAGCCCGCGGCGAGATCGACTATGCCGCGAGCTTCGTGGAGTTCTACGCCGAGGAGACACGCCGGCCCAACATCGAGGGCGTCACCAGCCACCTCCCCGACGCCGAGGTGGAGCTCTGGCGCGAGCCGGTGGGCGTCGCCGCGCTGGTCACACCGTGGAACTTCCCTTCCGCGATGCTGACGCGCAAGGCCGCCGCCGCGCTGGCCGCCGGATGCACCGTCGTGGCGCATCCCTCCGCCGAGACGCCCTTCTCGGCGCTGGCGCTTGCCGAACTCGCCGACCGGTCGGGCATGCCCGCGGGCGTCTTCAACGTGGTGACGGGCGAGGCGCCGGTCGTCGTCGGCCCCTGGACGGAGGACGCGCGGGTGCGGGCGCTCTCCTTCACCGGCTCGACGGAGGTGGGGCGGCTCCTTTACCGCCAGTGCGCGGACACGGTGAAGCGGCTGGTCCTGGAACTGGGCGGCCATGCGCCGGTTCTCGTCTTCGCCGACGCCGATCTCGACAAGGCCGTGGCGGAGACGATGAAGGCCAAGTTCGCGACCTCGGGTCAGGACTGCCTCGCCGCGAACCGGATCTACGTGGAGCGCCCCGTCTACGAGGCGTTCTGTTCGCGGCTCGCGGCCGCGACCGAGGCGCTGGGCGTCGGGCCGGGGATGGAGGATCCCGACATCGGGCCGCTGACCAACGCGGCGGCGCTCGCCAAGCAGGAGGCGCATGTCGCCGACGCGGTGGCGCGTGGCGCGCGGGTGCTCGCCGGCGGCGGGCGCCGGGCGGATCTGGGCGATCTCTTCTTCGCGCCGACGATCCTGGCGGATGTCCCGGACGCGGCGACGATCATGGCCGAGGAAACCTTCGGGCCGGTCGCGGCGGTCGCGCCCTTCGACACCGAGGACGAGGTGGTGGCGCGCGCGAACGCGACCGAATACGGTCTCGTCGCCTATCTTCACAGCCAGGACCCGCGCCGCATCTACCGTATCACGCGGGCGCTGCAGTTCGGCATGGTGGCGGTGAACCGGACCAAGGTGACCGGCGCGCCCATCCCCTTCGGCGGCATGAAGCAGTCCGGGATCGGACGCGAAGGGGCCCGGCAGGGGATGGAGGCCTTCACCGAGATCAAGTACGTCTGCCGCGACTGGGGGTGAGGCGCAAGACGCTTCGAAGCGTCTTGCCAAGGGGTTTCGAAACCCCTTGGCCCCTTCGACCGGGCGTCGCGGCCGAATGGCCGGCGCGCCGCGGCGGACGGGGTCCGACAGGAAAAGGCAGCGGGGGTGCGACCCCGCGCAAGCAAGAGGACGAAGATGCTGAAGAACGACATGCTCGACCAGTGGGACCGGGAGAATTTCTTCCATCCCTCCACCCATCTCGCGCAATTCGCGCGGGGCGAGGCGCCGAACCGCGTCATCCGGACCGGCGAGGGCAGCCATATCGTGGACCGCGAGGGCAATCGCCTGCTCGACGCCTTCGCCGGGCTCTACTGCGTGAATGTCGGCTACGGCCGGACCGAGATCGCCGACGCCATCGCCGAGCAGGCGCGCGAACTCGCCTACTACCACGCCTATGCCGGGCACGGCACGGAAGTCTCGATCCGTCTCGCCAAGATGGTTCTCGACCGTGCGCCCGCCAACATGAGCAAGGTCTATTTCGGTCTCTCGGGATCGGACGCCAACGAGACCAACGTGAAGCTCGTCTGGTACTACAACAACGTGCGGGGCCGTCCTGAGAAGAAGAAGATCATCTCGCGCTGGCGCGGCTATCACGGTTCGGGGCTGATGACCGGCTCGCTCACCGGGCTGGAGCTTTTCCACAAAGCCTTCGACCTGCCGCTCGTGCAACTGCTGCACACCGAGGCGCCCTACTACTACCGCCGTGCGGACCCGGCGATGAGCGAGACGGATTTCGTGGCGCACTGCGCGGCCGAACTCGAGGCGCTGATCGAGCGCGAGGGCGCCGACACGATCGCCGCCTTCTGGGCCGAGCCCGTGCTGGGCACGGGCGGCATCGTGCCCCCGCCGGCAGGCTACTGGGAGGCGATCCAGCCGATCCTCGAACGGCACGACATCCTGCTCGTGGCCGACGAGGTGGTCACCGGCTTCGGCCGGCTCGGGACGATGTTCGGGTCCGAGCATTACGGTCTGCGGCCGGATCTCATCACCATCGCCAAGGGGCTGACCTCGGCCTACGCGCCGCTGTCGGGCTCCATCGTGTCCGAGCGCGTGTGGAAGGTGCTCGAGGAGGGGACCGACGCGATGGGGCCCATCGGGCACGGCTGGACCTATTCGGCGCACCCGGTGGGCGCGGCGGCGGGCGTGGCCAACCTCGAACTCATCGACAAGCTCGATCTCGTCAGCGCCGCGGGCGAGACCGGCGCCCATTTGAACGCCGCGCTGCGCGACGCGCTGGCTGCGCACCCGCATGTCGGGGAGGTGCGCGGCGAGGGGATGCTGGCCGCGGTGGAGCTCGTCGAGGACCGCGACGCGCGGCGTTTCTTCGACCCCGCCCGGAAGGTCGGTCCGACCGTCGCGGCCGCGCTTCTGAAGCATGGCGTGATCGCTCGGGCGATGCCGCAGGGCGACATCCTGGGCTTCGCACCGCCCTTCTGCCTGAGCCGCGCGGAGGCCGAAGAGATCGCCGCCAAGACCGCGAGGGCGGTGGCCGACGTTCTCGGTTGACCCGCCGCCGCCCGGGCCATGGCAGTCCGATCGACTGCCATGGCCCGAAAATTAAGCCGATCGGGCCTGAAAATCGGGGTTGGCTTGGGAAACCGCTAGGCTATGCTTGAAACACCATCGGCGTCGCGGTTTTAATCGTCGCCGACAAAGCAGGATGCAAAACCTGCGAAACAACAACGGGGAGCCAGACTTGGCCGAGTCGCAGAACGACGAAGCGTTCGTCGCATTCGAGCGCGTGCAGAAGAGCTATGACGGCGAAACGCTCGTCGTCAAAGACCTGAACCTCAGCATGCCCAAGGGCGAGTTCCTGACCATGCTGGGGCCCTCGGGATCCGGCAAGACGACGTGTCTGATGATGTTGGCGGGCTTCGAGACCGCCACGCATGGCGAGATCAAGCTGGACGGCGTATCCATAAACAACATCCCGCCGCACAAGCGCGGCATCGGCATGGTGTTCCAGAACTACGCGCTGTTCCCCCACATGACCGTGGCGGAGAACCTGGCCTTCCCGCTGGAGGTGCGCGGGATCGGCAAGTCCGACCGGGAGGCGAAAGTCCGCCGCGCCCTCGACATGGTACAGATGGGCGACTTCGGCGGCCGCCGCCCCGCGCAGCTTTCGGGCGGGCAGCAGCAGCGGATCGCCCTTGCGCGCGCGCTCGTCTTCGAGCCGGAGCTGGTGCTCATGGACGAGCCGCTCGGCGCGCTCGACAAGCAGCTGCGCGAACACATGCAGTTCGAGATTACCAACCTCGCCCACGATCTCGGGATCACCACGGTCTACGTCACCCACGACCAGACCGAGGCGCTGACGATGTCGGACCGGGTCGCGGTCTTCAACGACGGCAAGATCCAGCAGCTCGCACCGCCCGACGAGCTTTACGAAAGCCCGGAAAACAGCTTCGTCGCGCAGTTCATCGGCGAGAACAACACGCTTCTCGGCACGATCAAGGAGTTGCGCCAGGGCTACGCGCTCGTGGAGCTCGACGATGGCGAGGTGATCGACGCGAAGCCGGTCAACGTGGCCAAGCCGGGCGAACGCACCCTCGTTTCGATTCGCCCCGAGCGGGTGGAGATCGACAAGAACCGCCTGAAGCCGGACGCGCACACGCTTCCCGCGGAAGTGCTGGAGTTCATCTACATGGGCGACATCTTCCGCACGCGGCTGCGCGTCGCCGGCAAGGACGACTTCATCATCAAGACGCGCAACGCGCCGGACCAGCGAAGGATGAAGCCGGGCGAGAAGATCGAGATCGGTTGGCTGCCAGAGGACTGCCGTGCGCTCGACGCGTGATCCGCAGAACCGCTTTTCCGAAACACGCGCCGCAACGGCGCGGCAACATCGTCGCGGCCCGATGGGCTCGCCGACGCACCGAGGGCCAGGCCGTCCCGCCCGTGACGCCGGCCCCGTCAACGCAAGACGGGCGTTACAAGGGAGTATCCAATGAAACTCGCGAAGACATTTCTGGCCACGACGGCGCTGACCGTCGCCGCCGGCGGTCTTGCCGCACAGGACATGGAAAGCCCGGTCGCGGGTGAGCCGATGACCGACAGCATGACGCTCGTCTCCTGGGGCGGCGCGTATCAGAACTCGCAGCAGAAGGCCTACGTCGAGCCCTATCTCGAGATGAACCCCGGCGTCTCCGCGACCTGGGACGAAAGCTCGAACGAGGCCGTCGCCAAGCTGCGCGCCATGGACGAGGCCGGCAACATCACCTGGGACCTCGTGGACGTGGTGGCCTCCGACGCCATCCGCCTCTGCGACGAGGGCCTCGCGATGGAAGTCGATCACGACGACATCCTCCAGCCCGCGCCGGACGGCACCGATGCCTCCGACGATTTCGGCGACCTGATCGTGTCGGACTGCTTCATCCCGCAGATCGTCTATTCGACGACCTTCGGCTACCGCACCGACATGGTGCCGGAAGGCGTCGATGCGCCGAGCAGCGTCTGCGATGTCTGGGACACCGAGACCTACCCGGGCAAGCGCAGCCTCGAGCGCCGTCCGATCAACAACATGGAATGGGCGCTCTACTGCGACGGCGTGGCCAAGGACGAGATCTACGACGTTCTCGCCACCCCGGAGGGCCAGGATCGCGCGCTCGCCAAGCTCGGCGAGATCAAGGACGACGTGATCTGGTGGTCGGCCGGCGCCGACACGCCGCAGCTTCTGGCCGACGGCGAGATCTTCATGGGCTCGACCTACAACGGCCGCCTCTTCTCGGTCATCGAGGAGCAGGACCAGCCCGTGGGCATGATGTGGGACATGCAGGTGTTCGACCTGGATGGCTGGATCATCCCCGAAGGTCTGGAAGATGAAGAGCTGAACCGCGTCATGGATTTCCTGTGGTTCGCCACGGATACCCAGCGTCTCGCGGATCAGGCGAAGTACATTTCCTACGGCCCGGCACGCGACTCCTCGGCGCCGCTGGTGGACAAGCATGCCGAGCTCGGCATCGAGATGGCACCGCACATGCCGACCGATCCGGACAACGCGTCGAACACCCTGCTCTACAACTACGAGTTCTGGGCGGACTTCCGCGACGACATCGACGCGAAGTTCCAGTCGTGGCTCGCGCAGTAAGCGCCGTACGACCGTGACACCGCGAGGGAGCGCAACCGCGCTCCTTCGCTTCCGGGCACCGGACCAGACCGGCCGGTGCCCGGTTTCCCCAGGGCGCAGGGCACAGGGCGACACATGACCGACGTGACGGACACCACAACGGGCAAGCGCGCACCGACACCGGACGACGCGCTTCGAATCGCCTCGAGCGACGATTCGGGGCCGGTGCTTGCCGCCGACGGCACGCCGCTCAAGAAAAGCCTGCAACGCGCGCTGCGCGCGCAGAAGCTCAGGGCGCTCGCGCTGATCGCGCCGCTGCTGATCTTCGTGCTCATCACCTTCATCGCGCCGATCGTGGACATGCTGTTCCGGTCGGTCGAGAACCAGATCGTATCCGAGACGCTGCCGCGCACCACCGCGGAGCTCCAGGACTGGACGGCCGACAGTGGCGAGCTGCCGCCCGAAAGCACGTTCGAGGCGCTTTACGCCGACCTCTTCCTCGCCGCCGAGCGCAAGGAGCACACCCGGCTCGGCAGCCGGCTCAACTACGAAAGCACCGGCATGTCGTCGCTCTTCCGGCGGTCGGGACGCGGGGTGGACGACCTTGGCGAGCTCTATCAGGACCAGTTCGAGGATCTGAACGAAGCCTGGGACGAGGCGTCGACCTGGATCGACATCATGGCGGATCCCGGCTGGGTGGAGCGCGACGCCGGCGTCGATTACGACGAAGAGAGCCCGCCGCCCTTCGAGCTGCGCGACGGCATCGCGGAGGTGCTGCCCCGCACCGCCGAGGCGTACCGCCTCTATGCGGAGTTCATGCAGGCCGAGGAGGAAGAGAGCCCCGCCGAGGACGAACCGTGGAGCTACGTCTACACGCAGCTCTACGAGGATCTGACGGGCGGCGCCGACGTCGCCGCCTATGACGGGCCGCACGCCGACCTCCTGCGCGCCGCGGCCGAGGCCGCGCCCGGGTTCGAGACGATGACCTACCGCGAGGCGATGATCGAAACCCATGAGGGGTGGGGCACGATCGAGCCCTGGCGGACGATCCAGACCTACTCTCCGCCCTACACGATGGGGTATTTCCTGAACGCGGTGGACATGCAGAAGAGCCCCGACGGCCCCGAGCTTCGTCCCGAGAACGAGCGGATCTACGGGCTGCTCTTCCAGCGCACGATGTTCATGAGCCTGATGATCACCTTCTCGTGCATTCTGCTCGGCTACCCGGTGGCTTGGATCCTGGCCAACCTGCCGATGCGGCAGGCCAACCTGCTTCTCATTCTGGTGCTTCTTCCCTTCTGGACGTCGCTGCTGGTCCGAACCTCGGCCTGGAAGGTGATGCTTCAGCAGCAGGGCGTGATCAACGACACGCTGGTCTGGCTGGGCCTCGTGGCCGACGAGTCGCGTCTCATCATGATCAACAACCAGTTCGGCACCATCGTGGCGATGACCCACATCCTGCTGCCCTTCATGATCCTGCCGATGTACTCGGTGATGCAGACGATCCCGCCCAGCTACCTGCGCGCCGCCAAATCGCTCGGCGCGACGGACTGGACCGCATTCTGGCGGGTCTACTTTCCGCAGACCGTGCCGGGGATCGGGGCGGGGTCCATCCTCGTCTTCATCCTGGCCATCGGCTACTACATCACGCCCGAGATCGTCGGCGGCACCACCGGCACGTTCATCTCGAACCGGATCGCCTATCACATCTCCAGTTCGCTCAACTGGGGCCTCGCGGCCGCGCTGGGCTCGATCCTGCTGGTCGTGGTTCTGGTACTCTACTGGGCCTACGACAAGATCGTGGGCATCGACAACGTGAAGCTTGGGGGCTGACAGATGTCCGACGGGGTCGTCATCACCGAAACGAAGACGCTGCCATTCTCGTTCACGCTGCCCGTCGTGGCCGCCGCGGGGGCGTTCTTCGGGATCTTCGTGGGCACGGCGCAGGGCTCCACGCTTCTGGGCATCGTCGTCGGCGCGGCGGTCTGCGCGGCGCTGGCCTACGCGGCCCTCGCGGTTGCCGGGGTCGAGCGGGAACGCAGCCTCAGGTGGGGGCTGATCGCGCTCTTCGGCGTGGCCGGCTTCGCGGTCGGTGCCATACCCGGCGCGATCGTCGGTGCGCTTTTCGGGTGGTTCATCGGCTGGTTCATCTACTGGATCGGCCGCGGCCGCTACCGCATGTTCCTGCCACCCTACCTGACCGCGGGACAGGTGCTCTGGTACTACACCTTCCGCGTGATCTGCGGCGCGGTCTTCGTTTTCCTGATCACGCCGATTCTCGTCGTGATGCCGCTGAGCTTCAACGCCGAGAACTTCTTCACCTTCACGCCCGAGATGCTGGCCTTCGATCCCGAGGGTTACAGCCTCAAGCACTACCGCGACTTCTTCACCTCGTCGGACTGGCAGCAAGCGCTGCGCAACTCGCTTCTGATCGCGCCCGTCGCCACGCTGCTCGCGGTGAGCTTCGGCACGCTGGCGGCGATCGGCCTTTCCTCCGAGCATGTGCCGTTCCGCCAGGCGATCATGGCGATCCTGATCTCGCCGATGATCGTGCCGCTGATCATCTCGGCGGCAGGGATGTACTTCTTCTACTCGCGGGTCGGCTTGCAGGGCACCTATCTGGGCGTGGTTCTGGCCCATGCCGCGCTCGGCATTCCCTTTGTGATCATCACCGTGACGGCGACGCTCGTGGGCTTCGACCGCTCGCTGACGCGGGCCGCGGCCAATCTCGGGGCGGACCCGGTGACGACCTTCCGGCGCGTGCAGATGCCGCTCATCCTGCCGGGCGTGATCTCCGGCGGGCTCTTCGCCTTCATCACCAGCTTCGACGAGGTGGTGGTTGTGATCTTCGTCGGGTCCGCGAACCAGCAGACGCTGCCCTGGCAGATGTTCACGGGCCTGCGCGAGCAGATTTCGCCCACGATCCTCGCGGTGGCGACGATCCTCGTCTGCATCTCGATCGCGCTTCTGACGACGGTGGAAGTGCTGAGGCGCCGGTCGGAGAAGCTGCGCGGGATGTCGCCGGGCTGACGTCGCGCCGGCCGGCCCGGCGCGGCCCGCAAACCGCGCGCATCCTCCCGAGTCCCGGGCGCGGAGACGGCCGGTCCGTCGACCGGCCGCCGTACCCGAACTGCGCCGCGGCGCAAGGCCACTCTTTACCCGACACCCGTATCGCATGCGCTGCGGATACACGCTGCACCCTGTCCGGAAATCCTGACCAAATGATGAGCGTGGCGGGTTGTTTTCGCGCAAGTGTCGGGCGGATCGCCGGGGTCGCGCGGGTGCGCCGTGGCGAAGGCCCGCCCATGTCCGGACGGGCCGCCGAGCCCTAGCTGCGGACCAGCGCCTCGTAGGCTTCGGCGATCTCGCGCGTCAGCGCACCCACCTCGAAACCATAGTCGCCGATCTGGCCCACGGGCGTGACCTCGGCCGCCGTGCCCGTCAGCCAGCATTGCTGGAAGCTCTCGAGTTCCGCCGGCTCGATATGCCGTTCGTGCACGGGCACCTGCCGGTCCTTCAGCATCCTGATCACGGTCTGCCGGGTGATCCCGTTCAGAAAGCAGTCGGGAAGCGGCGTGTGCACCTCGCCATTCTTGACGAAGAAGATGTTGGCGCCGGTCGCCTCGGCCACGTAGCCGCGATAGTCGAACATCATCGCGTCGGCGCAGCCCTTCGCCTCGGCCGAGTGCTTCGACATGGTGCAGATCATGTAAAGGCCCGCCGCCTTGGCGTGGGACGGAATCGTCTCGGGGCTGGGCCGCTTCCACTTGGAAATGTCCAGTTTCGCGCCCTTCATCTTCGAGGCGCCGTAATACGCCCCCCATTCCCACGCCGCCACGGCCAGGCGCACCGGGTTGCGCGCGGAACTGACCCCCATGTCCTCGCCCGCGCCGCGCCAGGCCACCGCGCGGACGTAGGCGTCTGACAACCCGTTCGCCTCCATCACGGCGGACTTGGCCGCCTCGATCTCGTCCGCGGTCCAGGGCAGCGGCATGTCGATCGCCGCGCCCGACGCGATCAGCCGTTCGGAATGCTTGCGGCTTTCGAAAATCCGGCCGCCATAGGCGCGCTCGCCCTCGAAGACGGAGCTTGCATAATGCAGCGCGTGGCTGAGGACATGAACTTTCGCGTCGCGCCAGTCCACGAGCGTCCCGTCCATCCAGATCTTGCCGTCGCGATCGTCGTAGCCTGCCATGTCGGATCCTTTCCCAGACGAGCCTTCACGAATGTTGCGCCGGATATGTCCGCAGCGGACACAAAATTGCGCAAAAATCGGGAATCGCTACCAGCCACCCCTTGGAATGTCAATAAGGCTGACGTAAGCTGCCATGGAAGACGGCCCCTTGCGAGCGTGGGAGGGCGGCATGAACGACGGACGCGGCGGCGCGGGCCACGGCGGGGGGGAAACGCTCCTCTTCCTGACCGATGATCAACTCCGGCAGGGGATCGAGGCGATGTTCTTCGCCTATCGCGGCTTCACGGCCGACCCGGACCGGATACTCGCCGACTACGACTATGGCCGGGCGCATCACCGGGCGATGCATTTCATCGGCGTCGCGCCCGGAACGACCGTGAACAACCTGCTGACCATTCTCGGCATCACCAAGCAATCGCTGAACCGCGTGCTCAGGCGGCTGATTTCCGACGGTCTCGTGCAAAGCCGCGTCGGCCGGTCCGACAAGCGCGAGCGTCACCTCTACCTGACGGACAAGGGCGCCGCGCTGGAGCGCGAGCTTTCCGACGCCCAGCGCGCGCGGATGCGCGCCGCCTATCGCGCCGCGGGCCCCGAGGCGGTGGCCGGTTTCCGTCAGGTGCTGGAGGCGATGATGGACCCCGAGATGCGGCGCCTTTATCACCGCCTGCGGGAGGGCCGCTGATGGGAGACGCCGCGCCGCATCTGCTGGTGGTGGATGACGACGAGCGCATCCGCGGCCTTTTGCAGAAGTTCCTCATCCGGCACGGGTTCCTCGTCACGGCGGCGCGCGACGCGGCGCATGCGCGGCGCCTTCTTTCGGGGCTCGACTTCGATCTCGTGGTGCTGGACGTGATGATGCCTGGCGAGGACGGCGTCTCCTTCACCGCCTGGCTGCGCGAGAGCCGGGCGACCCCGGTGCTTCTGCTGACCGCCCTGGGCGAGACCGAGCACCGGATCGCCGGGCTCGAGGCCGGGGCGGACGACTACCTGTCCAAGCCGTTCGAGCCCAAGGAACTGCTCTTGCGGATCAACGCGATCCTGCGGCGCATGCCGGAAACGCCCGCCGATGTCGCGATGCCCAAGCTGCTGCAGCTGGGGCCGCTGCGCTACGACATCGAGCGCGGCGAACTCTGGCGCGGCGACGAACCGGTGCGCCTGACCGCGACCGAGGACCAGCTCATGCGGATCTTCGCCGCCGCGCCCGGCGAGCCCATCGGCCGCGCCCGCCTCGTGGAGGAACTTGGCCGCGTCGCGGGGCGCGACGGGGCGCAGGCGCAGGAACGCGCGGTGGACGTGCAGATCACGCGGCTGCGGCGCAAGCTGGAGGCCGACCCGAAACAGCCGCGCTACCTGCAGACCGTGCGCGGCTCGGGCTACATGCTCGCCCCCGACTGACCGGGCGCGGCCGGCTTGTGTCCGCCGGGCGGCTGGGGTTTAGATGCGCCCATGACAACCGCCCTTCTCACCCATGACGACGGTTTTCGTCACGTCACGCCGCCGGGCCACCCCGAACAGGTCGCCCGGCTGGAGCATGTGCTGCACGCCCTCGCACCGATGAGCGACCTGAAGCGCGTTTCGGCCCCGATGGCCAGCGAAAGCGACCTGCTGCGGCTTCACCCGCGCAGCTACCTCGACATGCTGCGATCCGCACTGCCCGAAGAAGGCTTCGCGCAGCTCGACGCCGACACGTTCCTGTCGCCCGGCTCGCTCGACGCGGCGTTCCGCGGCGCCGGCGCCGCGGTCAAGGCCGTGGACATGGTGGTCGCGGGCGAGGCCGGGAACGCGTTCTGCGCGATGCGTCCGCCGGGGCATCATGCCGAGACCGAGACGCCGATGGGGTTTTGCCTCTTCGGCAACGCGGCGCTCGCCGCGCGCCACGCCCTCGACCATCACGGGATGGAGCGTGTGGCGGTGGTGGATTTCGACGTGCATCACGGAAACGGCACGCAGGACCTTCTGTGGGACGAGCGGCGCGCCCTTTTCATATCGTCCCACCAGATGCCGCTCTGGCCCGGCACTGGCGCGCCGGACGAACGCGGCGCCTTCGACAACGTTGTGAACCTTCCGCTCGCGCCCGGAACGGGCGGCGCGGAGATGCGCGCGCTTTACGAGGCGCAGGTGTTCCCCCGGCTGCGCGCCTTCGCGCCGGAACTGGTCGTCGTCTCGGCCGGCTTCGACGCGCATGCCGCCGACCCGCTCGCCAATCTCGAATGGCGGACGGAGGATTTCGCCTGGGTGACGCGGGAACTCTGCGCGTTCGCGGCGGAGCTCTGCGGCGGGCGGCTCGTCTCGGTCATGGAGGGGGGCTATGATCTGGAGGCGCTGGCCGCGAGCGTGGCGGCGCATGTCACCGAACTGAGGGAGGCCGCGGCATGAGCGAGGAAACGCCCGTCGAGAAGATGAGTTTCGAGGAGGCCATGGCCGAACTCGAGAAGCTGGTGACCCAGCTCGAGCGTGGCGACGTCGCGCTCGAACAGTCGATCCGGCTCTACGAACGGGGCGCCGCGCTCAAGGCGCGCTGCGAGCAGAAGCTCAGGGAAGCCGAGGACAAGGTCGAGCAGATCCGCCTCGACGCCGAAGGCAAGCCCACCGGCACCGCGCCCGCCGACGGACTTTGATGTTCCGCGTCCGGCTGGAGGCCGCCGCCGGGGCGGTGGAAACGCATCTCGCCGCGGCGCTTGCGGGCTACGGCGATCTTCCGGTGGCGCGGGCCATGGCCTACGCGGCGGCGGGGGGCAAGCGGCTGCGGGGGTTCCTCGCGCTGGAGGGCGCGCGGCTTCACCGGGTGGAAGAGGCGCGCGCGCTCTGGCCTGCCGCCGCGATCGAGGCGGTCCACGCCTACAGCCTCGTGCACGACGACCTGCCCTGCATGGACGACGACGACCTGCGCCGCGGCCAGCCCACGGTGCATGTCAAATGGGACGAGGCGACGGCCGTGCTGGCAGGTGACGCGCTGCAAAGCGCGGCGTTCGAGATGGTCCTTCGCGAGGAGTGCCACCCGGACCCGGCGGTCCGCGCCGCGCTCGCCCTGACCCTCGCCCGCGCGGCAGGCGCGGCGGGCATGGTGCGCGGGCAGGCTCTCGACATCGCGGCGGAAAGCGCCGAGCGGCCGCTCGGACTTCGGGAGATCGAGGCGCTGCAGGCCGACAAGACCGGCGCGCTCTTCGGCTGGGCGGCCGAGGCCGGACCGCGCATGGCGGGCGCGGATGCCGCGCCGATGGCCGCCTATGCCCGCGCGCTGGGCCTGGCCTTCCAGATCGCCGACGACGTGCTCGACGTCGAGGGCGACGCGCGGAAGGCCGGAAAACGGCTTCAGAAGGACGCGGCGGCGGGCAAGGCGACCTTCGTGTCGCTCATGGGGCTCGCCCCCGCCAAGGCCCGCGCCGCCGCGCTTGCCGAAGAGGCGTGCGACGCCGTGGCGCCCTATGGCGCGGAGGCCCGAACCTTGCGGGAGCTTGCGCGCTTCGTTATCTCCCGCGAAAGTTGACGGCCCGGCCGAGGAGGCCCGACACCCATGACGTCCGTTCCAGCGACCCCGCTTCTCGATCGCGTCGAAAGCCCGGCAGACCTCAAGCGGTTCAGCGATGCCGAGCTGACCCGTCTCGCCCACGAACTGCGCGAGGAGACCATCGCGCAGGTCAGCCGGACGGGCGGCCATCTCGGCGCCGGGCTCGGCGTGGTGGAACTCACCGTCGCGCTGCACGCGATCTTCGACGCGCCGCGCGACAAGATCATCTGGGACGTCTCCCACCAGTCCTACCCGCACAAGATCCTGACGGGGCGGCGCGACCGGATGCGGACGATCCGCCAGAAGGGCGGGTTGTCGGGCTTCACCAAGCGCTCGGAAAGCCCCTACGATCCCTTCGGCGCGGCGCATTCCTCCACCTCGATCTCCGCCGCGCTCGGCTTCAAGGTGGCCGCCGATCTCGGTGGTGCGTGCCCGACCGGCCACGGCGACTCGATCGCCGTGATCGGCGACGGCGCGATGAGCGCGGGCATGGCCTATGAGGCGATGAACAACGCCGGCCATCTCGGCCGCCGTCTCATCGTCATCCTGAACGACAACGAGATGTCGATCGCGCCCCCCGTCGGCGCGATGTCGAGCTACCTCTCGCGGCTTTACGCCGAGGCGCCGTTCCAGGACCTGAAGGCGGCGGCCAAGGGGGCGGTGAGCCTCCTGCCCGAGCCGTTCCGCGAGGGCGCGAAGCGCGCCAAGGACCTGCTCAAGGGCATGGCGGTGGGCGGCACGCTCTTCGAGGCGCTGGGCTTTTCCTACATCGGGCCGATCGACGGGCACGACATGGACCAGCTCCTGCCCGTCCTGCGCACGGTGAAGGCGCGCGCCACCGGGCCGGTGCTGATCCACGCGATCACCCGCAAGGGCAAGGGCTATCACCCGGCCGAGACCGCGCCCGACAAGGGCCACGCGCGTGCGACCTTCGACGTGGTGACCGGCGAGCAGAAGAAGGCGCCCTCGAACGCGCCGTCCTACACCAAGGTCTTCGCGCGCGCGCTCATCGACGAGGCGGGCCGCGACCCGCGCATCTGCGCGGTGACCGCGGCGATGCCCGACGGCACCGGCCTCGACCTCTTCGGCGAGCGCTACCCCTCGCGCTGCTTCGACGTGGGCATCGCCGAGCAGCACGGCGTGACCTTCTGCGCGGGCCTCGCCGCCGGGGGCATGCGGCCCTTCGCGGCGATCTATTCGACCTTCCTGCAACGCGGCTACGACCAGGTGGTGCACGACGTGGCGATCCAGCGCCTGCCGGTGCGCTTCGCCATCGATCGCGCCGGGCTCGTGGGGGCGGACGGCGCGACCCATGCGGGCAGCTACGACATCGCCTATCTCGCCAACCTTCCGGGCTTCACCGTGATGGCGGCGGCCGACGAGGCGGAGCTCGTGCACATGGTCGCGACGGCGGCCGCGCATGACGAGGGGCCCATCGCCTTCCGGTATCCGCGCGGCGAGGGCATGGGCGTGGAGATGCCCGAGCGCGGCGTGCCGCTGGAGATCGGCCGGGGCCGGATGATCCGCGAAGGCGGGCGCGTGGCGCTCCTGTCTTTCGGCGCGCGCCTGAAGGAGGTGCTGGAGGCCGCCGAGGCGCTGGAGGCGCGCGGCGTCGCGCCCACGGTCGCCGACGCGCGCTTCGCCAAGCCCCTCGACCGGGAGCTGATCCTGGCGCTTGCCCGCGGGCACGAGGCGCTCATCACCATCGAGGAAGGCGCCGTGGGCGGTTTCGGGTCCCACGTGGCGCAGCTTCTGGCCGAGGAAGGCGTCTTCGACACCGGGCTCAAGTATCGCTCGATGGTGCTGCCCGACATCTTCATCGACCAGGCGAGCCCGCGCGAGATGTACGAGGTGGCGGGCATGAACGCGACCGACATCGAGGCAAAGGTACTGGAGACCCTCGGCGTCGCACGGGTGGCCGGCCAACGCGCCTGAGGACAACGCCGGCGCGCGATGCACATCCCCGCGGCTGGGCTTCGCCTCTGGCGGGCGTCCGGGCAAGAGGTTTGGAAACCTCTTGCCGCGCCGCTCAGTCGCCGTGCTCTGCGTCAAGCAGCGCGCGCAGCCCCGACCTGTAATCTGGATGAAGGAGCGACACGCCCAGATCCTCCTTGATGCGGTCGTTCCGGACGCGCTTCGAGTCGGAGTAGAAGCTGGCGGCCATGGGCGAAAGCTCGGCCTCCTCGAAGGGGATGGCGGGGGGAACCGGCAGGCCCAGCAGTTCGGCGGCGTGTTCTATCACGTCCTGCGGCGGGGCCGGCAGGTCATCGCAGACATTGTAGACCGCGCCGGGCGCCGGCCTCTGCATGGACGCGGCGAGGACCTGCGCGATGTCGTCGACATGGATGCGGCTGAAGACCTGTCCGGGCTTCACGATCCGCCGCGCCGTCCCGGCGCGGAGCCGGTCGAGGGCGCTGCGGCCGGGGCCGTAGATGCCGGCCAGCCGGAAGACGTGGATCGGCAGGCCCGGGATCGCGCGCCATGCCGCCTCGGCCTCGGCGCGGCGGTACCCGCGCTCGGTCGCGGGCGCGACCGGTGTCGTTTCGTCCACCCAGCCACCGCCCCGATCGCCGTAGACACCGGTCGTGGAGAGGTATCCCGCCCATTCGAGCCCCGGCGCCGCCTCGGCGATGGCCGCCCCGAGCGCCGAGAGCACCGGGTCGCCATCCGCGTCGGGCGAGACCGAGCTGAGAAGATGCGTGGCCTCGGCGAGCGCCGGGCCGAGGTCGTCGCCGGGCCACACGCGCGCGTCGATCCCGTCTTCGGCGAGGTCCCGCGCCTTGTCCGCGCTGCGCGTCGTCCCGATGATTCGCCAGCCGGCGCCGTGCAGCCGCCGTGCCAGGGCCTGCGCCGTGTAGCCGTGCCCGATGGAAAGAAGCGTTTTCTGCATGGCCACTTGATGGGCGCCGGATGGGCGCGATGCAAGTATTACAAAAATCTCTTGGGAGACGCGGTTTCGTAATATATACTGAAAGTGTTCATTTGGAGGAGGCGTGGCATGTACGCACAGGGTCTGATCGGCGCCGACGCGCGCACGGAGGAAAGCCCGGAATTCCTGGCGGCGTTCCAGAAACGGATCGACGCGGAAGAGAAGATCGAGCCCAACGACGCGATGCCCGAGGGCTACCGCAAGACGCTGGTCCGCCAGATCGGTCAGCACGCGCATTCCGAGATCGTCGGGATGCTGCCCGAGGGCAACTGGATCACGCGCGCGCCCTCGCTCAAGCGCAAGGCGGCGCTGCTGGCCAAGGTGCAGGACGAGGGCGGCCACGGGCTCTATCTCTACTCGGCGGCCGAGACGCTGGGCGTCTCGCGCGAGGAGATGACCGAGGAGCTGCACTCCGGCAAGGCGAAGTATTCGTCGATCTTCAACTACCCCACGCTCACCTGGGCCGATATCGGCATCATCGGCTGGCTCGTGGACGGCGCGGCGATCATGAACCAGATCCCGCTCTGCCGCTGTTCCTACGGGCCCTACGCCCGCGCGATGATCCGCGTCTGCAAGGAAGAGAGCTTTCACCAGCGCCAGGGCTACGAGATCGTCATGACGCTGGCGCGGGGCACGCCTGCGCAGCGCGAGATGGTGCAGGAGGCACTGAATCGCTGGTGGTGGCCGGTTCTGATGATGTTCGGGCCTCATGACAGCGAGAGCCAGCACTCGGACCAGAACATGGCGTGGAAGATCAAGCGCTTCTCGAACGACGCGCTGCGCCAGAAGTTCGTGGACGCCACCGTGCCGCAGGGCGAGTACCTCGGCCTCACATTCCCGGACACCGACCTGACGTGGAACGCGGAGAAGGGCGGCTACGATTTCGGAACCATCGACTGGGACGAGTTCTGGCGCGTGGTGAAGGGCGGCGGCGTGATGAACCGGGACCGCGTGAAGGCACGCAAGGCGGCCTGGGAGAACGGCGCTTGGGTCCGCGAGGCGGCTCTCGCCCATGCCGAGAAGCGGCGGCAGAGGGCGGCCGAGGCGGCCCCGATCGCGGCAGAGTGATGCGCTCGGGCGACGGGGCTGGCCCCCCGGGAGTATTTTCATCCAAGAAGAAGGAGTGGGCGCGATGAGCGGTGAAGTGCCTCTTTGGGAAGTGTTCATCCGGCCCCGCAACGGGCTTTCGCACAAGCATGTCGGCAGCCTTCACGCGACGGACGAGGTCATGGCGCTCGACGCCGCACGGGACGTCTACACGCGCCGCGGCGAGGGCACCTCGATCTGGGTGGTGCCGTCGAAGGCGATCACCGCCTCCGACCCCGACCAGGCGGCGGAGAATTTCGAGCCGACAGCGGGCAAGGTCTATCGCCACCCGACCTTCTACGACATCCCCGAAGACGTGGGGCACATGTGATGGCGCTGTTCGAGGCCCTGCTGGAGCTTGCCGACGATCACCTGGTGCTGGGCCACCGGGTGAGCGAGTGGTGCGGCCATGCGCCGATGCTGGAGGAGGACCTGGCGCTGCCCAACATGGCGCTCGATCTGATCGGCTCGGCGCGCTCGCTCTACACCTACGCGGGCGAGGTCGAGGGGGCGGGGCGCGACGAGGACGCGCTGGCCTATCTTCGCGACGAGACGGACTATCGCAACTGCCTGCTGGTGGAGCGGCCGAACGGCGACTTCGCCCAGACCATGCTGCGCCAGTTCTATTTCGCGGCCTTCATGGAGCCCTACTGGAAAGCCGCGCTGGAGAGCCCGGACGAGACCGTTCGGGGCATCGCCGGCAAGGCGGTGAAGGAGATGGCCTATCACATCCGTCATTCCGGCGAATGGGTGATCCGCCTCGGCGACGGCACGGAGGAGAGCGCGCGGCGCATGGCCGAGGCGGTCGAGGAGCTGCACCGCTACACCGACGAGCTCTTTCATACCTCCGAAGCCGCGAGCGGCGTGGCGGCGCTCCCTGACCGGGCTGCGATGCGCCCCGAATGGGATCGCGTGATCGGCGATATCTTCGCCGAGGCGAAGCTGACGATCCCGGAGGTGCGGTTCCCGCAGCAGGGCGGGCGCGAGATGCGCCATGGCGAGGCGCTGGGCCACATGCTGGCCGAGATGCAGGTCACGCATCGCGCGCATCCGGGGGCGGTCTGGTGATGGCCGAGGCGGCGACGATGGAAGAGGCCCGTGCCTGGGAGGCCGCGGCGGCCGTGCCCGACCCGGAGGTGCCCTGCGTCACGGTGGCCGATCTGGGTATCCTGCGCTGGGTCAGGATCGAGAACGGGGCCGCGGTGGCGGGTGTCACGCCCACCTATTCCGGCTGTCCCGCGACGCTCGCCATCGAGTTCGCGATCGAGCAGGCCCTGCGCGAGGCGGGGTTCGAGGCGCGCGTCGAGCGGGTGATGAGCCCGCCCTGGACCACCGACTGGATCACCGAGGAGGGGCGCGAGAAACTGCGCGATTACGGCATCGCGCCGCCCGTGGAAAGCGGCGGCAAGGCCACGCTTTTCGGCGCGCCCACGGTCGCCTGTCCGCGCTGCGGCGCCACGGACACCGAGCGGCTGTCGGAGTTCGGCTCCACCCCCTGCAAGGCGCATTACCGCTGCCGGTCCTGCGCCGAGCCCTTCGACTATTTCAAGTGCCTCTGAGGAGGAGCCCGATGTTTCACGAACTGACCATCGCCGAGGTACGACACGAGACCCCCGACAGTGTCGCGCTGAGCTTCGCGGTGCCCGACGAGCTGAAGGACGCCTTCGCCTGGCAGCCGGGGCAGTACCTGACCCTGCGCGCGGAGGTCGGGGGGCGCGACGAGCGCCGGTCCTATTCCATCGCGTCGGCCCCCGGGGCGCCGCTTACCGTAGGCGTGAAGCATGTCGAGGGCGGGGTCTTCTCCACCTTCTGCCAGGATCTCGCGCCGGGTCAGCCCATCCGCGTGATGCCGCCCGAGGGGCGTTTCGTGACCCGGGACGAAGGCAGCGTGGTGCTGATCGCCGCGGGCTCCGGCGTGACCCCGATGGTATCCATCGCGGCCGAGCGGCTGGCGGCCGGCGCCGAGGTGACCCTGATCTACGGCAACCGTGACACGGCGCACATCATGTTCCGCGATGCGCTCGAGGCGCTCAAGGACCGTTACGTGGACCGTTTCACGCTGATCCACGTGCTCTCCCGCGAGCCGCAGGACGTGGAGCTTCTGAACGGGCGCGTGACGGGGGAGCGCGTCACCCGCCTCGCCAATGCGGGGGCCGTGGACATCGACGGGGCCGACGGGATCTTTCTCTGCGGGCCGGGCGGCATGATCGACGACGTGTCCGAGGCGCTGACCGCCCGCGGCGTGCCCGCGGAGCGCATCCATTTCGAGCGTTTCTTCACCGAGGGCGAAGGGCCACGGCCCACCCGCTCGGAGGCCGCACAGGCCGCGGCCGAGAAGGGCGTTCAGGTCGAGGTCGTGCTCGACGGCGCCCGGCGGCTTTTCAGCGTGGACGCCGAGGACGACACCGTGCTCGAGGCGGCGGAGCGGCAGGGGCTGGAACTGCCCTATTCCTGCCGGGGGGGCATGTGCTGCACCTGCCGGTGCAAGGTCGAGGAGGGCAGCGCCGAGATGGCCGTGAACTACTCGCTCGAGCCATGGGAGATCGAGGCCGGCTTCGTCCTGGCCTGCCAGTCGCGCCCGACCTCCGACAAGCTGGTCCTCGACTTCGACGCGGCGTGACGCACGCCCGGCGCGCGGGTCCGCCCGCGCGCCCCGCGCACAGGCCCCGGCCATGCCGGGGTGCCGCCTGCCCGACCGGGGCCGGGCAGCCCTAGTGCGCGACGGCCAGCGATATCGTTCCCACCATGAGCAGGCTCGACGCCCAGACCATGTCGAGGTTGAACCAGCTTCTGGAAAGAAAGCGCAATCCGAGCCAGCGGTGGACGCCGACGGCAAGCAGTCCGCCCGAAAGCGTCATGGCCATCGTGTGCGCTGCCGCGACGAGCACCGCGAGACCGGCATTGCCCGCCATGAGGTCCGACGCGGCGGCGTGGCCGGCATCCGTTTCCACCGTGCGGCAGATCCCTAGGTAGATCGGCACCAGCATGAGGCCCGCGCCATGCGCCATGGCCGACAGGAATGACCAGAGCGCCAGCCGCGACGGCGGCACGCGGGCGAGAAAGCGCGGATGCCTGCGATTGACGAGCAGGTAGATCCCCAGCCCGATCAGAAGGCAGGCGGCGCCGATCTGTATCTCCCGTTGCCATTCCGCGAGGAACAGAAGCGCCGTGAAGGGAAAAAGGATCGCCGCCATGGCGACCAGGTGCCCTGCCGCGAGCGCCGTCAATGCCCGGTAGAGGCTGCCGTGCGACCGCTCCATCAGGGCGGCGGACACGGCCAGGGGCCACCCCATGCCCGGGTTGACCCCGTGGTAGACGCCGGAAGCGACAACGGCCCACCAAAGGGCCGTTGCTGTATCGAGGCCGTCCACGCCTCAGACGGAGGGGTAGCAGAAACTGTCGGTCGAACAGTCGCCGCCTTCGAGCCTGATCTGATGGCTGCGGTACCCCTTGGGAAACGCGATGTAGAACGCTTCGTCGAGCTCCAGCCCGCCCTGCTCACCGACATTCGCCATCACCATCTGGCCGCCCTCGTCGTCGGGATAGAACTGGTCGTCCCAGGTCGAGTAGAGCGAGTTGGTCCAGTAGACGCGCTTTCCGTCGCGGCTGATCTCCACCATCTGCGGGCCATAGGCGAAGGGTTTGCCGTTGGGATGCTTCGTGCCCCGGGCGATGCCGCCGATCTCGACCTTGCCGGCGAGCGTGGGGTTCATCGGGTCCGAGACATCGTACTGGTGCATCTCGCCCAGGCCCCAGCAGGCGACGTAGAGGTACTTGTCGTCGAGGCTCAGATCGATGTCGGTGACAAGCGGAGGGACCGCTTCGAACCCCTTCAGCAGCGGCGGCAGGTTCTCGGGTTTCTCGGGGCGCGGGTCGATGGTGAGCGTCTTTTTCGCCTCGAAGGTCCCATCCTCCTTCTGCCACCAGGTGAAGATCGCGCCCTGAAGGTTGGTGGTGTCCACCACCACGCCGCAGAAACCGTAATCCTTGGCCGGGTCATGCGCGGGCCGGATTTCCAGCGCCATCTGGTGATTCTCGCCAAGGTCGATGGTCTGGACGTTGCGGCGCTCGCGCAGGTTCCAGAAATGGATCGAATGTCCGTACTTGTTGGACAGGAGGTCCTCGGCCACGAGGCCGTTCTCGAATTGCGGCGGCAGGCCCCATTCGGAGCTCACCATGTAGTCGCGCGGCAGGTTCCACCAGAAATCGTAATGCTTGTCTTGGCGGCCGCGATCCATCTCGTAGCGGCCGAGGATCTCGAAGGTCTCGCAATCCATGATGAAGATGCCGGGGGGGCCGTCCGTGCCGTCCTCTCCGCCGCCGCCGAGCGTCGAGACGTAGATGCCTTCGGGACCGCAATGGATCGTGTGAGGCCGCGAATAGCCGGTTTTGGCGAACACCTCCTCGGGCTCGATGATCTTGTGGATCTTCGCCTCTCGCGGCTCCTTCACGTCGATGACGTAGATCCGCGAAGACCGGATGCCGGGAATGATCAGATAGCGCCGCTCGAGAAAGGCATGGCCCGTCAGAGGCGACAGTGCCGAGGAACAGGCGTTCCAGCCGAAATGGTGAAACTCGTCGCCCTTGTTCGGCATGATGAGCTGGTGGACGATCTGGCCGTAGCTGTCGGACGTCGGGTCGACGTCGATCACCGCCAGCCCGTCCGGCTGCGAGCCGTCCGGGCTCAGCATGAGCGTGAAGGCGAGCGTCTCCGCCGGCGCCTCCATGGCGAGTTTCGGGGTCGCGTGGAATGTCGGATCGGGTCTCAGGTTCATCTTCGGCTCCTCCCAGGTCTCGAGCGCCCCCGCGCGATTTAAATCTTTTCAGGGCGCTCTCGGGAAACTCTGCCACATCTCGCAGGGAGTCGGGGCATGGAATCTGCCACGGACGGTCATCTGCGATCCGGCGGTAAAGGGGGTTTTGGCGACCCCGGCAGGATTCGAACCTGCAACCTGCCCCTTAGGAGGGGGCTGCTCTATCCGGTTGAGCCACGGGGCCGTGGCGTCTGTTTAGCGCGCCCGTCGGGCTTTGTCACCGCCTCGCGCCACCCCTTCCAGCCCCCGGCGAATGGGGATACCCTGCGCCGGTTCCGAACCGCGACGCGAGGGCGCCGACCCGCATGACCGACCAGCCCCGACCGCTCACGCTGCGCGACGTGTCCGAGGCCGCGGGCGTGTCCGAAATGACGGTGAGCCGGGTCCTGCGCAACCGCGGCGACGTGTCCGAGGCCACGCGCGAGAAGGTGCTGCGCGCGGCGAAGCGGCTTGGCTACGTGCCCAACAAGATCGCCGGCGCACTGGCCAGCCAGCAGGTGAACCTCGTCGCCGTGATCATTCCGAGCCTCGGCAACATGGTCTTTCCCGAGGTGCTTTCGGGCATCTCTTCCGTGCTCGACGGGGCCGGGCTTCAGCCCGTGGTGGGCGTGACCGACTATCTTCCCGAAAAGGAAGAGCGGGTGCTTTACGAGATGCTCTCGTGGCGGCCGTCCGGGGCGATCGTGGCGGGGCTCGAACACTCCGACGCGTCCCGCGCGATGCTGCGTGCCGCCGGCATCCCGGTGGTCGAGATCATGGATCTTGACGGCACGCCGGTGGATGCGATGGTGGGCATGTCGCATCGTCGCGCGGGCCGCGAGATGGGCCGCGCCATCCTGTCGGAGGGCTACCGGCGGATCGGCTTTCTCGGGACGAAGATGCCGCTCGACCACCGCGCGCGCAAACGCTTCGAGGGGTTCGTCGAGGCCCTGGCCAAGGGCGGCGTCGAACTGGCCGACCACGAGTTCTACTCGGGCGGCTCGGCGCTCGCCAAGGGGCAGGATATGACGCGGGCCATGCTCGCACGCACGCCGGACCTGGATTTCCTGTATTACTCCAATGACATGATCGCGGCGGGCGGGCTGCTCTGGCTGCTGGGCGAGGGCATCGACGTCCCCGGCCGCATCGGTCTTGCGGGGTTCAACCGCGTCGATCTTCTGGACGGGCTGCCACGGCGGATCGCGACGATGGATTCCTGCCGCCGCGAGATCGGCCGCCGCGCCGCCGAGATCGTGCTGGCGCGGATGGAGGGCCGCGCGATCGAGCGCATCGTCGCGCTGGAGCCCCGTATCGACCCGGGCGACACGCTCCACCGCGGCTGAGCCGCGCGGGATCCGGAAAACCGCCGGGGCGACTTCCCCGGCGGCACGGGCGCGCTATCTCCTGACGCGGCGTCAATCCGGGGGCAGTCCGATGCTCGACCAGAACAGCGCGGCGATCGGCCGGTTCGACAAGTCCTTTCTCATCCACATGATCCGCGACTTCTTCGTGATCCTCCTGCTCGTCACGGTGGCGGAGTTCGTGATCAAGGCGGGCCTCGTCTGGACGAACTACATGACGAACGGCGAGGACGAGGCGCGCGCCGTGGCCGACGATCTTGCCGAGAACGTGCGCGAGATCATGCGCAACGAAGGCGGGCCGGTCGCCGCCCGCACCGTCTATCCGATCCTCGAGCGCAACTGGGACGATCTGGGCTACCTCATCGCCATAGAGCCGTCGCCGGTCACCGTGCGTTCCATCGAGGCGGGCTTCGGCTTCACGCCGAAGGGCATCCCGGCGGGCGACTGGCCCGAGGGCGCCGCCCGCGCCGCGAGCCTCGACATCGAGGCGGAAAGCTTCTGCCTCGCCTGCCACACGGAGGCACGGGTGGGCGAAGTGCTGGGAACGGTCACGGTACGCAACTACCTCGCCCGGGATTTCGCGCTCTGGTTCGAGGACGTGCAGCTGACGGCCGGCTTCGCGGTGGGCAAGATCGTTCTGCACTCGGTCCTTCTTTTCCTGATCCTGCGCGCGCGGCTCGAACCTCTCATGGGGCTGCGCTCGGTCGTGAGCAATCTCGCGCGCGCCTATGGCGGGCTCGACCACCGCGCCGAAATCCGCACGGCGGACGAGTTCGGCGCGCTGGCCCGCGACCTCAATCTCTTCCTCGACCGCGTGACCCGCCTCGTGGCTGAGCTCGATGCGGTGCTGCAGCGCGTCTCGGCAGTGAACGATGATATCCTTAAGGTCCAGGGGGATCTGCGCGACCGGATCGACGGGGTCGTGGGACGTGTCAGGCGGCTCGAGCGCGAGGCGATGCTCGCGGCCAAGCGCGAGCCACGTCTCTCGAACGCCTGGTTCGACGCCATGCGCGGCACGGTGAGCGACCTCGAGGCCGCGCTTCAGGAGGCCGACGGGCGCCCCGGTGCCGGCGCGCTGCTGGAGGATCTGCGGGCGGTCGTCGCCAACGCCGAGGCGCAGATCGCCACCAGCGAGAAGGTTTTCGAAGGTCTCGCCGAGCTTGGCGATGAAAGTGAGCGTCTGAAGGGCGCGATGGCAGAGATGACCCGGCTCGAGGAGCGCATGAAAAGCATCGTGGAGACCTGCGGCGGGCTCGTACGCCGCATCCGTCCCGGGACGGGCGCCGCTGCCGAGTGACCCGCGCGCTCAGGCCACGCGCACGCCCCTGCACCAGACCCCGCCGAGGCGCGGCGTGTCGCCGTCCAGCGCGAACCGGATCACGTCCGCCCGCTGCCCGGGGGCAAGGCGCCCCCGGTCCCCGAGGCCCACGGCCCGCGCCGGCGCCGCCGTCACCGTCGCCATGCCGCGGGCCATGTCGCCCCAGAGCGCGCCGAGCCGGACCGCGGCGAGCAGAAGCGCCGCGGGCACGTAGTCCGAGGACAGGATATCGAGAAGCCTGGCCTCGGCCAGCGATGCCGCCGCGACGTTGCCGGAATGGGAGCCGCCGCGGATGAGGTTCGGCGCGCCCATCATCACCGCGATGTCGTGGCGTCGGCACGCCGCCGCGGCCTCCTCGGTCGTGGGGAACTCGGCGAGGCGCGCCCCGTGGCCGGCCGAGACCGCGACATGCGCCGCGGTCGTGTCGTCGTGGCTAGCCAGAACGGCGCCGTAGCGGCGCGCCTCGGCGACGGCCCGCGCCTCGTGCGCCGCCCCGTGGCGTGCCTGGAGCGCGGCCAGCCGGTCCACATGCTCTTCGAACTCGCGTTCGGAAAGACCCTGCTTGCCCATCACGTAGCCCTTCAGTTTCTCGAGGTCGCGGAACTGGCGCTGCCCCGGCGTGTGGTCCATCAGGCTCACGATCCCGACCCGGTCCTCGGGGCCGAAGGCCGCCATCTCCTCGGGCAGCGTTTCCGAGCAGACCTCGGCGCGAAGGTGCAGGAAGTGGCTGATGCGCAGCCCGCCCGTCTCGCGCAGTGCCCAGAGTTCCGAGGCGAGGCCGCGGGCATAGGCGTCGTAGCGCGCCTTGCCCCCGGGGATGGAGCCCACGCGCATGGCGTCGAAGACGGTGGTGATTCCGCATCCGGCGAGTTCGGCGTCGTGGGCGAGGATCGCGGCGGCGTGGGGCCAGTCCACGCCCGGGCGCGGCTGGATGTGGCGCTCCAGGTTGTCGGTGTGAAGCTCGACGAGCCCCGGCGCGACGAAATCGCCCTCGCAGTTCACCGCGCCGGGCGGCACGGTGGCCCCGCTGTCGATCGCGGCGATCTCGCCGCCCGAGAGGCGCAGGCTTCCGCGCACCGTCTCGTCCGTCAGCACGAGCGTGGCGTTGGCGAGCACGGTATCCTGTGTCATGACGCGCCTCGCGGTCTCGGGGGAAAGGGGTGGTGATGGGCTGGCGACGCTACGCGATCTACTTCACGCCGGAAGGCGCGCTCGCCGAACGGGGCGCGGCGTGGCTCGGCTGGGATGCCGCGGCGGGCGCGGCGCGGGCGCATCCGGGCCTCTCCGGCCTGCCGCGGCCGGTGGACGAGATCACCGCGCGGCCGCGCGCATACGGCTTCCACGCCACGCTGAAGCCGCCCTTCCGGCTGGCCGCGGGGTGCAGCGAGGCCGATCTCGGCGCCGCGCTCGAAGCCTTCGCCGCGGGCCGTCCGGCCGTCGTCCTCGACGGGCTCGAGGTTGCGCGGCTGGGGCGCTTCCTGGCGCTTCGGCCTGCCGGGGACGCGGCCGCGCTGAGCGCGCTCGCCGCCGCCGTGGTGGAAGGTCTCGATCCCTTCCGCGCGCCCCCCGCCGACGACGAGATCGCGCGCCGCCGCGCCGCCCGCCTCACGCCGCGGCAGGAGGCGCTGCTGGCGCGCTGGGGGTATCCTTACGTGATGGAGGAGTTCCGCTTTCACATGACTCTCACCGGGCCGCTCGGGCCGGACGAGCTTGCGCAAACCGAGACGGTCCTCGCCCGGCATTTCGCGCCGGTGCTGCCGGCGCCCTTCGTCGCGGACGCGGTGACGCTTCTGGCCGAGGACGACGCCGGCCGCTTCCATCACCTCCATCGCTACACCCTCACCGGGTAGAGCCACGCGAGGGCGGCGTCGGCCGCCTGCCCGACGGGCCCGGAATTGTCGATTTCGACGGCCTCGATCCCGTCGGGCAAGGTCCGGTCGGCCCGCGCGAGCCGCGCGGCGATCTCGGTTTCCGACTCGCGCCCGCGACCGGCAAGGCGCGCGGCCAGAACCTCGGGCGGCGCGGTGAGGTGCAGCACGACGAACCCCGCAAACCGCGCCCGCGCCGTGGCCAGCGCCCCGCGCGAAAGGTTGGCGAGCGCGTCGCGGCCATCGGCGAGACAGGCGATCTCGGCCGTGGGGATGGCGTAGGCGAGCCCGTGGGCGCGCCAGGCGAGGGCGAAATCGCCGGCCGCCTCGCGGCGGTCGAACTCGGCCTCGCTCACCGGTTCGTGGCGCTCCGCGCCGGGAAGGGCGGGCCGCGTGATCACCCGTCGCACGGCATGAAGCCCCGCGCGCCGCGCGGCGAGCGCCGCGATCACGGTGTCCTTGCCCACGCCCGAGGGGCCGACCACCGCGACGAGCCGCCCGCTCATGCGGCCTCCGGCGTGAAGGCCGAAACGTCCACCTCCCGGTCGGCCACCTGCGCGCGTGCCCCGGCGTCGTGGAAAATGCCGAGGATCGCCGCGCCCCGCGCCTTCGCCTCGTCGATCATGGCCAGCACCACCGCGCGGTTCCTTGCGTCGAGGCTCGCCGTGGGCTCGTCGAGCAGTAGCGCCGGGTAGGGATGGGCGAAGCCGCGGGCGATGTTCACGCGCTGCTGCTCGCCCCCCGAGAAGGTCGTTGGCGAGAGGCCCCAGAGCCGCTGGGGCAGGTTGAGCCGCGCGAGAAGCGCCGCGGCCCGGTCGCGCGCGGCCTCCCGCGGCAGTCCCGTGGCAAGCAGCGGCTCGGCCACCACGTCCAGGGTGGGCACCCGCGGCACGACGCGGAGGAACTGGCTGACATAGCCGAGACGGTCGCGGCGGAGCGCGAGGATATCGCGCGGCGCGGCGCGCGCCACATCCACCCCGCAGACCGAAATCCGGCCGGACCCGGCGAGGTAGTTGCCGTGGATCATCCGCATCAGCGTCGACTTGCCCGCCCCCGAGGCGCCGGTGAGCGCCACGCATTCGCCCGCCGCGACCGAAAGCCGTGCGCCGGCCATCACCGGGATCACCGCGCCGCCCTGGTTGTGAAGCGTGAACGCCTTGTGGACGTCCTCGATATCGATAATCGCCGTCATCCCGCGCCGTCCCTGCCCCCGTCCGTCATGCCTGCAGCACCGAGCTGACCAGAAGCTGCGTGTAGCCGTGCTGCGGGTCGTCGAGTACCTGGTCTGTGAGCCCCTGCTCCACCACGCGCCCGTCCTTCATCACCATGAGCCGGTCCGCGAGCAGCCGCACCACGGCGAGGTCGTGGGTCACGATCACCGCCGAGAGACCCATTTCGCGCACGAGGCCGCGGAGAAGGTCGAGAAGCCGCGCCTGCACGCTCACGTCGAGCCCGCCGGTGGGTTCGTCCATGAAGACAAGGCGCGGGCCGGTCACGAGGTTCCGCGCGATCTGGAGCCGCTGCTGCATGCCGCCGGAGAACTGCGCCGGCCGGTCGTCGATCCGGTCGGCGCCGATCTCGACGCGGCCCAGCCAGTCGAGCGCGGCGTCACGGATGCGCCCGTAATGCCGCGCGCCCACGCCCATCAGCCGCTCGCCCACATTGCCGCCCGCGCTCACGTTCATGCGCAGCCCGTCGCGCGCGTGCTGGTGCACGAACGCCCAGTCGGTCCGGGCGAGGCGGCGGCGCGCGGGCTCGGGCAGGGCGAGCGTGTCGGCAAGCCGTCCCTCCATCTCGAAGAGCACGCGCCCCGCGTCGGGGGCGAGCTGGCCCGCGAGGCAGCCGAGCAGCGTGGACTTGCCCGACCCGCTCTCGCCGACGACGCCCATGACCTCGCCCGGCCAGAGTTCGAAGGACACCTCGGCGCAGCCGATCCGCGCGCCGTAGCGCTTCGTGAGCCCGTCGACCCGCAGAAGCGGCGTGTCCGGGGCGGGGCCAAGGGTCTTGGAAGACCCTTGGCAAGCGTCTTGCAAGACGCTTGCGCCGCTCATGCCGCCGCCTCCCCGCGATGACCCGACGCGCGGCGCGCGCGGCAGTAGTCCGTGTCCGAACAGACGAACATCCGTCCCCCCGTATCGTCGGTGATGACCTCGTCGAGGTAGCTGTCGGCCGCCCCGCAGAGCGCGCAGGGGTGATCCGCCTTCGAGGGATCGAAGGGGTGGTCTTCGAAGTCGAGGCTTTCGACCCGGGTCCAGGGGGGCAGCGCGTAGATCCGCTGCTCGCGCCCGGCACCGAAAAGCTGGATCGCCGCGCTTTCGAGCTTCGGGTTGTCGAATTTCGGGATCGGCGAGGGATCCATCACGTAGCGCCCCTCCACCTTCACCGGATAGGCGTAGGAGGTGGCGATCGCACCGTGGCGGGCGATGTCCTCGTAAAGTTTCACGTGCATGAGCCCGTATTCCTCCAGAGCGTGCATCTTCCGCGTCTCCGCCTCGGATGGCTCAAGAAAGCGCAAAGGCTCTGGAATCGGCACCTGGTAGACGAGGATCTGGTCCTCGTCGAGCGGCGTTTCGGGCACGCGGTGGCGGGTCTGGATCACCGTGGCGCGCGCCGTCTCCTCGGTCGTCTCGACGCCGGCGACGCGCTGGAAGAAGCGCCGGATCGAGACCGCGTTCGTGGTGTCGTCGGCGCCCTGGTCGATCACCTTGAGCCGGTCCTCGGGCGTGAGCGTCGCCGCCGTGACCTGCACGCCGCCGGTGCCCCAGCCGTAGGGCATCGGCATTTCCCGACTGGCGAAGGGCACCTGGTAGCCCGGCACCGCGAGCGCCTTGAGGAGCGCGCGGCGGATCATGCGCTTCGTCTGCTCGTCGAGATAGGCGAAATTGTAGTCCTTCATGGCGCAGCTTCCCCGGAATCGGCCGAACAGGGCCCTCTCACGGTCAAGGATTCGCCCCGCCCGGCGGCGAGGATCGGGACGACGCCACCAGGGAGCCCGTCATGGATCTCTTCGCCTTTCTGCTCGGCACGCCCGCGGGAACGGTCCTGATGCTCGTGGGTGTCGCGCTGGTGGCCCGCGCCATTCTCTTCGGCGGCCCGGCGGACACCGGCGGCGGCGACGGATGGGGCGGCGACGGCGATTGCGACGGCGGCGATTGAGGTCATTCCGCGGCCTCCCCGTCGCGGGCCGCGCTCTGCGCCTCTGCCCGCAGCCGCCGCACGAGTTCCAGTTCGGACTGGAAATCCACGTAGTGCGGCAGCTTGATATGCTCTAGGAAGCCCGTCGCCTGGATGTTGTCGGCGTGGTAGAGGACGAACTCCGCGTCCTGCGCCGGCGCGCCGCTGTTCTCCTCGCCCAGCTCCTCCCAGCGCAGGCTCCGGTCCACGAGCGCCATGGAGATCGCCTTGCGTTCGGCATGACCGAAGGCCAGGCCGTAGCCGCGGGTGAACTGGGCGGGCTCGGTCCTCGAGCCGGTGAACTGGTTCACGGTTTCGCACTCGGTCAGCTCCACCTCGCCGATCTCGACGGCGAAGCCCAGTTCGGGAATGTCGAGGCTGACCGGGACCGTGCCGACACGCAGCTCGCCGACGAAGGGGTGCGTGCGCCCGTAGCCACGCTGGCTGGAATAGGCCAGCCCGAGCAGGAAACCTTCATCGCCGCGCGCGAGGGCCTGCAGCCGAAGCGCGCGCCCGGCGGGCAGTTCGAGCGGCTCGCGGGTCAGGTCCGGCGGGTCGTCCGGGCCGGAGTGTTCCTGCTGCAAGAGCCCTTCGCGCCCCAGAAAGCCCGAGACATGGGGAAGCTCCGCCGGCGCCGCGTCGGCGGCCGCGCCGCCATGCTCGGGACGGGCTGGCGGTGCCGTGCCTTCGGCGGCGAGCGTGAAATCCAGCAGGCGATGCGTGTAGTCGAAGGTGGGGCCGAGGATCTGCCCCCCGGGCAGGTCCTTGAAGGTGGCCGAGATCCGGCGGGAGACCTGCATCGCCGCCGTCTCCACGGGCCGGCTGGCGCCGAAGCGGGGCAGGGTGGTGCGGTAGGCGCGGATGAGGAAGATCGCCTCGATCAGGTCGCCGCGCGCCTGCTTGATCGCGAGTGCGGCGAGGTCGGGATCGTAAAGCGACCCTTCCGCCATCACCCGGTTGACGGAAAGCGCTAGCTGCTCGCGGATTTGCGCGAGCGACAGTTCCGGCACCGCCGGATCCCCGCGCCGCGCGGCGCCGAGCCAGTCATGGGCCGCGTCGATCGCGCGCTCGCCGCCCTTCACCGCGACGTACATCAGCCCTCCTCCCCGTGGATGCGGGTGGAGCGTGGCACCGCCGCGAGGTGGTGACCCGCCGTCAGGAAGACGTCCCGGCCCAGCGGGTAGAGCGCGGCGTTGGCGCGGAACGCCGCCGGATCGGGCAGCGGCAGGGCCGCGCGCTCGCGGATGCCCGGCCCGGTGAGGGGCGTGCCGCGGGGCTCGAGCCCGTCCAGCTCCACGATCAGGGTCGCCGAGCGATCGGGATATTCCGGCGTTCCAACCGCGAAACGCTCCACCGGGACGAGCGCGTCCCAGGATCCCAGCGCGAAGACTGCCGCCTCCGCGGGGACCAGCGGCGCGCCGGTGTGAAAGCGGATCCAGTCGCGCGCATCTGCGGTGTCGTGGCGACCGGCAAGGTGCAGCGGCGTCTCGCCGTCGCAAAGCGTCAGGACGAGTGCCGCCGCCGCCGGGGAAAGCGGGCCGGGCGGCGTGGGCCCGGCCACGCGCTCGATCCGGCCCGGTCGCGCCATGGCGTTGAGCGCGGCGCGAAACGCGCGCGCGGCGTCCACCGCCGGGTCGGCGAAGCCGCCGGACAGGGCCACGGCGCCCATCAGTCCTCTCCCCGCGCCACGGTGAAGAACTCCACCTTCGTGGCGGCGGCCCGCGCGGCGGTGTCCCGGTGGCGGCGGGTTTCCGCCTCGGCGAGCGGGTCCAGCAGTTGCGCGCGGATCGTCGGGGCCGCGGCGGTCTGCATCAGCGCATCAACGAGCGCGGCGATCCGCGCCTTCTCGCGGTCGCGGCCCTGCACGTAGGCGTGGCCCGTCTCGCCGCTGTCCAGCTGGAGGGCGCAGCGCGTCACCGTCATCTCGCCGAGGTTGAACGGCGCCCCGGTGCCGCCCGCGCGGCCGCGCACCATGACCGATCCGGTTTCCGGCGCGCGGAGCCAGGCGTGCCCGGGCTCTTGCCCCGTCGCCGCCCAAAGCTCGGCGAGCGCCTGCTCCGGGGCGCGCGCCAGAAGCCCCATCCAGCCTTGCCGGTCCGTCGGCGGCGCCGGGGTTGCGGTGTCGTGCGGCATTGCTGACATCTTGCGGGTTTGTCCATGTTACTATACAACTATACAAATCAATACATCGCGGCCGGCGCGAACGCAACCGCTCTCGGCCCGCGCGACTGTGAAGGTTTCTTGACGCCATGCCCCGCACCGCCATCTGGACCTCGATCGCGGAGGCGCTGACCGCGGACATCGGCGCGGGGCGCTACGGTCCCGGTGACAAGCTTCCGACGGAGGCCGAACTCTCGGTGCGCTTCGGGGTGAACCGGCACACCGTCCGACGCGCGCTCGCCGCGCTGGCCGATGACGGGCTCGTGCATTCGCGCCGCGGCTCGGGCGTGTTCGTCACCCATTCCCCCACCGACTATCCCATCGGGCAGCGGGTCAGGTTCCACCGCTCGCTGCAGGCCGCGGGCAGGATCCCGGGCCGGGACATCCAGCTTCTGGAAACGCGCATGGCGGACGCGCGCGAGGCCCGCGCGCTCGACCTGTCCGAGGGCGCGCCAGTGCATGTCTGCGAGGGGATCTCGCTGGCCGACGATCATCCGATCGCACTCTTCCGGAGCGTCTTTCCGGCCGAATGGCTGCCCGCCCTGCCCGGGGCCTTGCGGCGGACGGGATCGGTGACGCAGGCGCTCGCGGCATGCGGTTTGCCCGATTATGTCCGCGTCTCGACCCGGATTTCGGCGCGTCCGGCGACGGCCGCGCAGGCACACAAGCTGCGGATGCCGGAGGGCGCGCCGATCCTGCGCACCGTCGGTCTGAACGCCTGTCCCGAGGGCCGGCCGGTGGAGTTCGGCACCGCCTGGTTCGCGGCCGACAGGGTCACGCTCACCGTTGCGGGGCCTTGACCCCGTACCGGCCTGCCGGCGCGGCGGGACTTGTCACGGGTGCGACACAAACCCCTGATATCAATTCGGGAACTATCCACAGGCCAAGCATTGACCCCGCGGGACACCGTGCCATGAGCGCATCGCTTCCTTCCTTCCGCCTCACCGGCGCCACCGTCCTGCGGGACGGCGCGTTGCAGCGCCGCTCCGTGGCCGTGGCCGAGGGACGGATCACCAAGGGACCGCTGCCCGCCGTGGACCTGACGGGCTACCTGATCCTGCCGGGGATCGTCGATCTGCACGGGGACGCGTTCGAACGGCATCTCGCGCCGCGGCCCTCGGCCCCGTTCCGGCTCGACATCGCCCTGCGCGCCACCGACCGCGACGCCGCCGCGAACGGCGTGACGACCGCCTGGCTGGCGCATGGCTGGTCCTGGGAAGGCGGGCGGCGCGGCCCGGACCATGCCGAGGCCTTCCTCGCCGCGCTCGACGCCTACCGGCCGCAGGCGCTGGTGGACCTGCGGGTGCAGCTGCGTTGCGAGACGCATACCGTCGAGACCGCGGACCGCCTGCTCGCCGCGGTGCGCCGGCACGGTGTCGATTACGTCGTGTTCAACAACCACCTCGACGAGGCGCTGATCGAGGCCGAGCGGTCCGGCCCGGACTTCGCCCTCTGGGCGCGGCAGGCCGGGCGCAGCCTCGAGGATCATCTCGAGGCGCTGAAGGCGGCGCGGGCGCAGGCGAGGACCGTGCCGCGCTACCTGTGCCGCCTGGCGGAAGCGTTCGACACGCTGGGCGTGAGTTACGGCAGCCACGACGACGCCGACGGAGAGACCCGCGAGATGTTCTCGATGATCGGGGCGAAGATCTGCGAGTTTCCCACCCGCCGCTCGGCCGCGGCGCTTGCCCGCGCGGTGGGCGACCCCGTCGTCATGGGTGCGCCCAACGTGGTGCGCGGCGGCTCTCAGGCGGGCAACGTCTCGGCCGCGGACCTGCTGCGCAAGGGGCAGTGCGACGCGCTGGTGTCGGATTACTATTACCCCGCCCTCGCGGCGGCGGCCTTCCGGCTGGTCGACGACGGGACGATGAGCCTGCCGCAGGCCTGGTCGCTCATCTCGGCACGGCCGGCGGAGATCCTGCGGCTCGCCGACCGCGGGGTGATCGACTACGGCAAGCGCGCCGATCTTGCCGTCGTCAACGAAAGAACCCGCGTGGTGGAAGCCACCATCGCGGGCGGGCGCGTCGGCTATCTCGCGGGCGAGGCGGCGCATCGCTTCTTCGCGGCGGGGGCCCCGCTCGCACTCGCCGCGGAATAGACGCGCCGCCGTCATCCGCGCTTCACTGTCGTGTCGTGGATCGTGTGTATCCCCTGCATCGGGCGGATCGCCCGAATGTGATGCCAGTCGATTTTCGGTTCTGGTGCGATCTCTTCCGGGTGCGATTGCGGGGCGGGCGGCTTGCGGGCCGCCCGTTTTCGCATCTGCGGGGGCTGCACCGCATCAGCCCCCGTATCTTTCGAGAAACGCCTCGGCCGGGAGCGTGCGGAAATCCTCCAGCGCGGCGCGCAGCGCGTCATGGCTCCAGTCCCACCAGGCCAGCGCCATGAGGCGCTCGGCGATCTCCGGGGGCTGGCGCGGCCGGACCGGGCGCGCGGGCACCCCGGCGACGATGGTGTAGGGGTGCACGTCGCGCACCACGACGGCCCCCGCGGCCACGACCGCGCCGTGGCCCACGCGCACATCGGGCTTCACCTGCGCGTTGTGTCCGAGCCAGGTGTCGTGCCCGATCCGGGTGCGCCGGGCGCGGCGGCGCGCGAACCACGCCGCGTCGTCCTCCGCGTCGTTCCAATAGCTCGCCGAGCGATAGAGGAAGTGATGCAGGCTGGCCTTGTCGAGCGGGTGATCCGTGGCGCCGATGCGCACCTGGCTCGCGATGTTGGAGAAGCGGCCGATCTCGGCATTGGCGATGTCGCAGCCGCGATCGCAGTAGGAGTAATCGCCGAACCCGACATGCGTCAGACGGGTGCCGCGCCCGATCTCGGTGTAAGCGCCCAGCCTTGCGTCCGTCAGGTCGCAGTCGGGATGGACGACGGGCGTTTCGCTCAGGCGGGCCATGCGGTTCCGAAAGCCACCCTTACTGTCCGCCCTCGCCGCCCTTGATGAGGCGGCTGCGAAGAAGCCCCGACACCCAGTCCATGAAGATCACCATGAGCACGATCAGCACGATGTAGTAGCTGACCTCTTCCCAGTCCTTCTGGGTGATGATCGCCTGCGTCAGCAGCAGGCCGATCCCGCCGCCCGTGATGGCGCCGATCACGGTGGCGCTGCGCGTGTTGGATTCGAGGTAGTACAGGATCTGGCTCAGGAAGATCGGCGTCACCTGCGGGATCACGCCGAAGCGATAGCGCTGCAACGGCTTCGCGCCGGTGGAGGACACGCCCTCGATCTGCTTGTCGTCCACGTTCTCGAGCGCCTCCGAGAACATCTTGCCGAAGCTGCCGGTATCGGTGACCAGGATCGCGAGCGCGCCCGTGAGCGGGCCCGGTCCGAAGGCGCGCGCCAGGATGATCGTCCAGATCAGCGCGTCCACGCCGCGCACGAAGTCGAAGACGCGCCGCGCGGCAAAGCGCAGCGGTTGCAGCGGGGTGAAGTTCTTCGCCGCGAGGAAGGCCAGCGGCAGCGCCACCAGCGCCGCGCCCATCGTGCCTAGGAACGCCATGAGGATCGTCTCGAAAATCGCCCACATGACGTCCTTGTGCCGCCACATGGCATTGTTCCAGAAATCCCCCGCCATCGCGGCGAGGTTGCTCTGCCCCTCGACGAGACGCTCGCCCGAGACGGCCAGCGCGGCAAGTTCGCCGAAGGACTTGCCGTGGAACGGGCTGTCCAGCGTGAACCAGAACAGCTCCCACCCGAAGGCGTAGCGATAGACCTCGGTCCTGGCCCGGGTGACGATGGCCCGCCCGCCATCGGTTCTGATATCCACGCGCGCGCCGCTTGCGCTGATCCAGTCCGGCACCTCGTCCGAGGGCAGGTCGAGCACGATGTCGCGCCCGTCCACCGTGACCGTCACGTCGCCGTATCCGGGGACCGAGAAGACCAGCGTGGACCCGTCGATCACCGCCGAATGATCGTGCGGCAGGGCGATCTCGGCCCGGTCCTCGCCGGTCAGCGTCACGAAATCGGGCACCATGCCGGGGGGATAGGTGCCCTTGTTCTCTCCTTCCACGGCGAAGCTCAGTCCGCCGTTCCGGTTGTCGTGGGTGACGTGGGTCTTGTAGCTGTAGCTGTCGGCGATCAGCACGCGGGCGTTGTCCATCCGCGCGCGTTCCGCCAGGCCGGGAAGGTCGAAGGCGAAGAAGATGTAGACGAAGTAGATCAGGATCGCGGCGGGCAGGCCGAAGGCGATCCGCCGCTTGCGCGCGAAGAGCCGCGCAACCTCGCCGCGCATGCGGTCGGCCTGGGGGATGTCGGTCACGGACATGCTCAGTGCCCCCTGGTCAGCTTGTTGCGGTAATGGCTCGACACCTGGTCGAAGGTCACGATCGTCAGGAACAGCAGGATGAAGATCGCGGCCACCTCGTCGTAACGGCCCTGCCCCCAGCTGAAGGCGTTCTTCAGGTCGTAGCCGATGCCGCCCGAGCCCACGAAGCCCAGGATCGCCGAGGCGCGGATGTTGATCTCGAAGCGCAGGAGCCCGTAGCTGAGGTAGTTCGGCGCCACCTGCGGCAGCACGCCCAGCCACATGCGCTGCCCCCAGCTCGCGCCCACGGAGTGCAGCCCCTCGACCGGCTTGAGCGAGGCGTTCTCGTTCACCTCGGAGAAAAGCTTGCCCAGCGCGCCGGAGGTGTGGATCGCGATGGCGATCATGGCGGGCACCGGCCCGCCGCCGAGGATGAAGATCAGCACGAGCGCGATGACGATTTCCGGGATCGCGCGCGCGATGTCCATGATCCGGCGGAAGACGCCGATCAGCCGCGGCCAGCGCGCCAGCCCCCGGGTCGAGAGCAGCGACAGCACGATCCCGGCGAATGCGCCCAGAAGCGTCGCCGCGGCGGCGATGTTCACGGTCTCGATCAGCGAGGGCAGGAATTTCCACATCAGCCCGGGCAGGTTGGCCGCTTTCTCGGCGGCCTCGGACAGCACCTCGCCCGGGAAGTCGAAGATGCTGGTGATGCCGCGCCAGAACCCGCCCGCGTTGCGGTCGTTCGCCAGCATGAAGCCCGAGGCCATCAGCGCCACGAAGATCGCCATCAGGATGCCGCCATACATCCGCTTGCGGCGCGTCATCTCCATGTAGGCGGTGCGGACATCCGCCGTGCCGCCCGCGCCGAACGCTACCTCTGCCATGCCATGTCCCCGGTAATGAAACGGCCGGGCCCGCAAGGGACCCGGCCGGAGAGCGCGGTTGCGCTTACATCTTCGACTTGCGCGCCTCGATGATCGAGATGTAGGCGTCGTGGTTGATGGGCTGCATGCCCAGAGCCTCGCCGGCCATGAAGTTGTAGGCGCAGTCCGGGTCCATGTAGGGCAGCGACGCCATCAGCGCGATCATGTCGAGCTTCACGCGCTCGGGCAGGTCGGTGCGCAGCACGATCGGCCCTTCCGGGATCGGCTTCGACTTCCAGATCTCGACGAGCTCGTTCATGTCGACCAGACCCGCGTCCGACGCCTTGCGCAGCGCGCCGGAATTGTAGCCGTCTTCCCACTCTCCCAGGCCGTCGGCCCAGGTCACGCCGGCATCGATGTCGCCGTTGAAGACCGCGACGATAGTCTGCTCGTGTCCGCCGGTGAACTTGACCTCGCCGAAATAGTCGTCCGACTCCATCGATGCGCCGGTCATCTCGGGGATCTCGATCGAGGGAATGAGGTAGCCCGAGGTCGAGTTCGGGTCGCCGAAGCCGAAGACCTTGCCCTGCATGTCCTCGAGCGAGGCGATGCCGCTGTCCTTGCGGGCGAAGCCGACCGAGTGGTAGCCGTAGGAGCCGTCCACGTTGACCTTGACCAGAACGGGCTCGACCGCGTCGGGGTCGGTCAGATGGGTCTTGGCGTAGGCCGAGGCGCCAAGCCACGCCATGTCGATGGTGCCGCCCAGAAGGCCCTGGATCACGCCGTCGTAGTCGGCGGGCGTGAAGAGCTTCGTCTCGACGCCCAAGAGCTCCTCGGTCTTTGCGCGGAAGCACTCGTTGGAGGTCATGCGGTCCTGGGCGTTCTCGCCGCCAAGGATGCCGATGCGGAATTCCGTGATCTCCTGCGCGGCCAGCGGGCCCGCGAGCATGGTGGTCGCCAGTGCGGCGGCAACGAAGTGTTTCATGGTTTTGCACTCTCCTGTGGATGGGCCCCGGCTGTGCGGGGCCGGGGTTGAAACGGGGTGTCGGTCAGACGGTGGCCTCGGCCTCGCGCAGGGCGCGTTCCTGCCGCGCCTCGAGAGCCTGGAGCGACGTCGAGGTGGCCGCCTCCGAGAAGCTCGCGTCGGCGCCATAGATGTCGCGCGCCACGCCGGTGGTCAGCTGGTCCGGCGTACCGTCGAACACCACGCGCCCGTCGCGCATGCCGATGACGCGTTCGCAGTAGCGCCGCGCGGTATCGAGCGTGTGCAGGTTGCAGATCACCATGCGCCCGTCCTCGTCGTGGATGCGGCGAAGCGCGTCCATCACGATCTGCGCGTTCATCGGGTCCAGGCTGGCGATGGGCTCGTCGGCGAGGATGATCCGCGGGTCCTGCATCAGCGCCCGGGCGATGGCCACGCGCTGCTGCTGGCCGCCCGACAGCGCCTCGGCGCGCTTCGGCGCGTGCTCGGCGATGCCGAGCCGGTCGAGGATGTCGATCGCGCGGTGGATGTCGTCCGCGGGGAAGAGGTTGAACATCGTCGCGAGGACGGAGCGTTGGTTTAGCGTGCCGTGCAACACGTTCGAGACGACGTCCATCCGCGGCACGAGGTTGAACTGCTGAAAGATCATCGCGCAGTCGGATTGCCAGCGGCGCTTGGCGGCTCCGGTCAGGGCGGTGATCTCGAGATCCTCGTAGAACACGCGCCCTTCGGAGGCGTCGGTCAGCCGGTTCAGCATGCGCAGAAGCGTCGACTTGCCCGCGCCCGATCGGCCGATGATGCCCACCATCGTGGGCTTGTCGATGGTGATGTCGGCGGCGTCCACGGCCGTGTTCACGCCGAAACGCCTGGTCAGTTTGTCGATACGTAGCAAGCGGCGACCTCCAGAGCGGTTGCCGCCGCAGTACGGGCGCGCCGCAACCGCTTCATGTCAGTTCCGCAAAAGTTTTGTGACGGCCCTGCCCGCCCGCCGGGCAACGAAAAGGGGCCGGCGCGAACGCCGGCCCCTTGCCCGGTTTCCGTGCGCTCAGTTCAGCGCGGCATCGGTGATCGCGTGGGTCCAGGCGCCGTTGCCCGGATGCGCGCTGATCACCGGGTCCGAGCCGCCGGAGAGCAGGCTTTCCACCGTGCGCTCGAAGTCCGCGGGGTCGAGCGCGCCGTTCGAGCCCGCGGTCAGCTTGGCCACCTCGCCCATCATCCGCTTCTGGTGCTTTTCGGTCTGCGCGCCGGTGGCGTCGTTCTCGAGCACGATCATCGCCGCCTCGTCCGGGTTCTCCTCGGCGTATTTCCAGCCCTTCATCGAGGCGCGCACGAAGCGGACCATCTTGTCCGCGAACTCCGGATCCTCGAGCCGGTCCTCACGCACGTAAAGGCCGTCCTCCAGAGTGGCGACGCCCTGGTCCTCGTACTTGAAGGTCACCAGCTGCTCGGGCGTGATGCCCGCGTCGATCACCTGCCAGTACTCGTTGTAGGTCATGGTCGAGATGCAGTCGGCCTGGCCCTGGAGCAGCGGATCGACGTTGAAGCCCTGCTTGAGCACCGTCACGCCGTCCTCGCCGCCCTCGGTCGGGATGCCGAGCTGGCTCATCCAGCTGAGAAACGGGAACTCGTTGCCGAAGAACCAGACGCCGAGCGTGCGGCCCGGGAAGTCCTCGGGGCCGGTGACGCCGGTTTCCTCGAGGCAGGTGAGCATCATGCCCGAGCTCTTGAAGGGCTGCGCGATGTTGACGAGCGGCAGGCCCTTCTCGCGCGCGGCGAGCGCGGCGGGCATCCATTCCACCGTGACGTCGGCGCCGCCGCCCGCGATCACCTGGGTGGGCGCGATGTCCGGGCCGCCGGGCTTGATCGTGACGTCGAGGTTTTCCTCCTCGTAGAAGCCCTTTTCCTGGGCGACGTAGTAGCCCGCGAACTGGGCCTGGGTGACCCACTTCAGCTGCAGCGTCACCTCGTCGGCGGCCTGGGCAAGCGTGCCGGCGGCCATCAGCGCGCCCGCGATTACGGAAGTCTTCAGATGTTTCATGGTTCTCTCCTTGTTGGACCTTTTGATCTTTCGATGCTCCACGGTCTTGCCTGCCGTCTTTTCCGCCTCACGCCCGGCTTCGCTGCGAGGGATGCCAGAAGGTCACCGCCCGCTCGATCAATGCGACCGCGCCGTAGAAGGCCGATCCGGCGAGCGCTGCCACCACGATTTCCGCCCAGACCAGGTCCAGCGCAAGCTGGCCGACGCTGGTGGAGATGCGAAAGCCCATGCCTTTCACCGGAGAGCCGAAGAATTCGGCGACGATGGCGCCGATCAGGGCGAGCGTGGTGCAGATCTTGAGCCCGTTGAAGATGAACGGCATCGCTGCGGGCAGGCGCAGCTTGAGAAGGGTCTGCCAGTAGCCCGCGCCGTAGGTGCGCATGAGGTCGCGCTGCATCGGTGCGCTTTCGCGCAGCCCCTGCACGGTGTTCACCAGCATCGGGAAGAACACCATCACCACGACCACGGCGGCCTTCGACTGCCAGTCGAATCCGAACCACATCACGAGGATCGGCGCCATGCCGATGATGGGCAGCGCCGCGACGAAGTTGCCCACGGGCAGGAGCCCGCGCTGCAGGAAGGGCACGCGGTCCACGGCGATGGCGGTCAGCACCGCGGCGCCGCAGCCGAGGACATAGCCGGTGAGCGCGCCGCGGATCACCGTCTGCACGAAGTCCTCCCACAGGATGCCGGTGGAGGCGGCGAAGCGCGCCGCGATGGCCGAGGGCGGGGGCAGGAGAACGGCGGGGATCTCGAGGCCGCGAACGACGCTCTCCCAGATCACCACGAGCGTCAGCCCGAAGACGGCGGGCACGGCGAGGGAGGTGACACGGCTCCTCGGCAGCCGCGCGAGGCGGACGTTCGTCCACCACCCCAGCCCCCATGCGAGGAGGCCGAGCGCGAGCCAGCCGGTCATCCCTGCGCCTCCATGCCCATGCGCCGGAGCACCATCTTCTGCAGGACGCCGATCAGCCCCACCAAGAGGGCCGCCAGGATCGCCGCCATGATCAGCGCCGACCAGATCTGGATCGTCTGGCCGTAATAGCTGCCGGCGAGAAGGCGCGCCCCCAGCCCCGCCACCGCGCCCGTGGGCAGTTCGCCCACGATCGCGCCCACGAGGCTCGCCGCCACGGCGACTTTCAGCGACGCGAAGAAATACGGCATCGAGGCCGGCAACCGAAGCTTCCAGAAGCGTTGCCGGTCCGAGGCGTTCCAGGTGTGCATCTGGTCGAGCTGCATCACGTCCGGGCTGCGCAGCCCCTTCACCATGCCCACCACCACGGGGAAGAAGGAAAGATACATCGAGATCACCGCCTTGGGCAGGAGCCCGGAGATGCCGACGGCGTTCAGCACCACGATGATCATCGGCGCGAGGGCGAGGATCGGGATCGTCTGGCTCGCGATGACCCAGGGCATCACGCTCATGTCCATCACGCGGTTGTGGACGATCCCCACGGCCAGCGCGATGCCGAGCGCGGTGCCCATGAGAAAGCCCAGAAGCGTGGAGCTGAGCGTGACCCAGCTGTGATACACCAGCGAGCGCTTGGAGGTGACGGCCTTCTCGGCCGTCGTCTCCCAGAGTTCGATCGCCACCTGGTGCGGGGCCGGGAGCTTGGGCTTGTCCTGGCTCCAGGTGTCGGCGACGAGTTCGATCGTCGAAAGCTCGACGCCCGCGCGCCGGGCCTGGTCCTCGGCCCATTGCGCGTTGAGGAAGACCGCCGCGACATACCAGATCGCGACGATCGCCGCGACGACTGTCAGGACCGGCAGCACCCGGTCGCCCAGCCGGCCGAGCCAGGGCGCGCTGCGCCCGGTGCCCGCGCCCGGCGCGGCGATCTCGGCGGCGCTGCTCATCGGCCGCTCTCAGTCATGGCCGTGCCCCGCCCGAAGCCCCTCGCGCACGCGGTGGGCGATCTCGATGAATTCCGGCGTGTCGCGGATGTCGAGCGGGCGTTCGGCGGGCAGGGGGCTTTCGATCACGTCCGTGATACGGCCCGGTCGCGGGGACATCACGACGATCCTCGTCGAAAGATAGACGGCCTCGGGGATCGAATGGGTGACGAAGGCGATGGTCTTGCCCGTCCGCGCCCAGAGCGCGAGAAGCTGCTCGTTCAGATGGTCGCGCACGATCTCGTCGAGCGCGCCGAAGGGTTCGTCCATCAAGAGGATGTCGGCGTCGAAGGCGAGCGCGCGGGCGATCGAGGCGCGCTGCTGCATCCCCCCAGAAAGCTGCCACGGGAACTTGTTCTCGAACCCCGCGAGATCGACGAGCTCCAGCACGCGGCGGGTGCGTTCGGCCTGCTCGGCCCGGGAATACCCCATGATCTCAAGCGGCAGGCGTACGTTGCGCCCGATAGTGCGCCAGGGGTAAAGCCCCGCCGCCTGGAAGACGTAGCCGTAGGCGCGGGCCTGCCGCGCCGCGTCGGGCGTCATGCCGTTGACGGTCATGGAACCCGCGGTCGGGTGCTCCAGCGCCGCGATGACTCGAAGAAGCGTGGTCTTGCCGCAGCCCGACGGGCCGATGAAGCTCACGAAGTCGCCCTTGCCGATGGCAAGGTTCACATCCTTCAGCGCCTGCACCGGGCCGTCGCCCGTCTCGAAGACAAGGTCTAGATCCCGGGCCTCGATCACCGCCTCGCTCGCGCGCGTGTCCTTCATGCCGCCGGTCTCTCCCCTCGCCGCCAATCCCTTGGCCGGTGCGTTCACACGCCGCTCGCCGGAATGCCGGTCCGCTCCACCTTGCGGGGCGCGGTGAGCTCCTTCCAGGTGGACAGCGCGGTGCTCACCGGCCCCATCGGCGGGCGTTCCACGAACTGGCCGTGGCCTTCCTCGGTGCGGATCTCGCCGTCATGCACGGCCACCTTGCCCCGGGTGAGCGTGAAGCGCGGCAGCCCTTTCACATGCTTTCCCTCGAAGACGCTGTAGTCGATGGCGGATTGCTGCGTGTCGGCCGAGATCGTCTTTTCCTTCGCCGGATCCCAGACCACGATATCGGCATCCGCGCCTTCGAGGATCGCGCCCTTCCGGGGATAGACGTTCAGGATCTTGGCGATGTTGGTCGAGGTCACCGCCACGAATTCCTGCATGGTGAGCCGGCCGGTGTTGACCCCGTGGGTCCACAGCATCGGCATGCGGTCCTCGAGCCCGCCGGTGCCGTTCGGGATCTTGGTAAAGTCGCCAACCCCGTAGCGTTTCTGCTCGGTGGTGAAGGCGCAATGGTCGGTGGCGACGACCGAGAGGCTGCCGCTCGCCAGCCCGTTCCAGAGGCTGTCCTGATGCTTCCTGTCGCGGAAGGGGGGCGACATCACCCGCCGCGCCGCGTGGTCCCAGTCCTTGTCGAAATACTCGCTCTCGTCGAGGGTGAGGTGCTGGATCAGAGGCTCGCCCCAGACGCGCTTGCCCTGCATGCGCGCCCGCCGCACCGCCTCGTGCGCGTCCTCCGACGACACGTGCACGACGTAGAGCGGGACGCCCGCCATGTCGGCGATCATGATGGCGCGGTTGGTCGCCTCGCCCTCCACCTCTGGCGGGCGGGAGTAGGCGTGGCCTTCCGGCCCGTCGTTGCCCTCGGCGAGAAGCCTCTGCTGGAGATCGGCCACCACGTCGCCGTTCTCGGCGTGGACGAGGGGAATGCCGCCCAGTTCGGCGCAGCGCCGGAACGAGGCGAAAAGCTCGTCGTCGTTGACCATCAGCGCGCCCTTGTAGGCCATGAAATGCTTGAACGTGTTGATGCCGCGCTCCGTCGCCTGCTTCATCTCGTCGAACACCTGCTCGCCCCACCAGGTGATCGCCATGTGGAACGAGTAGTCGCAGTTCGCCCGCGTCGACTTGTTGTCCCACATCTGTATGGCGTCCATCAGCCCCTGCCCGGGCTGGGGCAGCGCGAAATCGACGACCATGGTGGTGCCGCCCGCCAAAGCGGCGCGCGTGCCGCTTTCGAAGTCATCGGCGGAATAGGTGCCCATGAAGGGCATCTCCAGATGGGTGTGCGGGTCGATCCCGCCCGGCATGACGTAGCAGCCTGTGGCGTCGAGCACCTCGTCGCCTGTCAGCTCCGCGCCGATCTTCGCGATGCGCCCCCGCTCGACCAGCACGTCGGCCTTGTAGACCAGATCGGCCGTGACGATGGTGCCGCCCTTGATGACCTTGCTCATTGGCGTCGTCTCCCTGTTGTCCTCTGTCCGGTCAGACCGAGCCGAAGCAGTCGATGGCGGGGCCGTGCACCCCGATGTCCAGCGGGCCGAAATCGCTTTCCACGCAGAGCGAGAAATAGCCTGCCGTCGGCAGATAGATGACCCGGTAGGATCCGTTCGTGCGCGTCACCGACCAGCAGGTCTGCGTGATCCCGCCGGAGAAGTTGACCGTGACGGGACGCGGCGGGCGGCGGTGCCGGCGGAACTCGTGCAGCGTGCCCGCGCGGGGTGGCCCGGCGCCGTCCCACGCCGCTTCCTCGGCGTCCAGCATCGCGTCGATGCGCGCCGCCATGGCGCTGTCGCTCACGCCGTCACTCCACGATCTCCGCCGTCTCGAGCACCGCGTGCATCAGCACGTCGACGCCTGCCCGGGCCCAGTCCTGGCTGATCTCCTCGGCCTCGTTGTGCGAGAGCCCGTCCACGCAGGGGCACATCACCATCGCCGTGGGCGCCACGCGGTTGATCCAGCACGCGTCGTGCCCCGCACCCGAGACGATGTCGCGGTGCGAGTAGCCCAGCCGCTCGGCGGCGTGGCGCACGGCCTTCACGCAGTCGGGGTCGAATTCCACCGGGTCGAAGCCGCCCACCTTCTCGAAGGCGACCTCGAGCCCCATGTCGGCGCAGATCTTCCCGGCGCCGGCGCGCAGCCGCGCCTCCATGTCCTGGATGACCGCCAGTTCGGGCGATCGGAAATCCACGGTGAAGACCACCTTGCCCGGGATCACGTTGCGCGAGTTCGGGTAGACGTCGATGTGGCCCGCGGCGCCCACCGCGTCGGGTGCGTGCGAAAGCGCGATCTCGTCCACCAATTCCAGCACCCGCGCCATGCCGAGGCCCGCGTTCCGGCGCATGGGCATCGGGGTCGAGCCCGTATGCGCGTCCTTTCCGGTGATCGTGACCTGCGTCCAGGAGAGCCCCTGCCCGTGGGTGACGACGCCCACGTCCTTGCCCTCGGTCTCGAGGATCGGGCCCTGCTCGATGTGCAGCTCGAAGAAGGCGTGCATCTTGCGCGCGCCCACCGGCTCGTCGCCCTTCCAGCCGATGCGCTCCAGCTCGTCGCCGAAGCGTTTCCCCTCGGCATCGGTGCGGTCCTTCGCCCAGCTCTCGTCATGCATGCCGGCGAAGACGCCGGACGAAAGCATCGCCGGGGCGAAGCGCGTGCCTTCCTCGTTGGTCCAGTTCGTCACCACGATCGGATGCTTCGTGCGGATCCCGAGATCGTTCATCGTGCGGATGATCTCCAGCCCGCCGAGCACGCCCAGAACCCCGTCGTACTTGCCGCCGGTGGGCTGGGTGTCGAGATGGCTGCCGACATAGACCGGCAGAGCCGCGGGATCCGCGCCGTCGCGGTGGGCGAACATGTTGCCCATCGAGTCGAGGCCCATCGAAAGCCCCGCCGCCTCGCACCATTCCCGGAAAAGCGCGCGGCCCTCCGCATCGGCATCGGTCAGCGTCTGGCGATTGTTGCCGCCCGCGACGCCGGGGCCGATCCTTGCCATGTCCATCAGGCTGTCCCAGAGCCTGTCACCGTCGATCCTGAGATTCTCGGCCGGTGCCGCCATCCCGCGCTCCCTGTCGTGGTCGCGGTCGCGCGGGCGCAGCCTGTGTCCGGGCTTGCGTCGCGCGCCGCAACTTTTTACCGTTTGGTCAATCGAGCATTGCAACCGCCCCATGGCCTGTCAAGGTTTGACAGGCGGCACTCTTGCCGGCAGGCGCACGACCGGTGACGCTGCCGCGAAAATCATCAGGACCCCGGCATTGGATCAGAGCCCGCCGCAAAAGCAGACCCGCATCCAGCGCCGGAACCGCGCCCGTATCCTCGAGGCCGCGCTCGAGGTGTTCTCGACGGAAGGGTACCGCGGCGCGACGCTGGACCAGATCGCCGCGGCGGCCGGGCTGTCGAAACCCAACATCCTCTACTACTTCGACGGCAAGGAAGAGATCCACGTCACGCTTCTGGCCCAGCTCATGCAAACCTGGCTGGAGCCGTTGCGGCGGCTCGACCCGATGGGCGAGCCGCTGGAGGAACTCATGGGCTATATCCGCCGAAAGCTCGAGATGAGCCGGCAATTTCCGTCCGAAAGCCGTCTTTTCGCGAACGAGATCGTGCAGGGCGCGCCCCGCATGCGCCCGCATCTGAAATCGGAACTGAAACCGCTGGTGGACGAGAAGGCGGCGCTGATCGCGCGCTGGGTGGCCGAGGGGCGGCTCGCGCCCGTGGATCCGCGGCACCTCATTTTCTCGATCTGGGCGACGACGCAGCACTACGCCGATTTCGAGGCCCAGATCGCGGTGCTGATGCCCGAGGGAGACGTGTGGGATCGGGCTGGGGCGCATGTCGAGACGCTGTTCCGCAAGCTGCTGACGCCGCAGCAGGATTAAGGCGCCGTTTACGCTGATCGGGCAAGAGTTGGGGCCATGGCCCACGATCTCGCCCCGCCCGCCCTGCCGGTCCGGCACCCCTCCTGGGGCCGGCGCATCTTCCACGCCAAGGTGGCGGCGCGCGGGGGCGTGCTGCGCCGCTCGGTCCGCGATGTCGAGCGCGAGATCGGGCGCGAGGCGCTGATCGAGGAGGTGCGCGCGCGGGGCTTTTACCTGATCGAATGCGGCGGACAGTTCATCATCATCTGCAACGCCGGCGACATGCGCGTGATCTGCTGACGGGTCCGAAGATTTTTCGATCGAAAAATCTTCCGTCTCCCACCCGGGTCGCCCGCCATCTTTCGATCGAAAGATGGCGGGCTCCGGCTCACTCCGCCGCCTCGGCCGCGGCCGGGTTGTTCGGATGCGTCGTCCAGTTGGCATAAGCCTCGCGCACCACCTCGCCGGTGCGCGGGTCCACTGCGCCCGCCTCCATGCGCACCATTGTGATGCAGTCCTGCACCGGGCAGACGTTGACGCAGAGGTTGCAGGCCACGCATTCGCTGTCGTCCACCTCGAACACGCGCTCCGGCGACATGGTGATCGCCTGGTGGGACGTGTCCTCGCAGGCGGCGAAGCAGCGCCCGCACTTGATGCACATGTCCTGGTCGATCCGCGCTTTCGTCACGTAGTTGAGGTTGAGCGCGTTCCAGTCCACCACGTTGGGCACCGCGCGTCCGATCAGGTCGGGCAGCGCGATCTCCTTTTCGTCGAGATACTGCGAGAGGCCCGAGATCATCTCCTGCACGATCTTGAAGCCGTAGGTCATGGCGGCCGTGCAGACCTGCACATTGCCCGCGCCGAGAGCCAGGAACTCGGCGGCGTCGCGCCATGTGGTGACGCCGCCGATGCCGCTGATGGGCAGATGTGCGAGTTCCGGCGTCCGGGCGATCTCGGCCACCATGTTGAGCGCGATGGGCTTCACCGCGGGGCCGCAATAGCCGCCATGCGCGCCCTTGCCGTCGATGGTCGGTTCGGGCGCGAACAGGTCGAGATCGACCGCGGTGATCGAGTTGATCGTGTTGATCAGGCTCACCGCATCCGCGCCTCCGGCGAGCGCGGCCGCGGCGGGTTTGCGGACGTCGGTGATGTTGGGCGTGAGTTTCACGATGACCGGCATCCGGGTGTTCGCCTTGCACCAGCGGGTCACCATCTCGATGTACTCGGGCACCTGGCCCACGGCCGAGCCCATGCCCCGCTCGCTCATGCCGTGGGGACAGCCGAAATTCAGCTCCACCCCGTCGGCGCCGGTGTCTTCCACCTGTTTCAGGATCCAGGCCCAAGGCTCCTCCTCGCAGGGAACCATGAGCGAGACGACCATCGCCCGGTCGGGCCAGTCGCGCTTGACGGCCTTGATTTCGCGAAGGTTCACCTCCAGCGGGCGGTCGGTGATGAGCTCGATGTTGTTCATGCCCAGAAGGCGCCGGTCCGCCCCCCAGATCGCGCCGTAGCGCGGGCCGTTGACGTTCACGATGGCCGGGTCAAGGCCGAGCGTCTTCCAGACCACCCCGCCCCAGCCCGCCTCGAAGGCGCGGCGGACGTTGTATTCCTTGTCCGTGGGCGGCGCGGAGGCCAGCCAGAAGGGGTTGGGGGATCTGATCCCCACGAAGTCGGAGGCGAGATTGGCCATGATCGGTGTTCCCTGGCTGGTGGCGGCCCGGCGGTCAGCCCGCGAGCGCGCGGTGGATGTCCTCGGCGGCGTCGCGACCCTGGGCCACGGCCGTCACGGTGAGGTCGTCGCCCCCCGCCGCGCAGTCGCCGCCCGCCCAGACGCCCTCGACGCTGGTACGTCCCGCGCCGGTCACCGCGATCTTGCCGCGGTCGAGCTCCGGGAGCGCCGCACCGTCGAGCCGCTGGCCGATCGCCTTGAAGACCTGATCGGCGGGAAGGCGGAAGCGCGCGCCGGTCGGGGCCAGGTCGTCCACGACGAACTCGAATTCGACCTCGCGCACTGCGCCGTTGCCGTGCACGGCGACCGGGACCGCGTTGGTGACGATCTTCACGCCGCGCCGCGCCGCGTGGTCCTGTTCCTTGCGGCTCGCGTTCATCCGGTCGCGCCCGCGGCGATAGACCATGGTGACGTTGAGCGCGCCGAGGAGTTTCGCCTGCACCGCGGCGTCCACCGCGGTCATCCCGCCACCGATCACCACCACGTCGCGCCCGATCGGCAGGGCGGCCAGGTCTTCGGCCTGCCGAAGTTCCGCGATGAAATCGACGGCGTCGTCGACGCCCTCCCGGTCCTCGCCGTCGAGGCCGAGGGCGTTGACCCCGCCGAGACCGATGCCGAGGAACACCGCGTCGTAGGCGTCGCGCAGCGTGTCGAGGGTCATGTCGGCGCCCAGCGCCCGACCCTGCTCGAGCGTGATGCCGCCGATCCGCATCAGCCAGTCGACCTCGCGCTCGGCGAAGCCGTCGACGGTCTTGTAGGCGGCGATGCCGTACTCGTTGAGGCCGCCGGGCTTCGGCCTCGCGTCGTGGATCACGACGTCATGTCCCTTCATCGCCAGCCGGTGCGCGCAGGCAAGGCCGGCCGGTCCCGCGCCGACGACGGCGATGCGCTTTCCCGTCGGCGCGTCGCGCCGGAAGGGGTGACTGCCGGCCGCCATCAGCGTGTCCGTCGCGTAGCGCTGAAGACGCCCGATCTCGACCGGGTTGCGTTCCGCCGTCTCGCGGACGCAGGCGCCCTCGCACAGGGTCTCGACCGGGCAGACCCGCGCGCACATGCCGCCGAGGATGTTCTGCTCGAAGATCGTCTTCGCCGCCGCCTCGGGGGTGCCCGTGGCGATCTGTCGGATGAAGAGCGGGATGTCGATCTCGGTCGGGCAGGCGGCGATGCAGGGCGCGTCATGGCAGAAATAGCAGCGGTCGGCGGCGACCATCGCCTCGTGCGGATCGAGCCGGGGGTGGACGTCGCAGAATCCTTCCAGAAGGCTCTCCTCGTCCAGTCGGCCGGGCCTGATGCCCTCGGCCAGCGCGTTCGGGGTCATCGTCCACCTCTCTGTCGGTCTTTTCTTGAAGAAAACGTCTCACAGCCAAAAATTTTTATCAAGCGGTAAAAGATTTGCGGCCCTTTCGCCGACGTCCTTGCGTCCGGTCTTGCCGAAGAAAACGCCGATCGGGGCAATGACTGCCTCTTTCGGCGCGTTTCCGCGAAGCGTGGCGCATCAGCGGCCGAGTGGACTCACATGCTGGGGGCCAGTGTCATATGTAGGAAACATGCGGGTGCTACCGCCGTCACCGCTTCAACCGGTGGCTGTTCGATGCCCGCGCAGCGGTCTGACGCCCGGCCCGCGCACGAAAGGCGTCGGCGGTCCCGGACCGGGCCGCAACGCCTCGACAAGGGAGAGATGCATGAAAACCGCCGCAGACCCGGTCGCCATGTCGGTCGCCGCCTTCCGTCTTTGCAGCCACACGATCGAGGCGCAGATGCGCATCGGCACGCTCATCGCGCGCAGTTGCTTCGACGTGATGTTCGCCTCGCCCTGGATGCACGGCGCGCAACCGGCCGCGCCGCGGCCCGCGCGGCCCACGCCAAGCGCCCGCAAGGCGAAAGCGCCCGCGCGCAAGCGGCCCGCCGCCAAGCCCGCGACGCCGACCGCGACGATTGCGGCGCGGCCGGCGACGCCGCGGATCGTCGCGTCCACCGACACGCCGGACAACCCGCCCCGTCCGAAGCCCAAGCGCGCACCGTCTCCGCCGCCGCCGATGCCGGAGCGCGCCTCCACCGGCACCGACGAAGGCTGACGCGCGGCCGCCAGGCTTGCGCCAGGCGTCATCCGGCTATGCAGCGCCGCCCGTGGTCATGCGGGCGGGCGCTGTCTATCTATCCGGGCAGGGAGGAAACACGCAAACCGAAGCGAGGTTTCCAGATGACGGACTCGACAGCAACAGACTTCGCGCCAACCCGGCGCAGCGGCTTCATGGCTTTTCTCGTGGCGATCGGCGACGCGCTCGCGATGGCCAGCGACGTGGGCCGGCGCGTGCACCGCGTCGACACGCTGAACGACATGACCGACGATGAACTCGCCGCGCGCGGACTGAAGCGCGACGAAATCGTCCAGCACGTCTTCCGCGATCTCTACTACATCTGAGGCCGGGCCCGGGCAGGGCCCGCCCCACTCCGGCGTGCCGGACCGCACAAGGTCGCAGGCGGGACGCCGCATCGGTCTTTCGACGCAGGGACGGACAGGCCCGGGGCTGCATCCCGCCGCCGCGAGTGGTGAGGCTGTCGGCGGCGCAAGCCGTACCCTGGAGTGTGACGCCTGGCCCGACGCGGCGCGCCACGGCGCGTCTTCCGGGCGCGGATCTCTGGCCCGAACAGCCTTGCAGCGCCTGCGCCCTTGCGGCCTTCGGCCCCGCCGTCATTCCTGTCCGATGAATGGTCGGAGTGGCAGGATTCGAACCTACGACCCCCGCCTCCCGAAGACGGTGCTCTACCAGGCTGAGCTACACTCCGACCGTGACGCGCCGCATAGCCCCTCGCGCGGGGCTTGGCAAGAGCGGATCGCGGCTCAGAGGCTCTCGTCGAGAGCGGCGAGAACGGCGTCTCCCATCTCCCGCGTGGAGGCGGGGGCGCGGCCTTCCGCGTTCATGAGATCGGCGGTCCGCACGCCCTTTGCGAGCACGGATTCCACGGCGCGCTCCAGCCGGTCGGCCTCCGCGCCTTCGTCGAAGGAGTAGCGCAGCGCCATGGCGAAGGAGAGGATGCAGGCGCAGGGATTGGCCTTGCCCTCGCCCGCGATGTCCGGCGCCGAGCCGTGGACCGGCTCGTAAAGCGCCTTGGGCCGGCCATTCGCCATCGGCGCGCCGAGCGAGGCCGAGGGCAGCATGCCGAGCGAGCCCGTCAGCATCGCCGCGAGGTCGGACAGCAGGTCGCCGAAGAGGTTGTCGGTCACGATCACGTCGAACTGCCTGGGCCAGCGGGTGAGCTGCATTGCGCCCGCGTCGGCATACATGTGCGACAGCTCGACGTCGGGGTATTCCGCGTCGTGCACCTCCTGGACCACCTGCCGCCAGAGCACGCCGGATTCCATCACGTTGGCCTTCTCCATCGAGCAGACCCTGTTCGAGCGCCGGCGGGCGAGTTCGAAGGCCGAGCGCGCGACGCGCGCGATCTCGCTTTCGGTGTAGCGCTGGGTGTTGATGCCCACGCGCTCGTTGCCGTCCTCGATGATGCCGCGCGGCTCGCCGAAATAGACGCCCGAGGTCAGCTCGCGCACGATCATGATATCGAGCCCGGCCACGACCTCCGTCTTGAGCGACGAGAACTCCGCCAGCGCGTCGAAGCACTGCGCCGGCCGGAGATTGGCGAAAAGATCCATCTCCTTGCGCAGGCGCAGAAGCCCGCGCTCGGGCTTCACCGAGAAATCCAGATCGTCGTATTTCGGGCCGCCGACGGCGCCCAGAAGCACCGCGTCCACCTCCTGCGCCTTGGCCATGGTGGCGTCGGCGAGTGGCGTGCCGTGCATGTCGTAGGCCGCCCCGCCCACCAGGTCCTCCTCCACCTCGAAGGCCAGCCCGCGCGTCTCGCCGAACCAGTCGATGATGCGGCGCACCTCGGCCATCACCTCGGGGCCGATCCCGTCACCGGGCAGGATGAGAAGCGAGCGGGTGGACATGGGCGAGGGCCTCCTTCGACAGGGTTCGCGACCGCCTACTCACTGGCTTCCACGGGGTCAAGCGGGGCGAGATCCACCCAGACGAGGCGGTGACGGCTGGCGTGTGCCGCGGTTTCGGCAAGGGGGCCGTCATCCGGCCAGAGCACGCCCGCGGCGGTCACCTCCCAGTCCGCCGACGGCAGGACGTAGTCGACGCGCAGGTTGCCGGGCGCCGGTTCGCGCCAGTCGGCGGTGTCGCGCGCCGGGTCGCCCGCGTGGCCGGGGCCGGCGGCGGCGCGCCCGCCTTCGCTGCCGGGGCGCGCGTCCTGCAGGCGCGGGTCGTCCAGAAGCGCGCGGATCGCGGCGTGGCGCCCCTCGCCGTCCACGGGATCGAGATTGGCGTTGCCGAGGATCACGAAGCGCGCATCCGGCGCGGGGCCGAAGGCGCCGTCCATCACGTGCCGCCAGAGCAGGATCTCGTCGTGGTTGCGCCGCCCGTTCATGTCCTCGGGGCCGTCGAAGACGGGGGGCGAGGCGGAAAAGGCCATGATCACGAGCAGGGGGCCGGCCGCCGGACGCACCGGCACGATCCAGTGCCCGGTCGTGGACAGGCGGCGCACCGCGCGGTGATCCTCGGGCATCGCGTCCGGCACGAGCGCGCCCGGCACCTCCGCCCAGAGCAGGTCGCTCAGGTCGCGCGCCGCCGAGCCGTCGATCGGGTGGCGCGACAGGAGCGCCATGCCGCCGGCGCCGGCGAACCGTCCCCAGCCCTGCGCATCGCCCGGCCCGCCGAGCCGCCCGTCGCCATCGAGGTCGAGGCCCGTGGCCATGCCGGTATTGGGCCGACGCGCGAAGAGATGCGGAAACGCGTGGCCCGCCTCCGCGATCCGGTCGCGAAAGGCGCCGAGCGCCGCGAGGCCGTGATCGTAGTCGATGCCGGTCAGCAACAGCACGTCCGGTGCGGCGTGGGCGATCGTCTGCGCGGCCGCGGCGATCTGGGGGTCCTCTCCGCGCAGGATGTCGCGCAGCAGAAGGCCGGGCCCGCGGCGCGTGAGTTCCGCGTGGAACGTGGCAATGCGAAGCGGATCGGCGGCGGCGGGCGCGACGAGTGCAAGCAGCGCCAGCGCGGCAAGCGCGGCCGCGCGCCTCAGGCGGCGGCCAGCTCTCCGTAGGTGCGGCGGCGCTTTTCCTCCACGAGGTCGGCGACCCTGTGAAGGGCGATACCGCGCATGATCATGCTGGTGGGCAGGAAGGCCCATACGCTCATCATCCAGATCAGGGTGTGCGGATCGCCGAAATGGAGCGGTCCGAGCAGCACGCCCGCAAGTGCCACGAGCGCGGGAAGGATGAAAGGTACAAGGCAGCCGATCGCGACGTTCAGCCGGGCGTCGCGCCGCAGGCGCAGCAACACGTCCCCGCCGCTCGTCGGGTCGAAAAGCGGCATGTTCACCCAGACGTTGAAGGCGCCGGACTGCAACGGCCAGTTCAGGAGGCGCACGAGCAGCGCGAAAGCGGCGAGCGTCGCGGCCGATACCAGAAGCGCGAGACCCGCCGCACTGAGCGCGATGTCGAGGTAGGAGACGGGCGCCGTCTCGGCCAGCGCGATCAGGAGGAGCCGGACCGGGGAATAGGGGAAATCCGCCAGGTCGCCGATCAACAGGCCCAGCGAGAACATCGCCCCGGTGAAGAGGGTGGGTTCGATGACGTCGGCGCAGACGACGGCCGTCAGTGCGACGACCCCGAAGAGGCTTGCGAAGCGCAGGCGATTGAAAGGCGGCGCGTCGCGGAATTCCACGAAGCTGGGGTAGTCGGTGGCGTATTCCATGAAGGTGAAGGCGGCCGCGATCAACGCGATGAGCGGGATCAGCAGCCCGGAGGACGGGCTGACCCCCGGAAGCAGAAGCGCCGGCGCGATGACAAGCGCCAGGACGCAGAGCGCGCGCAGAGTTGCGCCGACGAGCCGTCGCATCAAGGACTTATCCCTTCGTACCCGAGGGGAACGATGCAATGCCGTTCCCGCGTTTTTTGCCGTTTTCCGCCGGGACGGACGGCCTGCCTCATTTTTGCCCGATTTCTGCCCTTTTCCGTCCCAACTCTCAAGTTGCCCGCCCACCTAACGGGGAGATTGCGGCGTTTTCGGGGAAAAACTGATGCGACATTGCACCAATCCGGGGTCGGATAGGCACATTTTTCGCCTTTTTTCAACATTTTGTGGGTAAGGGGCGCGGGCCCACAATGCTGGCCTGCGCCGAACGCCCCTCAGACCCAGGGGCGCGCGGCGGAGGCGCGCGATTCGAAGGAATCGATCGCGGCGGATTTCGACAGCGTGAGGCCGATGTCGTCGAGGCCCTCGAGAAGGCAGTGCTTCATGTGGGCGTCGATCTCGAACGGGTAGACCGTGCCGTCGGGCGAGGTCACGGTCTGCGCCTCGAGGTCCACCGCGATGCGGGCATTCGCGCCTTTCTCGGCATCGCGCATCAGCGCGTCCACGGCCTCTTGCGGCAGGGCCACGGGCAGGATCCCGTTCTTGAAGCAGTTGTTGTAGAAGATGTCGGCGTAACTCGGCGCGATGATGCAACGGATGCCGAAATCCTTGATCGCCCAGGGCGCGTGCTCGCGAGAGGAGCCGCAGCCGAAATTCTCCCCCGCGATCAGGATCTCGGCATCGCGATAGGGCGCCCGGTTCAACACGAAATCCGGGTTCTCTTCCCCGTTCTCGTCGTAGCGCATCTCGTCGAAAAGATGCTTTCCGAGCCCCGAGCGCTTGATCGTCTTCAGAAACTGCTTGGGGATGATCATGTCGGTGTCGACATTGATCAGGGGAAGCGGGGCAGCAATGCCGGTGAGCGGGGTGAATTTTTCCATGTCTCGTCTCCGTCAGGGCCGGCGGACGGCCGGCGATTGCGGCTGTGGGTCAAGGGGATCCGTCGGCAGCGAAGAGCGCTGCGCCGCCGACGCCAAGGGGTGGAGGGCCCGTAGCGCGGCCAAGGAAGCGCCGATCCGGCGGGTCCGGCTCCGCCCTTTCCACGGGCTGGCGCATCGTTCGATCGCGGCGCCACGGTGCCGCCCGGCACATCCCCCGCAGAGGGTTCATGCCCGCTTTTCCACCAGGAACACTTCGCGGAACTCTCCGAGAACGCCGATGCGCGGGTCGTTCAGGGTGATCATGCGCACACCGCACGAGGGCGCCCAGGCAAGGATCAGGTCCGAGAGGTCCGTGCCGAAATGGAACGTGACGAGCGCGCCGCGCGAATCGATGGGATTGCCGTGATACTCGGGCTCGGCGAAATGACGCACGCCCTCGGGGCCGTAATGGGCGCGCCGTTCGGTTTTCGGTTTGCCCTCGTAGACGGGGGTCGTGAACAGCATCCGGCCGCCGGGCTTCAGCGTACGCTCCATCTCGGCAAAGCAGGCGGCGGGGTCGTTCACATGCTCGAGCACGTCGAGATGCACATGCAGGTCGATGCTCTCGTCCGCGAAGGTCAGCGCCTCCAGGTTCTCCGAGCGCATGCTCGACCGCGTCTCGCCCGGCGGAACGTCGGGGAAGAACTGCGAGCCGATATACCCCGGGCACTCGGTCCGCATGCGCGCCGAGATCGACCGGTCGGCCGGCGACGACTCGTGCAGCACCAGGCCCCGCCAGTCGGGGCACAGGACGTCGAGGCACCATGCGAAGGCCCGTTCGCGCGGGATGGACCCGCAGGAGGAACACAGCAACCCGTCGCGCAGCCAGTCGTGCGCGCTGACGAACTCGGCATCCGTCCTGCAGACGGGGCAGGTGCCCTGATGGCGGTGGATCAGAGCACCTCGCGCACATCGGTCAGCCGTCCGGTGACCGCCGCGGCCGCCGCCATCGCCGGGCTCATCAGGTGGGTCCGTCCGCCGCGGCCCTGGCGGCCCTCGAAATTGCGGTTGGACGTCGCCGCGCAGCGTTCGCCGGGGGCGAGCTGGTCGGGGTTCATGGCTAGGCACATGGAACAGCCCGCAAGGCGCCATTCGAAGCCCGCTTCGGTGAAGATCTCGGCAAGGCCCTCCTCCTCGGCCTGCGCCCGCACGAGGCCGGAGCCCGGCACCACCATGGCGCGAAGGCCCGGCTTGATCTTCCGGCCCTTGAGCACCGCCGCGGCGGCGCGCAGGTCCTCGATGCGTCCGTTGGTGCAGGAGCCGATGAAGACGGTGTCGATCTCGATTTCCGACAGCGGCGTGCCGGGCTCGAGCCCCATGTACTCGAGCGCGCGCCTCGCCGCGCCGGCCTTGCCGCCCGCGAAGCTGTCGGGATCGGGCACGGCGTCGGTGATCGGCAACACGTCCTCGGGGCTCGTTCCCCAGGTGACGACCGGCGCGATGTCCTCCCCGCGGATGGTCACCACCTTGTCCCATTCCGCGTCCGGGTCGGAATGCAGCGTCCGCCACCAGTCCATCGCCTGGTCCCACTGGGCGCCCTTCGGCGTGTGCGGGCGGCCCCTGATGTACTCGAAGGTGGTCTCGTCCGGCGCGATCAGACCGGCGCGCGCGCCGCCCTCGATCGCCATGTTGCAGACGGTCATGCGCCCTTCCATCGACAGCGCGCGGATCGCCTCGCCGCAGTATTCGATGACATGGCCGGTGCCGCCCGCCGTGCCGGTATGGCCGATCACGGTGAGCGTGATGTCCTTCGCCGTGACGCCGGGGGGAAGCTGCCCGGTGATCTCGACCTTCATGTTCTTCGATTTCCGCTGGATCAGCGTCTGCGTGGCGAGAACGTGTTCCACCTCCGAGGTGCCGATGCCGTGGGCGAGCGCCCCGAAGGCCCCGTGGGTCGCGGTATGGCTGTCACCGCACACCACCGTCATGCCCGGCAGCGTCCAGCCCTGCTCGGGGCCGACGATATGCACGATGCCCTGCCGGATGTCGTTCACCGGGTAGTAGTTGAGGCCGAATTCGCGGGCGTTGCGGTCGAGCGCCTCGACCTGGATGCGGCTTTCCTCGTTCTCGATCCCGTTCACGCGGTCCGGTGTGGTGGGCACGTTGTGATCGGGCACCGCGATGGTGCGTTGCGGCGCACGGACCTGGCGGCCGGCCATGCGCAGACCCTCGAAGGCCTGCGGGCTGGTCACCTCGTGAACCAGGTGACGGTCGATGTAGAGAAGGCTGGTGCCGTCCTCGTCCTCGTGCACCAGGTGGGCATCCCAGATCTTGTCGTAAAGCGTCTTGGGGGACATTGCGGTCTCTCCCGGTTTCGGGTGTCAGGGGGCTGGACGGGTCGGCCGGCCCGCGGCGTCGCGCGCCACGGGGCGTCTGCTCATAGCCGGGCGAGAATACTCCGCGCCGCGCCGAAGAAGCGCCAGGGCAGACGCGCCCGATCGTCCATGTCGAAGACCCGCATCATGGGGCATGAGATACTACCGCGGCCCGCGACTCGCAAGCCTGTCGGCAGCTGCGTGGCCCCGTCGCGACAGCGCCGCGCCCTGAAGGGTCGCGATGCGAGGTTTCATTGAAATGCGGCCGTCCGCTTGCTACCTTCATGACAGGTCCGGCGCCGGGGCCTGCATGCGGCGCGTCAGACAAGGAGGACGATGTCCTGTCTTTTCACGTTGATGCGGCGTCTGCCGCAGACACCGGGATGCCCATGATGAGCCATCCCGCAAACGAGGCTTCGGACATCCCGCTCGCCTCGCTCATCCTTTCCACTCTCGAGGACGCCAAGGCCGAAGACGTCGTGCAGATCGACCTGCGCGGCAAGTCGGCGATGGCCGATCTCATGGTGATCTGCTCGGGCCGGTCGTCCCGCCAGGTAGCGGCGATCTCGGACCGGCTGGTGGACACGCTCAAGCAGGAGCGCGGCGTTCACTGCTCGGTGGAGGGCAAGGAGGCTGGCGACTGGGTGCTCATCGACGCCGGCGACGTGATCGTTCACGTCTTCCGGCCGGAGGTGCGGGAGTTCTACCAGCTCGAGAAGATGTGGATGACGCCCGCGGCGGCGGCCAGCCGCGCCTGAGGGCGTGCGCGTCCACATCTGCGCCGTGGGTCGCCTGCGCGGCGGCCCCGAACGTGCCCTGATCGACGACTACCTCGCGCGCTTCGATCGCGCGGGCCGGGCGCTGGGCCTGACGCTGGGCGCGGAGCACGAGGTCGAGGCCCGCCGCGGCGGCGGGCCCGAGGCCGAAGCGGCGCTTCTCGAGAAATCCCTGCCCCGCGGCGCCGTCGTCGTCGCCCTCGACGAGCGGGGGCGAACACGCTCCTCACCCGACTTCGCCGATGCGCTTGGCGCTTGGCGCGACGGCGGGCGCCAGGATGCGGCCTTCCTTCTCGGCGGCGCGGACGGGCTCTTTCCGCCGCTGCGCCAGCGCGCCGACCTGTTGCTGTCCTTCGGCGCGATGGTCTGGCCGCACGCGCTGGCGCGGGTGATGCTGGCCGAACAGCTCTACCGGGCCGCCACCATCCTTGCAGGGACGCCGTATCACCGGGCATGACCGGGGCCGCCGCGACTTTCCGCACGTCTTTGCCCCGCGCGAGGTTCAATCCCGGCGCCCGGGGCGCTAGAAGGGCCCCGTGGCAAGGAAAGCGAGGGCAGGGCGATGGGCGCTCCGAAACCGGTGGTGCTGTGCATTCTCGACGGCTGGGGGCTGCGCGCGGAGACGGAGGCCAATGCGCCCGCTCTCGCGCACACGCCCAATTTCGACCAGCTCATGGCCGCCTGCCCGAACGCCACGCTGGTGACCCACGGCCCGGATGTGGGTCTGCCCGAGGGCCAGATGGGCAACTCCGAGGTGGGCCACATGAACATCGGCGCGGGCCGCGTGGTCACGATGGATCTGGGGCGGATCGATGCCGTCATCGCCGAGGGTCGCTTCGCCGAACGCCCCGCGCTCCGGCGCTTCATCGAGGCGCTGACCCAGACGGGCGGGATCGCCCATCTCTGGGGTCTGGTGTCGGACGGGGGCGTGCACGGCTCGCTCGATCACATGCTCGCGGCGGCGCGCGCGATCACCGACGAGGGCGTCGCCGTGGCCATCCATGCCCTGACCGACGGGCGCGACGTGGCGCAGAAATCCGCCGCCGAGTATGTCGCGCGGCTGGAAGACCAACTGCCCCAGGGGGCCTATATCGCGACCGTCACGGGGCGTTACTATGCCATGGACCGGGACAACCGCTGGGACCGGATCGCGCTGGCCTTCGAGACCATCGTGCAGGGCAAGGGCCCCCATGCGCGCAGCGCGGCCGATGCCGTCGCCGAAGGCTACGCGCAGGGGCTGACCGACGAGTTCTTTCTTCCGACCGAGATCGGCGACTACACCGGCATGGCCGACGGCGACGGCGTCTTCTGCCTCAACTTCCGCGCCGACCGTGCGCGCGAATTCCTGCGCGCCCTGGCCGAGCCGGGGTTCGACGCGTTCGAGACCGGCCCGCGCCCGGCGCTCGCCGCCTGCCTCGGGATGGTGTCCTATTCCGACGCGCACGACGCCTACATGGACACGCTCTTCGAAACCGAAGAGATCGCGAACACGCTCGGCGCCTGGGTGGCCGCGAAGGGCCTGCGGCAGTTCCGTCTCGCCGAGACCGAGAAATATCCGCATGTGACCTTTTTCCTGAGCGGCGGCGAAGAGGTCCCGGCGCCCGGCGAAGAGCGGTACATGGCTCCGTCGCCGCCGGTCGCGACCTACGATCTCGCCCCCGAGATGTCGGCCGGCGAGGTCACCGACCAGCTGGTGGAGGCGATCGGCGCGGGCTATGACCTGATCGTCGTGAACTACGCGAATCCCGACATGGTCGGCCATACCGGGGATCTGGATGCGGCGATCCGGGCCTGCGAGGCGGTGGACGAGGGCCTCGGCCGCGTGCGCGCGGCGCTCGCGGCGGCGGGCGGCGCGATGATCGTGACCGCCGATCACGGCAATTGCGAGGTGATGGTCGATCCCGATACCGGGGCGCCGCACACCTCGCACACGACGAACCCGGTGCCGGTGATCCTTGTGGGCGGGCCGGACGGCGCGAGGCTGCGCGATGGCGGCCGGCTGGCCGATCTCGCGCCCACGGTGCTCGAGCTCATGGGGCTGGAGGCACCGCCCGAGATGACCGGCCGGAGCCTGATCGCGCGATGAGATCGCTTGCCGCGCTTCTTCTGGTGCTCTTCGCCTCGGCGGTCGCCGCGGCGGAGACGGACCCGGCCGCGGCGGCGCGCGGGGCGATCGAGGAACTCGAGGCGGCCGCGCAGGCGCTGGAGGCCGCAGAGACCGCGCGCGACCGGGTGGCGGCGTTGACCGAGACGGTGCGCGGCTTCGAATCCGGGCTCGCCGCGATGCGCGAGGGGCTGCGCGCCGTGTCGATCCGCGAACGCCAGCTCACCCTCGAACTCGAGGCGCGCGAGGCCGAGGTGGCGCGGCTGCTCGGGGCGCTCCAGTCGATGAGCGCCGCGCCGGCACCGCTTCTTACCCTGCATCCGTCGGGCCCCCTCGGGACGGCCCGCGCGGGGATGCTCGTGGCCGACGTGACGCCCGCGCTGCAGCGGCGGGCGGAGGCGTTGTCCGCAACCCTGACGGAGGTGGCGACACTCCGCGCGCTTCAGCAGGGCGCCGCGCGGCGGGTGGAGGAGGGCCTTCTCGGCGTGCAGACGGCGCGCACCGCGCTCAGCCAGGCGGTGGCCGAACGCGAGGATCTGCCGCGCCGCTTCACGGCCGACCCGGTCGGCATGCAGATCCTGATCGCCGCGACCGAAACGCTCGAAGGCTTCGCGAGCGGGCTCTCGGGGATCGTGCAGGACGAGACGCCCGTGCGCCTGCCGCCGGTCGTGCAGCGCAAGGGTGACCTGCCGCTACCGGTGCAGGGCACCGTCATCCGCCGCGCGGGCGAGGCCGACGCCGCCGGGATCGTGCGGCCCGGCATCGTGGTGGCGACGCGTCCGCGCGCGCTCGTCACGACGCCCGCGGCGGCGACGCTCCGTTACCGTGGCCCCTTGCTGGATTACGGTCTGGTCTCCATGCTCGAACCGCAAGCCGGGGTACTCTTCGTCCTGGCGGGTCTCGACGTGGTCTTCGGGGAGGTCGGAGAGGTGCTGCCAGAGGGAAGCCCGGTGGGCCTCATGGGCGGAGAGGACCCGCAGGTCGGGGCGATCGTGTCACAGTCGGGTGATGGGGCTGGAAGAGACCGGAGCGAGACGCTCTATATGGAAGTCAGAGCGGGCGGGGAGCCCGAGGATCCGCTTGCGTGGTTCCGCAGCGAGAAGGACTGAGCAGATGAAGAAATTCGTGATCGCCGCGCTGGGCGGCATAGCGGCCGGGATCGTCGCGACGACGCAGGTCGCCGGCCCGTTGCTGGCGCAGGAGAGCGAGAGATCGACCAGCGTCTACGAGCAGCTCGACCTCTTCGGCGACATCTTCGAGCGCATCCGCGCGCAGTATGTCGAGGAAGTGGACGAGGGAGAGCTGATCGAGGCGGCGATCAACGGCATGCTGACATCGCTCGATCCGCATTCGAGTTATCTTTCGCCCGAGGACGCGGCGGACATGCGCGTCCAGACCCGGGGAGAGTTCGGCGGGCTCGGGATCGAGGTCACGCAGGAGGACGGCTTCGTGAAGGTCGTCTCGCCCATCGACGGCACGCCGGCGGACGCGGCCGGAATCGAGGCGGGCGATTTCATCACCCATGTGGACGGCGAGTCGGTTCTCGGCCTCACCCTCGACGAGGCGGTGGACCTGATGCGCGGGCCGGTGGGCTCCGAGATCATCATCACCGTCGTGCGGGATGGCGAGGGAGAACCCTTCGACGTCTCGATCATCCGGGACACGATCACGCTGACGGCCGTGCGCACCCGGCTCGAGGGCGAAACTGTCGTGCTGCGCGTCACGACCTTCAACGACCAGACCTACGACAACCTGAAGGAAGGGCTGGCCGAGCAGATCGAGGCCGCGGGCGGCATGGAGGGCGTCAACGGCATCGTGCTCGACCTGCGGAACAATCCCGGTGGGCTGCTGACCCAGGCGATCCGGGTCTCGGACGCGTTCCTCGAGAAGGGCGAGATCGTCTCGACCCGCGGGCGCGTCCTGACCGATGGCGATCGCTACAACGCCACGCCCGGCGACCTGGCAGAGGGCAAGCCCATCGTCGTCCTGATCAACGGCGGCTCGGCCTCGGCGTCGGAGATCGTGGCCGGGGCGCTTCAGGATCACCGCCGCGCGGTGGTCGTGGGCACGCGGAGCTTCGGCAAGGGCTCGGTGCAGACGGTGATGCCGCTGCGCGGCGACGGGGCCATGCGCCTGACGACGGCGCGCTATTACACCCCGTCGGGCCGCTCGATCCAGGCGCTTGGCGTCTCCCCCGACATCGTGGTGGAACAGCCGCGGCGCAGGGCCGAAACCGAGGAGGACGCAGAGGACGGGGCACGCCCGCCGCGCTCGGAGGCGGACCTGCGCGGCCGGCTCGACAACGACTCCCTGTCGGAGGACGAAATCCGGCAGATCGAGGAAGAGCGGTCCAAGGCCGAGACCGCGGCGCGGCTGCGTGAAGAGGACTACCAGCTCGCCTATGCGATCGACATCCTGAAGGGCATGGAGGCGCTCGGGCCGGATCAGCCCTGAGCCCGGCATCCGGGCGCGGCGAAGGCATTGTGCGACGCCTTCGCCGCGCCCCTGGCCGGACAGGGGCCGGCCAAAGCTCTTGCCCAGAGGAGTGCGCCGGATGACGCCCGAGGAGATCGCCCGCCTGCCCTACCGTCCCTGCGTGGGCGTCATGCTCTTGAACGCGGGCGGCGACGTGTTCGTGGGCCAGCGCATCGATTCCGATGTGGCCGCCTGGCAGATGCCGCAGGGCGGGATCGACGGGGACGAGACGCCGCGCGAGGCCGCGCTGCGCGAGCTTCGCGAGGAAACGGGCATCACCGCCGACCTGGTGCGCGTCGAGGACGAGACCGAGGGCTGGGTCACCTACGACCTGCCCCACGACCTCGTGCCCCGGATCTGGAAGGGGCGCTACCGCGGGCAGAAGCAGAAATGGGTGCTGGCGCGGTTCCTGGGCACGGACGCGGACGTGGACATCGCCACGGATCACCCCGAGTTCTCGGAGTGGCGCTGGATCCCGGCGCAGGATCTTCCGGGCGTGATCGTGCCCTTCAAGCGTGTCGTCTACGAGCAGGTTCTCGACGCGTTCCGCGCGCGGCTCTGAACCGGGCGCGGCGCGGACTCCAAAAAAGAACAAAACGTGAATATAATGCCGACTCGTCATGGCCGCGGAACTCTCGATCACCTCGAACTTCACCTTCCTGACCGGCGCCTCGCATCCCGAGGAGTTCATGCGCCGCGCCGGGCTCATGGGGCTGTCCGCCATCGCGGTGGCCGACGAGAACTCGGTGGCGGGGATCGTGCGGGCCCATGCCGCGGCGCGCGAGATGGCCCGCGAGGTGGCCGAGCGCGACGCGCTCGAGGCGGCCCGGGGGCCGATCGGCCCGCCCGCCCCCGAGGGCTGCGCCCCCGGCCCCTCTGCGGCGATCCGGAACGTGCCGCGCCTCATCCCGGCCGCGCGGCTCGTGCCGGTGGACGGCCCCGAGATCACCGCGCTCGCGGCCACGCGCGAGGGCTGGGCGCGGCTCTGCCGGCTGATCTCGCGGGGGCGGCTGCGCGCGCCCAAGGGCGGCGCCGCGCTGCGCATGGACGACATCATGGAGGGGATGGAGGGGCTCGAGCTTCTGCTGCACCCGCCCGCCCGCGCGCTGGACTGGCCCGAGGACTGGCGGCGGCAGGCGGCCCGCCTCGCCCGCCGCTTCGGAGAGCGCCTGCACCTCGCCCTCGCCCCGGCCTATGACGGGCAGGACCCGGCGCGCTTCGACCTCTGGGCGGCGGAGGCTGCGCGGCTTGCCCTGCCGACCCTCGCCACCGCGCGGCCCATGATGCATCACGGCCGGCGCCGCCGGCTCACCGACGTGCTCACCGCCATCCGCACCGGCACGCGGGTGGACGCGCTCGGCCGCGCGGCGCTCGCCAACGCCGAGCAGCGGCTGCGCTCGGAGGCGGAGATGCGCCGGATCTTCCGCGGCCACGAGGCGGCGGTGGCGCGGGCGGAGGCGCTGGCGCGGCGCTGCACCTTCTCGCTCGACGCGCTGCGCTACGAGTACCCTTCCGAGGTCGCCGACGGAGAGCGCCCGCGCGACCGGTTGGCCCGGCTGGCCCGGGCGGGTCTCGCCCGGCGCTATCCCGAGGGCGCGCCGGAGCGCGTGCGCGCCATGCTCGAGCATGAACTCGCGCTCATCGCCAAGCTGAACTACGAGCCCTATTTCCTGACCGTCAACGACATCGTCGCCTTCGCACGCACGCGCGGCATCCTTTGCCAGGGGCGCGGCTCGGCGGCGAATTCGGTGGTCTGCTACTGCCTCGGCGTCACCTCCGTCTCCCCCGAGATCGGCACCATGGTCTTCGAGCGCTTCGTCAGTGAGGCGCGCGACGAGCCGCCCGACATCGACGTGGATTTCGAGCACGAGCGCCGCGAGGAGGTGATCCAGTGGATCTACGCCCGCTACGGCCGCCACCGCGCGGGTCTTTGCGCGACCGTCATCCACTACCGCGGCAAGCGCGCGATCCGCGAGGTGGGCCGCGCGATGGGGCTTTCCGAGGACACGGTGGCGGCGCTCAGCTCCCAGCTCTGGGGCTTTTACGGCATGGGCGGGACGGAGGCGGAGCGGCTCTCCGAGATCGGCCTCGACCCTTCGGACAGGCGCCTGAGCCAGACGATGGAGCTGATCGACGAGATCGTGGGCTTCCCGCGCCACCTGTCGCAGCATGTCGGCGGCTTCGTCATCACCGAGGGGCGGCTCGACGAGCTCTGCCCGCTGGAGAACGCGGCGATGGAGGACCGCACCGTCATCTGCTGGGACAAGGATGACATCGACACGCTGGGCATCCTCAAGGTGGACGTGCTGTCGCTGGGGATGCTGACCTGCATCCGCAAGGCGTTCGAGCTGCTGCGCCAGCATCACGGGGCGGATTACACGCTGGCGACGCTGCCGCAGGAGGATCCGAGGGTCTACGACATGCTGTGCCGGGCCGACTCCGTTGGCGTCTTCCAGGTGGAAAGCCGCGCGCAGATGAACTTCCTGCCGCGGATGAAGCCACGCTCGTTCTACGATCTGGTGATCGAGGTGGCGATCGTGCGGCCGGGGCCGATCCAGGGCGACATGGTTCACCCCTACATCCGTCGCCGCAACGGCGAGGAGCGGGTCGAGTTCCCCTCCGATGCGCTGGGCGCGGTGCTGGCCAAGACGCTGGGCGTGCCGCTTTTCCAGGAGCAGGCGATGCAGATCGCCATCATCGGCGCCAATTTCACGCCCGATGAGGCCGACCGGCTGCGCCGCTCGCTCGCCACCTTCAAGAAGCACGGCAACATCAGCGAGTTCCGGAGCCGGTTCCTGAAGGGCATGGTGGCGAACGGCTACGACCGCGATTTCGCGGAGCGCTGCTTCTCCCAGATCGAGGGCTTCGGCTCCTACGGGTTCCCCGAAAGCCACGCGGCGAGCTTCGCGCTGCTGGTCTATGCCTCCGCCTGGCTCAAGTGCCATCACCCGGGCCTTTTCGCCTGCGCGCTTCTCAACGCGCAGCCCATGGGCTTCTACGCCCCGGCGCAGATCGTGCGCGACGCGCGCGAGCACGGGGTGGAGGTGCGCCCGGTCTGCATCAACGAGAGCTACTGGGACAACGTGATGGAGCCCGACGGCCGCGGCGGGCTGGCGCTGCGCCTGGGCTTCCGCCAGATCAGGGGGCTGAAGGAGGAGGACGCCGCCTGGATCGCGGCGGCGCGCGGCAACGGCTACCTGACGGTGGAGGACGTCTGGCGCCGCGCGGGCGTGACGCCCCCGGTGCTCGCCCGGCTGGCCGAGGCGGATGTCTTCGCCGCGCTCGGCCTCTCGCGCCGCGAGGCGTCATGGGAGGCGCGCGCGCTCCGCGCCCCCGCGCCGCTGCCACTTTTCGAGGGCGACATGGACGGGGAAGGCATCGCCGAGCCAGCGGCGCTCCTGCCGGAGATGACGCTCGGCGAGGAGGTGGTGGAGGATTACGTGGCCATGCGCCTCAGCCTGCGCGCGCACCCGGTGGCGCTGCTGCGCGACCGGCTGACGCCGCCTGCAGCGGGATGAGAGGCCGCGGGCGCCGCCGCGTCAGCCGTTCCTCGGCGGGATGTCGAGCGCCCGCTGCACCGCGGGCCGCGCGAGGAAGCGGTCGAGATAGGCCACGGTGCGCGGGTGCGCGTCCCAGCCCACGAGGTCCTTCGCGCCGTAGAAGTCGAGCGCGCGCAGCCAGGGCGCGAGCGCCATGTCGGCGATGGAATACTCCCCCGCGATCCATTCGCGCCCCTCGAGCGCGGTTTCCACCACGCCCAGAAGCCTGCGCGCCTCGTTCACGTAACGCTCGCGCGGGATCGGGTCCTTCACCTCGGCGCCCTTGAACTTCACGAAGAAGCCGAGCTGGCCGAAGAGCGGCCCCACGCCGCCCATCTGGAACATCAGCCACTGCAGCACCTCGTAGCGCCCGCGCGGATCGGCGGGCAGGAACTGCCCGGTCTTCTCGGCGAGGTAGACCAGGATGGCCCCCGACTCGAAGAGGCCCATCGGTTCCCCGCCGGGCCCGTCGGGATCGATGATGGCGGGGATCTTGTTGTTGGGGTTGAGCGAAAGGAATTCCGGGCTCTTCACGTCGGCGTCGTCGAGCGTCACGCGGTGCGCCTCGTAGGGCAGTCCCGTCTCTTCCAGCATGGCCGACACCTTGATGCCGTTCGGCGTGGGGAAGGAATAGAGTTGCAGCACGGACGGGTCCTGCGGCGGCCAACGGCGGGTGATCGGGAAATCGGCAAGCTCGGCCATCGGGTCTCCTTTCATGCTCCGGTCGCACAATAGGCGCATTACCGGCAGGTAAAACCCTTTGACTTGTGCGCGGGTGCAGGATTGCCTGCGCATGAGGGTCAACCCGCAGGCGCGGGGCGACGGCTGCGCGGCGAAAGGATGGGCGCGATGGAAGACCAGGCGAGACAGCTCATGGAAACGGCGTCGGGCTACGGCCCGATCCTGCTCAATGCACTGAAGGCGCTCGTCGTCCTCGTCGTCGGCTGGACGATCGCCGGCATCGTCGGCGGCACCGTGCGCCGTCGGATCAACCGCACCCCGCAGATCGACAAGACACTCGGCAACTTCGTGGCCAGCGTCGTGAAGTGGGTGCTGCTCCTCGTGGTCTTCATCGCGGTGCTGGGCATCTTCGGGATCGAGGCCACGAGCCTCGTCGCGGTGCTGGGCGCCGCGACGCTGGCGGTGGGCCTCGCGCTCCAGGGCACGCTCGCCGATCTGGCGGCGGGCTTCATGCTGATCCTGTTCCGGCCCTACAAGCTGGGCCAGTTCGTCGATATCGGCGGCACCGCGGGGACGGTCGAGAACCTCGACCTCTTCGTGACCGAACTCGTCACGCCCGACAACGTGCAGATCATCATGCCGAACGGGAAGGCGTGGGGGTCGGTCATCACCAACTACTCCGCCCATGCGACGCGCCGCCTCGACCTGGGTTTCGGCATCGACTACGGCGACGACGCGGACAAGGCGATGGGGATCATCCTGCGCATCGCCGAGGCCGATCCGCGCGTCCACGCCGACCCGGCGCCCTGGGTGCGCGTGGTCGCGCTCGGCGAGAGCTCGGTGGATCTCGGCGTGCGGCTCTGGTGCGCGGCCGGGGATTACTGGGATCTCAAGTTCGACATGCTCAAGCGCGTGAAGGAGACCTTCGACGCAGAGGGCATCACGATCCCCTATCCGCATTCGGTCGAGATCTCGAAGCCGGCCTGAGCGGCCGGGACCGGCGCTGCTTGAAGCGGCGCCGCGCGTCGCGCTAGCCTCGGCGCGACCGAGAGAAAGGAGCCCTGCCCATGCCCGCCGCCCAACCCCCCGTCTGCGACTTCGGCTGGAAGGCCCCGGATTTCCGCCTGCCCGCGACCGATGGGCGGAGCTACGCGCTCTCCGACCTCAGGGGCCGGAACGGTCTGGTGCTGGCCTTCATCTGCAATCACTGCCCCTATGTCCTCGCCGTGATCGACCGGATCGTCCGCGACGCGCGCGATCTCGCGCCGCTCGGCATCGGCTTCGCGGCAATCTGCTCGAACGACGCCGAGAACTACCCGGCCGACAGCTTCGAGAACATGGGCGCCATGGCGAAGGAGAAGGACTTCCCGTTCCCCTACCTGCACGACGCGGACCAGTCCGTGGCGCGCGCCTATGGCGCCGCCTGCACGCCGGACTTCTTCGGCTTCGACGCGGATCTCGGCCTCCAGTACCGCGGCAGGCTCGATGCCTCGCGCGCGGAGGCGGGCCCCGAGGACCTGCGCCGCGACCTCTTCGAGGCGATGAAGCAGGTGGCCGAGACGGGGAAGGGACCGGCCGAGCAGGTCCCGTCCATCGGGTGTTCGATCAAGTGGAAGGCCGCCTGAAAGGGCCGCGCGCCGCCGCGCGCCGCCGCGGCGGGCGGTTCAGCCCCGCAGCACCTTCTGCGGCGAGATCACGTCGATCCCGAGCGCCTTGCCCACGGCATAGTAGGTCAGCTGCCCAGCGTGCACGTTCAGCCCGGCCAGCAGATGGGGGTCGTCGGTGCAGGCCTGCCGCCAGCCCTTGTCGGCGAGCGCCAGCATGAAGGGCATCGTGGCGTTGCCGAGCGCGATGGTCGCGGTGCGCGCCACGGCGCCCGGCATGTTGGCGACGCAGTAATGCACGATCCCGTCCACCTCGTAGATCGGATCTTCGTGGGTGGTCGCCCGCGACGTCTCGAAACAGCCGCCCTGGTCGATGGCCACGTCCAGGAGCACGGCGCCCGGCTTCATCCGGGCAAGGTCGTCGCGGCGCACGAGCTTGGGGGCCTCCGCGCCGGGGATCAGCACCGCGCCCACCACGAGGTCGGCGCGGCCGAGCAGCTCCGCAAGCGCGCCGCTTGAGGAGTAGCGGGTGCGGAACCTGTCGCCGAACACGTCGTCGAGGTAGCGCAGCCGGGGCAGGGACCGGTCGAGCACGGTGACCTCGGCCCCCATCCCGGCCGCCACGCGCGCGGCGTGGGTGCCCACGGTGCCCCCGCCGATCACCACCACCTCGGCCGGGCCGACACCCGGCACGCCGCCCATCAGCGTGCCGCGCCCGCCATTGGCCTTCTGCAGGGCCCAGGCGCCCATCTGCGGGGCGAGCCTGCCCGCGACCTCGGACATGGGCGCGAGCAGCGGCAGCCCGCCCTGCGCGTCGGTGACTGTCTCGTAGGCGATGGCGGTGACGCCCGACGCGAGCAGGTCCCGCGTCTGGTCCGGGTCGGGGGCGAGGTGGAGGTAGGTGAACAGCACCTGGCCCTCGCGCAGCATCCCGCGCTCCGCCGCCTGCGGTTCCTTGACTTTCACGATCATATCCGCCTCGGCGAAGATTTCCTCGGCGGTCTCGGCGAGCCGCGCGCCGGCCTCGGTGTAATCCGCGTCCTCGAAGCCCGCGCCCCTGCCGGCGCCCGACTGGACGATCACCTCGTGCCCGTGCGCCACGGCTTCCTGCGCGGCGTTCGGCGTGAGGCCCACGCGGAACTCCTGCGGCTTGATCTCGGTGGGGCAGCCAATCTTCATCGCGGTCTCCTCTTCCCTGGCACGAGCATGCAGGATATCCGGTGCAAATGCGTTGAAATCTCTCGCGCCGGGAATGCAGTCTTCGGCAGTTTCTTCGCAGATCAAGGCAAATCGGCGAAGGACATGCGGCCGTAATGACGATGGACGAAACCGATCGCCGGATCCTGCGCGCGCTTCAGAAGCAGGGCCGCATCTCGAACGCCGACCTGTCGGAACAGGTCAACCTGTCGCCCTCGGCCTGTCACCGCCGGGTTCAGCGGCTGGAGGCGGCGGGCGCGATCGCGGGCTACGTCGCGCTGCTGTCGCCGCGCGCCCTCGGCGTTCCCGCCACGGTCTTCGTGGAGATCACGCTCCAGGCGCAGGCCGACGAGGTGCTCGAGGCGTTCGAGACCGCGGTGCGGCGCATTCCCAACGTCCTCGAATGTCACCTGATGGCGGGCACCGCGGACTACATCCTCAAGATCGTGGCCGAGGACACCGAGGATTTCGCGCGCATCCACCGGCAATACCTCACGCGCCTGCCGGGCGTGGCGCAGATGCAGTCGAGTTTCTCGCTCCGCACCGTCTGCGCGACCACGGCGCTGCCCGTCTGAGCGTTCAACGCTCCGGCCAGTCCACGACCAGTTCCAGAAGCGGGGCGCCGTCCGAGACGGTCCACACGCGCCGGGTCACGACGAAGACCTCGTCCTGCACTCGCAGCCGGTCGCCGGCCTGCATCGCCGGATCTGGCTTGACGGGCCGCAACTCTTCGCCGATCCCTGACGTAAGGGCACGTGCGGCGGCGCTCGCCGTGAGCCGGAACCTGGTCCGCAATCCGGCGCCGTGTGAAACTGGAGTTACCGACATGCTCGTCCGCTACTGCAAGATGGTGATGGTGTTGGGCCTAAGCCTTTTCGCCTTTCTCGTCACGTTCAACAACCTGACCGATTACAATTCGAATTTCGAGTTCGTGAAACATGTTCTCAGCATGGACACGACCTTCGAGGGCAACGCGGGCATGTGGCGCGCGATCACGGTGCCGTGGATGTGGCACGCCGGCTACTGGGGTATCATCGCGGGGGAGGGGATCACCTTCCTCCTGCTTCTCATCGGCGCGCTGCGCATGTTCGCCGCGCGGGACGCAGACGCCGACGCCTTCCAGTCCGCCAAGACCTACGTGGTGCTCGGCGCGACGGTGGGCTTTCTCGTCTGGTTCGTGGGGTTCATGGCCGTGGGCGGCGAGTGGTTCCTGATGTGGCAGTCGGACACGTGGAACGGCCAGCAGGCCGCCTTCCGCTTCTACATGAGCATTCTCGCGGTGCTCATCTTCGTGATGATGCGGGACGAGGAGGCGTGGTGAGCCGCGTCTGACCGTACCGACGCGGGCGGCGCCCGGCGGGGGACCTGACGCCGGCGGCGCCGGGCCGCGCGCGGGCCCGGACGTTCCGGCGTCCCGACGGGCCCGCCCGAACATGACAAACCCCCGGGCACGAGGCCGCGGGGGTTTCCCATTCGTGTTCGATCGCCGGCAGGCGAACGCTCAGAGGAGCCCTTCGCGCTGGGCCTTCTTGCGCGCGAGCTTGCGCGCGCGGCGAATCGCCTCGGCCTTTTCGCGCGCCTTCTTCTCCGAGGGTTTCTCGAAGTGCTGGCGCAGCTTCATTTCGCGGAAGACGCCTTCGCGCTGCAGCTTTTTCTTGAGCGCGCGCATCGCCTGATCGACATTGTTGTCGCGAACACTGACCTGCATGTGGGTGTCACCACCTTTCGGGCTGAAGTTGCTGTTATTGCAGGAGGTGGCCGTATACCAAGGCCACGCTAGCTTGTCCAGAACATCCACGAGATGCCGAGGAGTCGCCAGATGCCCACGACGCCGGAAAGCCCCGAACTCGCAGCGCTGCTCGACGCCGCGCTTCTTCACGTGCCCTTCGACGGCTGGTCCGAGGCCACGTTCCGCGCCGCGATACGTGACACCGGCATCGACCCGGCGGTCGCCCGTGCGCTCTGCCGGCGCGGCGCCCTGGACCTTGCCGTGACGTTCCACCGGCGCGGCGACAGGGCGATGCGCGAGCGGTTGCGCGTCACCGACCTGACGGAGATGCGGATGCGCGACCGGATCGCCTTCGCCGTGCGCGCCCGCCTCGAGGCGGCGGGCGACAAGGAGGCGGTGCGCCGCGGCACCACGTTCTTCGCGCTTCCCAACCACGCGGCGGAGGGCGCGCGCCTGATCTGGGAGACGGCGGACACCATCTGGACGGCCCTTGGCGACGATTCCGACGACGTGAACTGGTATACCAAGCGCGCCACGCTTTCGGCGGTCTACAGCGCGACGGTGCTTTACTGGCTCGGCGACGAGACGCCCGACAGCAGCGCGACATGGGCGTTCCTCGACCGCCGGATCGCCGACGTGATGCAGTTCGAGAAGGTCAAGGCGCAGGTCGGCGAGAACCCGGTGCTGAAACGGGTTTTCGCCGGACCGGCCTGGGTGCTAGGCAAGGTGCGCGCGCCGATGCGCGCCCCCGACATCGACCTGCCGGGCCGCTGGTCCGGCCCGCCCGCCCAGGAGTGAACCCATGCCAGAGCAGACCATGCGCGCCGTCGAGATCAGCGAGCCCGGCGGCCCCGAGGTGCTGCGCCTGGCAACCCGCCCCGTGCCCGAGCCGGGGGCGGGGCAGGTCCTGATCCGCGTGTCCCATGCGGGCGTGAACCGGCCCGATGCGCTGCAACGCGCGGGCGCCTACGCGCCCCCGCCCGGCGCGTCCGACCTGCCGGGCCTCGAGGCCGCGGGCGAGATCGCGGCAATCGGCCCGGGGGTGACGGAATGGGCGGTGGGAGACCGCGTCTGCGCGCTTCTTCCCGGCGGCGGCTACGCCGAACACGTCGTGACGCCCGCGGCGCATTGCCTGCCCGTGCCCGAGGGGCTCGACCTCCAGCAGGCCGCCTGCCTGCCCGAGACCTTCTTCACCGTCTGGTCCAACGTCTTCATGCGCGGCAGGCTCCAGGCCGGGGAGCGGTTCCTGGTTCATGGCGGCTCTTCCGGGATCGGGACGACGGCAATCCAGCTCGCCCACGCCTTCGGCGCCCGGGTCTTCGCCACGGCGGGAAGCCCGGAGAAATGCGCCGCCTGCGCCCGTCTCGGGGCCGAGCGCGCGATCAACTACCGCGAGGAGGATTTCGTCGAGGCGCTTCGCGCCGAGGGCGGCGCCAACCTGATCCTCGACATGGTGGGCGGCGATTACATCCCGCGCAACGTCAAGGCGCTCGCCGATGACGGGCGGCTCGTGCAGATCGCGTTCCTGTCGGGCCCCAAGGTGGAGCTGAACTTCGCGCAGGTGATGACGCGGCGGCTGACGATCACCGGCTCCACCCTGCGCCCGCAATCCGAACTCGCCAAGGCGCGCATCGCCGAGGGGCTTCGCGCCCATGTCTGGCCGCTTCTCGAGGCGGGGCGCATCGGACCGGTGATGGATTCCGAATTCCCGCTCGAAGAGGCCGCCGCGGCCCATGCCCGGATGGAAAGCTCCGCCCATATCGGGAAGATCGTGCTGAAGGTGGGCTGAGCGTCCCTTCGTCCGCCGCTCAGGGGATCGGCGCGAGAAGCGCGTCGTCGAGACGGCAGTCCTCGACCACGTCGCGGCCGCAGGGCACCGGCGCGAGCCCGTCGCGCGACAGGCAAAGCCGCGCCTCCTGGATGCGGCCCGCCCGGCAGGTGATGGTCAGCATGTCGGGCGCCACGCCGGGATTGGCCTTCAGGAACGCCTCCTCCACCACCCGGGCGGGCAGGCGCACCGGATCGCTCAGCCGGCGGAAGAGTTCGGGCCGCGCCACCGACAGGTAGGCGCGGCGCGACAGCGCGAAATAGTCGTCGGCGGCCAGCCCCGAGCAGCTTCCGTGCTTTTTCCACTGGTGCCAGGCGAGCCCCGCGCTGCCCATGATGTCTGCCATCGCGCGGGTGCCGGCGCGCGAGGGCGGCTGCATCGAGGTCGGGCAATGGCTCGGCCAGCCGCGATGGTATTGCGGCCAGAGCCCGTGCAGCGTCCAGCCGTGATCGGCGGCCGGATCGCATTGCGGCGCGCCGCGCGCCCCGCCTTCGAGCGCGCACCAGGTCGGGCTCCAGCTCAGCGAGAGCACCCAGTAGTCGAAATCGCCCGCCGCCTCGCCCTCGGCGCGCAGCGCCGTAGCCCAGAACAGCAGCAGAATCGCCCAGCGCATTCGGCCCTTCCCTTCGCGTTTCGGCTCGACTATATCAGCGCCGAGTTCCCCCACAACTCGATCCAGCCTCGCAGGGCGAGGCCGCCCGGCCCCGGGCGCCGGGCAATACGTATTGAGGAGACGCGACATGGCCAAACTGCTGCACCCGAAGGCGACCGCCGTCTGGCTCGTGGACAACACCACGCTCAGCTTCAAGCAGATCGCCGATTTCACCGAGATGCACGAGCTGGAGATCCAGGGCATCGCCGACGGCGACGTGGCCGCGGGCGTGAAGGGTTTCGACCCCGTGGCCAACAACCAGCTCGAGCCCGAGGAGATCCGCAAGGCGGAGGCCGACCCGAACTACAGGCTCCAGCTCAAGTTCAACCCCGCCGCGCGCGATGAGGACAAGCGCCGCGGCCCGCGCTACACGCCGCTGTCGAAGCGGCAGGACCGCCCGGCGGCCATCCTCTGGCTGGTGAAGTTCCACCCCGAGTTGGCCGACAGCCAGATCGCGCGGCTTGTCGGCACGACGAAGCCCACGATCCAGTCGATCCGCGAGCGCACCCACTGGAACATCTCCAACATCCAGCCGATCGACCCGGTTGCCCTGGGGCTTTGCAAGCAGAGCGAGCTCGACGCCGTCGTGCAGAAGGCGGCGAAGAAGAAGGAAGCCGAGGGCGCGATCATGTCCGACGACGAGCGCCGCAAGCTCGTCTCCACCGAGCAGAGCCTCGGCATGGAGGCCGAGCCCAAGATGCCGACGGCGATCGAGGGGCTCGAGTCCTTCACGCTCACCGGAGGCAGCGAAACGCGCGCCGACGAGGACGACAAGCGGGATCCCGACAGTTTCTTCAACCTGCCCGACGAGACCGAGGACGACGACGAGGACGGCGGCCGCTGAGCGCGAAAGGCGCGGCGGGGCTTTCCTTTTCCTTCGCCGCGCGGCAGCCTTTTCCCCGCGACAGAGCGGGAGGATGCGATGCGGATCGCCATCATCGGCGCGGGTCTGATCGGTGGCGCGGCGGCGCGGCACCTGGCCAGGGCCGGCCACGACGTGGTGCTGATCGGTCCGGCCGAGCCGGGCGACAAGCGGTGCCACGACGGGGTCTTCGCGAGCCACTACGACGAGGGCCGCATCACCCGCAAGCTCGATCCCTGGGCCTTCTGGAGCCGCGCGAGCCGCGAAAGCATCGCGCGCTATGGCGAGATCGAGGCCGAAAGCGGCATTTCCTTCTACACCGAGGCGGGCGCGATGCTCGCGGGGCCGGCTGACGGCACGCTGATCCGCCAGACCGCCGAGGTGCAGGAGGCGGCGGGTTTTCCCGCCGAGCGGCTGACAGGCGGCGCGCTGGCCGAGCGGTTCCCCTTTTTCGCGTTCGCGCCCGGGACGCTGGCCCTTTACGAAGCGACGGCGGCAGGGCACATCAGCCCGCGCCGTCTTGCCCGGGCGCAGCTGGTCGCGGCGGAACGCGCCGGCGCGCGGTATCTCGCGGCCGAGGCGCAGGGCCTCGACGAAACCGCTGCGGGCATCAGCGTCGCCACGTCCGAGGGACCGGTGCGGGCCGATCGCGCCCTGGTGGCGACAGGCGGATTCACCGACGTCCTCCTGCCCGGGGCGCTGCCGCTTTCGGTCTATGCGCGCACCGTGGCGCTTTTCGAGATCGACGCGGCAGAGGCCGCGCGGCTTTCCTCGATGCCGTCGCTCATCGCGCTTCTGCCGAACGGCGAGGATCCCTATCTCCTGCCGCCGATCCGCTACCCCGACGGGCGGCTCTACCTCAAGCTCGGCGGCGACCCGGTGGACGTGCCGCTGGAGGGCCGCGCGGCGCTCGGCGACTGGTTCCGCGGCGGCGGCTCGGCGGAGGTGGGCGCGCGCCTCGAGGCCATGATCCGGAAGCGGATGCCCGGCATCGCGATCCGGCGCACGGTCACGGACGCCTGCGTGACCACCTACACCCCTGCCGATCGCCCGGCCATCGGGCGGCTTTCCGACCGCGTCGCGGTGGCGGTGGCCGGCTGCGGGCGGGGCGCCAAGTGTTCCGACGAACTCGGGCGGCTGGGCGGCCTTGCCGTTCTGGGCGCCGCGTTGCCGGACTGGGCCGAGCTGCAGCCGGTGGCCGCACGGGCCGCCTGAGCCGCCCCGCGCCGCGTCAGAACGACTTTCGCGCGGTGAGCGCCGCGGCGATGGTGCCGTCGTCGAGGTAGTCGAGCTCGCCGCCCACCGGCACGCCCTGGGCGAGCGAGCTGATCGCGGCCCGCCCGTCCAGCGCGTCGGCGATGTAGTGGGCGGTGGTCTGTCCGTCCACCGTGGCCGAAAGCGCCAGGATCACCTCCTGCACGCCTTCCTCCGCCACGCGCTCCAGGAGTTGCGGGATGCGCAGATCCTCGGGCCCCACCGCGTCGAGCGCCGAGAGCGTGCCGCCGAGGACGTGGTAGCGCCCCTTGAACACGCCCGACCGTTCCATCGCCCAGAGGTCGGCGACGTCCTCGACCACGCAGATCTGGCCGTTGCCGCGCGCCGAATCGGCGCAGATCGGGCAGATCTCGCCGGTGCCCACGTTGCCGCAGCGCGCGCACTCCCGCGCGGTCGCGGCCACCTGCTGCATCTGGCGCGCGAGCGGCGCGAGTTGGCTTTCCCGCCGCGCCACGAGATGCAGCACCGCGCGCCGCGCCGACCGCGGCCCGAGACCGGGCAGCCGGGCCATCATCTCGATCAGCGTGTCGATGTCCGAAGGAGCGCTCATGGCGGCGAAGGCGGCAATCCCGGGCGGTGGCGCGGCGCGCGGCCGCGGCCACGCACCTCAGAACGGCAGCTTCATGTCCTTGGGCAGGCCCATCTCGTCGGTGAGCTTCGACATCTCCTCCTGCGCCGCGGTCTGGGCCTTGGTCTGCGCCTCCTTGACCGCCGCGAGAATGAGATCCTCGACGACTTCCTTGTCGTCGCCCGAGAAGATCGACGGATCGATGTCGAGCGCGGTAAGCTCGCCCTTGAGCGTGCAGACGACCTTCACGAGGCCGCCACCCGACTCGCCCGTCACCGTCATCTGCTTCATCTCTTCCTGCAGGTCAGCCATGCGCTGCTGCATTTCCTGCGCCTTCTTCATCATCCCGGCCATGTCGCCGAGCTGGCCCAGTCCCTTGAACATCTTCGTTCCTTTCCTGTCGCGCGCGGCGCCTGCCGGCGGCTTTCGTCAATCGTCCTCGAAGGGGTCCCACTCGTCCTCGACCTCGGGCAGCGCACCCTCGGCGGCCGCGCTTTCCTGCGCCGCCTGTGTCCGGATATCCTTGATCCGGGCGCCGGGAAAGGTGGCGAGCACCGCCTTCACGAGCGGATGGGCCCGCGCCTCGGCCTCGAGCGCGCCCGCCTCCTCGGCGCGGGTCTCCGCGATCGTGGGGCCGCCGCCCGTCCCGACGACGCTCACCGCCCACCGGGCACCGGTCCAGGCCTGAAGACGCTGGCCGAGGCGCTGGGCGAGGTCCGGGGCGGCCTCGTCCGTGGGCTCGAACTCGATCCGTCCGGGTTGATAGGCGGCAAGGCGCAGATGGCTTTCCACCTCGATCAGCAGCGTCATGTCGCGGCGCGCGCGGACGAGCTCGACCACATGCTCGAAGGCCGGATAGTCGGCCAGCGAGGGCGCGAGCGCGTGGGCCTGCGCAGCGCCGCCCGCCGCGCCGGCCGGACCGCGGGGGGGCGCGGGCGCGCGAAGCCGCGCGCCGGACGTGGCCATCTGCCCGGTCGATTGCTGCGCCGCGCCGCCGCCTCCGCCGCCGCCCGGGGCAGGCCCAGGCGGGGGCGGCTCGGATTGCAGCCGGCGGAGCAGATCCTCGGGGCTGGGCAGTTCGGCCACATGCGTCAGGCGGATGATGGCCATCTCGGCGGCCATCATCGCGTTGGGCGCGGCGGCGACCTCCTCGAGCGCCTTCAGCAGCATCTGCCAGCTGCGGGTGAGCGCGCGCATCGGCAGCCGCTCGGCGAGGTCGGCGCCGCGGGCGCGCTCGGCCGGGCCCACCGTGGGATCCTCGGCCGCGCCCGGCGTGATCTTCACGACGCTGATCCAGTGCGTGAGTTCGGCAAGATCGCGCAAGACGGCCATGGGATCGGCCCCGTCGGCGTATTGCGCCGACAGCTCGGACAGCGCGCCGGCCGCGTCCCCCTTCATCACGAGTTCGAAGAGATCCATGACCCGGCCGCGATCCGCCAGACCCAGCATGGCGCGCACCTGCTCGGCCGTCGTCTCGCCCGCGCCGTGGCTGATCGCCTGGTCGAGAAGCGAGGTCGCGTCCCGGGCCGAGCCCTCGGCGGCGCGGGTGATGAGCGCGAGCGCGTCATCCGCGATCGCCGCGCCCTCCCGCTCGGCGATGCGGCGCAGCAGGCCGATCATCACCTCGGGTTCGATCCGCCGCAGGTCGAAGCGCTGGCAGCGCGAGAGCACGGTGACGGGCACCTTGCGGATCTCGGTGGTGGCGAAGATGAACTTCACATGCGCCGGCGGCTCCTCGAGCGTCTTGAGAAGCGCGTTGAAGGCCGAGGTGCTCAGCATGTGCACCTCGTCGACGATGTAGATCTTGTAGCGCGCCGAGGCCGCCCGGTAGTGGACGCTGTCGATGATCTCGCGGATGTCGCCCACGCCCGTGTTCGACGCCGCGTCCATTTCCAGCACGTCGACGTGCCGGCCCTCGGCGATGGCCACGCAGTGCTCGCAGACCCCGCAGGGATCGGTAGTGGGCCCGCCCGTTCCGTCGGTGCCGACGCAGTTCATGCCCTTGGCGATGATCCGCGCCGTCGTCGTCTTTCCCGTGCCGCGGATGCCGGTCATGATGAAGGCCTGCGCGATCCGGTCCGCCGCGAAGGCGTTCTTGAGCGTGCGCACCATGGCGTCCTGGCCGACGAGATCGGCGAAGGTCTCGGGGCGGTATTTCCGCGCCAGAACCTGGTAGCCGCCGTTGTCCGTCTCGCGCATCACGCCTCGCCCGAATCCTGAATGCGCAGCCTAGGGCCGCCGCCCGGCATCGTCCAGCGGGCGGCGCGCGGACGCCCGCCCATCAGAACGCCTGCACCGCGATCGCGAACCCGTAGACCGCCAGGATCAGGACGCTTTCCAGCCCGATGCCGGCCGGCCCGCGCCGCTGCCGGTAGAGCATCCCGAGGACGAGGATCGCGGTCATGGTCAGTCCCGCGGTCAGCCAGAACAGGTCGTCCCTGCCGATCGCGTGGTAGATGGACCCATTGCGATAGCCGGCATCCGAGAGCGTGATGAAGAGCACGTCGAAGGTGTTTCCGCCGATGATGCCGCCGACGGCCATCTGCAGCGCGCCGCGCCGGATCGCGGCGAGCGTCGTGACCAGTTCGGGAAGCGAGGTGATGACCGCCGTCACGAGCGCGCCGACGACGGAGGCGTTCAACGCGTAGCGGTCGGTCAGTTCCGCCGCCGCGCGCGAAAGCGTCCAGCCCGCCGCCGCCATGATCAGCATCAGCGCCGCGAAAACGGTGAAAAGCGCGAGCGTCGATCGTGGCTCGGGATCGTCCTCCTCGGGCTCGTCCTCGCGGGTCTCGTGCGTGCGCACCGGTCGCCACATCGGTGTCTCGCGCACCTCGCGGACCGCGAGCAGCCCGACCGCGTAGACCGCGACGAGCAGGACCGAGACGGGGTGAACGCCCCAGATCGCGAATTCGGGCAGGGTGTAGGCGACGAAGGGCAGGGCCAGCATCAGCATCAGCACGGTGCCCTGGAAGACGTTGGCGAGTTCGGCGGCGGCATGTTCCAGGTTGGCCTTGCGATGCAGGATGTCCGCGAGCGCGAGGAAGGCCGTCTGCACCGCGATCCCGCCGATCCCGTTGGAAAAGGCGAGCGATGCGCGCTCGTCGAGCGCGGCGGTGACCGAGACGATCGTGCCCGAGATCGACGTCGCCGCGCCGAGGAGGACCGCCCCCACCATCGCCTCGCCCAGCCCGGTTCGGTCGGCCAGGCGGTCGGCGAGCGAGGTCATCCGCACGCCGCTGAGCAGGATGACGATGGCCGTCCCGGCGAGGATCGCCGCGAGGGCCGCGAAAGAGAAGTCGGAAAACATCCACCGCGCCTCGGACCGGGTTGCCCACATCAAGGACATATCAGCGGGCGGCGGCCGGAGGAACCGCGCCCCGTCACATCCGCACGCGCGTCAGATTCCGGACTGGAGGGGAAAGGTGAGAGGTTGGAAAACGACCCAAGCGGGGCTCGTTACGGCTGCTTCCTTCCGGACCTGACCGGGTTGGCGAGGCGCTTGCCCGCACCAACCTCTCAAGCGAGTATCTAAGGCCGGCGGCGCGGATTCGCAACCCGTGCGCTCAGAGCCGCAGCCGGAGTTGCAGAAACCCGTCCGCCGTCTCGCCCGTCTCGGCCACGTCCAGGCCTGCCGCGTCGACAAGATGCGCCCGCGCGGCCGGCCCGGTCGGCGCGAGCGCGGTGGCGCCCGGCAGCCGCGCGAACCGCCAGACCGGGATCGGGTCCGGCCGGACCGGGCTTTCCCGAAGAAGGTGGTCCGCGAGCGCATCGCGGTCGGTCAGGTCCGCATCCCAGACGACCTCCCAGTCGGCGGCGCCGCCGGGCGGGTCCGACGCGCCGGTGCGATGCGCGCTCGTGACGACGAGGAAGTCGTCGGCCGGCCGCACCGGGCGCCCCGCGTGCCGGACCGCGTCCACGCGGCAGGGCCCCGGCCCGGTGGGCCGGCCGGAGATGTCGTAAAGGGCCGGGCGCGACAGGTCGATCCGATAGCTCAGGCCGTGCAGCACGTCGAAGCGGTGGGTCGGGAAATCGGGCTGGAGGAGCGGCTGGTCTGCGACGCCGGGCCGCAGCGTGCGGTAGAGCGCGGCGGCGCGTTCCAGCCAGTCGAGCAGTGCCGCGCCGCTCAGCCGCACGACCTGGAGCGCGTTGCCGAAGGGGAAAAGCTCCGACAGGTGCCGCGCGTGCAGCGGGCCGGCGGCGATATCGACGAAGTGCCCGGGTCCACCGGGCCCGCCCGCCTTGGACGGCGCGACGGCCGAAAGCAGGGGAAGGCCCGCCCATCGGGTGCCGGCGAGCCCGCGCTCTGCCGCGGCGCGCTGCGCCTCGGCCAGAAGGCGCAGCGCCGGCGCGTCGGTCAGAAGCGCGAAATGGCTGTGAAGCGGCCGCGAGGTGGCGCCCGCGACCACGGCGAGACGCGCCTGCGCCGCGCCGTGGTCGCGGGCCGCCGCGCGCAGGACTGCGGCGTCCTCGCCTTCCCCGCCCGTCGGGGCGACGCGGCGCGCCCGGTGCGCCGCCACCCGCCACCCGCCGGTCGACCGCCGCTCGAGGACAAGGTCGATGACGCCCACGCTCTTGCCCAGGAAATCGGGCATCACGGCGGGGATGCCCGCCAGCGTGGCGCCGGGCGTGTCGTCGGGCGGGAAGGCCGCGTGGCTGTGTCCGGCGATCACCGCGTCCAGACCGGGAACCGCCGCGAGCGCGCGGACCACGTTCTCGGCGCGGGGGGCGGGCCGCCTCTCTCCGAGGCCGCTATGGGCGAGCGCCACCACCACATCGGCCCCGTCCGCGCGCATCCGCGGCACGAGCCGGCGCGCGGTGTCGAGGATGCAAGCGGCGCGCACCGCGCCCGCGAGCGCACGACCGCTCCATCGCACGGTCTGGGGCGGCGCGAAACCGATCACGCCCACCCGCACCCGGGCGCGCCCGCCGCCGCCGTTGCGCAGCTCGCGGTCGATCAGCGTGTAGGGCGGCAGCAGGGGCGTGCCGCCCGCGTCCGCGAAATTGGCCAGCACGACCGGAAAGCCCGCGCCGGCCAGCGCGTTGCGCAGGAACGCGAGGCCGTAATCGAAATCGTGGTTGCCGAGCGTCGCGGCGTCGTAGCCCAGCGCCGTCATCGCCGCGATAGCGGGGTGTGGCGCGCCGCCGCGCTCCGCCCAGTTCTCGGCCACATGGTCGGCGAGCGGCGTGCCTTGCAGCGTGTCGCCGTTATCGAGGAGCAGCGTGCCCGGCACCTCCGCGCGAAGCCGCCGGATAAGCGGGCCGAGCGCGGCAAGCCCGGCTCGCGGCACCGGCGCGTTCCGCGCGTAGTCGTGCCCGAGAAGCGTGCAGTGCAGGTCTGTGGTCGCGAGGATGCGCAGCTGTGCCATGCCCGGCGCGAGGGTCAGGGGGGCGAAAGAGATCGTCATCGTTGGGAGTTCTGGCATCCATCGGCTTTGACTATCTGGGAATGTAATCCAATGATTTATTGCAATCTAGGGTTAAGCCAGCCGCCGGGGTCCGCATTTCCACTGGCCTGCGTGGCGTCGCGCATGTCATGGCTCTTACCCGGCGGCGGGCGAACGAACCGGAAGGAAGGATGATGCGGCACGCGGAGACGGTGACTTTCGGTGGATCGGCGCTCGACCGCGCGGACACGCTTCGGGCCGATCAGCGGGCGCTCGCGGACGCGATGTCCGATCCCCGGTCCAGCGTGCTGGCGCTCTGGCGCGGACGGCCGCTCTTCGCCGGCCCGGGGCTCGACCGGCTGGTCCGCCTTCCGGTCGGGCATGCCGCGCTTGACGGCGCGGGCGAGCCCATCCTGATCGGGCGCGAGGATGGCTGCGCGGTCTTCGCCGCCGATATCTCGCACTGGATGCCGGAGACGGCCGAAGAGCCTTCGGAAGATGCCGAACAGCACCACCCCGCCCTTCCCGGGGATCACGCCTTCCGCGAGCTGAGATCGTCCATGACCGCGCTCGGACCGCGCGACGCCGAGCTTGCTGCCACCGCCCGCGCCATTCTCGGCTGGCACCGAAGCCATCGGTTCTGCGCGCGTTGCGGGGCCGAAAGCGCGGCGGCGCGGGGCGGTTGGGTCCGGGTCTGCGCGTCCTGCGGCGGCCAGCATTTCCCGCGCACGGATCCGGTGGTCATCATGCTCGTCGTCTCGGGGCCGCGGGTGCTGCTGGGCCGCTCGCCCCACTGGCCGGGCGGCATGTATTCGCTGCTCGCGGGCTACATGGAGCCCGGCGAATGCATGGAGGCCGCGGTGCGGCGCGAAGTCCTGGAGGAGGCGGGCGTGCACGTCGGCGCGGTGCGCTACCTCGCCAGCCAGCCCTGGCCTTTCCCGGCCTCGCTCATGCTCGGCTGCCTCGCCGAGGCCGAGAGCGAGGCGATCACGCTCGATCCCGCGGAGCTGGAGGATGCGCTCTGGGTCGGCCGGACCGAGCTTCTGGACGTTTTCGCGGGCACGCATCCCCGCATCAGACCGCCGCGCGCGGGCGCCATCGCCGGGTTCCTGCTGCGCAACTGGCTCGCGGACCGGCTGGATTGAAGGTGTGGGCCGGCCGGCGCCTCAGGCGCCGTGCCGCCGGGGATCGGCCGGGTAGACGCCGAGGATCCGCATCTCGTCGGTGAAGTAGTCGAGCTCCTCGAGCGCCAGTTTCACCCCGGGATCGTCCGGGTGCCCCTCGATATCGGCGTGGAACTGGGTGGCCTTGAACGAGCCGCCCACCATGTAGCTTTCCAGCTTGGTCATGTTGACGCCGTTCGTGGCGAACCCGCCCATGGCCTTGTAGAGCGCCGCGGGGATGTTGCGAACGCGGAAGACGAAGCTTGTCATCATGCCGTCGTCGCCACGCGGCGTGTGGTCGGGCTCTCGCGCCATGATGAGAAAGCGCGTGGTGTTGTTGCCCTGGTCCTCGATGTGCCGGGCGAGCACCTCGAGGCCGTAGATCTCGGCGGCGAGGTCGCCGGCCAGCGCGGCCAGCGCGGGATCGTGGGCGTTCGCGACATGGCGGGCGGAACCGGCGGTGTCCGCGCCGGTCACACGGTGGATGCCGTGGGCGCGCAGGAAGTCGCGGCACTGGCCCAGCAGCATGGTGTGGCTCATCGCGCGCTCGATCCGCGACAGGGGCGTGCCGGGCAGGGCGAGCAGGTTGATGTGCACCCGCACGAAGGCCTCGTTCACGATGTGCAGCCCGGACATCGGCAGAAGCTGATGGATGTCGGCCACGCGCCCGTAGGTGGAATTCTCCACCGGCAGCATGGCGAGTTCGGCCTGGCCGTCCCGCACAGCCTCCACCGCGTCCTCGAAGGTGCGGCAGGGCAGCGCCTCCATCTCCGGATGCGCGTCGTGGCAGGCCTGGTGCGAATACGCGCCCGGCTCGCCCTGGAAGGCGATGCGTGCTGTCATGGCGATCGTCCCGCGAAAAAGCCCCGGTCCGGGCGTTTGGTCGCGGTAACTACACCTTGCGCGGGTTGGACGGAACCCTATAGATACCCCCCGACTGACACCGGAAAACGGAAATGCGAGCCATGCCTGACACGATGACGTTTACCAAGGTATTCGGGAGCCTCTGCGGCGCGCTCCTGGTCTTCCTGCTGGGCAAGTGGGCCGCCGAGGAACTCTATCATGTCGGCGTTCCCTACGGCGAGCAGCAAGCCTACGTCATCGACACCGGCGAGGAAGAGGAGGAGGAGGTGGCCGACGCGGCCCCCGTCGAAGAGGAGGAGGAAGTTCCCTTCGTTCAGCTTCTCGCCAACGCGAGCGCCGATGCCGGCGAAGGCGTGTTCCGCCAGTGTTCGGCCTGCCACGTCGTCGATCAGGAGCGCAACGGTGTCGGGCCGCACCTCGTGAACGTCATGGGCCGCGAGATCGCGTCCATCGACGGGTTCCGCTATTCCGGGGCGCTGCCCGAGGGCGCATGGACATGGGAAGAGATGAACGCGTGGATCGAGAATCCGCGCGACTACGCGCCGGGCACCTCGATGGGGTATGGCGGGCTTGCCGATGACGAGGACCGCGCCGACCTGATCGCCTATCTGGGCAGCTACACCGAAGGATGGACCCTGCCGGGCGCGGACGCCGCCGTGGAAGAGGCGGCCGCCGAGGCCCCCGCCGAGGACATGGCCACCGAGGAGGCTGCTGCGGAAGACGCGGCGCCTGAGGAGCCCGCCGCGGAAGAGGCGGCCGAAGAAGAGGTCGCGAGCGAGGACACCGCCACGGAAGACGTCGCGATGGAGGACACCGCCACCGAGGAGGCAGCGACCGAGGAGATGACCGCCGCGGGTGACGCGTCCGAGGATGCGTCCGCTGGCGGCGAGATGTCGGAGTTGCAGATGGCGCTGGCCGAGGCCGACGTCGGCAACGGCGAGCGCGTGTTCCGCCAGTGTTCGGCATGCCACGTCGCGAACCAGGAACAAAACCGCGTCGGCCCGCACCTTGTCGGCATCATCGGCCGCNGATGTCGGAGTTGCAGATGGCGCTGGCCGAGGCCGACGTCGGCAACGGCGAGCGCGTGTTCCGCCAGTGTTCGGCATGCCACGTCGCGAACCAGGAACAAAACCGCGTCGGCCCGCACCTTGTCGGCATCATCGGCCGCGAGATCGGCGCGGTGGACGGCTTCCGCTACTCCGGCGCCCTTCCCGAAGGCGTCTGGACGGCCGAGGAAATGGACGCCTGGCTCGAGAACCCGCGTGATTACGCGCCGGGCACCTCGATGGGTTATGCCGGTCTTCGCGATCTTCAGGATCGTGCCGACCTTATCGCGTGGCTCGACAGCCTCGACGACTGAGCAGTGTCTCGCGCCCGCAAGGCGTATCGGGGCCGTCGCGCGGGAGCGCGGCGGCCCTTTTCGCGCCAGCGGACGGTCGGCCTGCCGGGATCACGCAATCGCAACTTGAACACGCGCGATCTGGCATTCTAGCGTAACTGCACCATTTCCCGTGAAGTGCGCACCGCTTCGGAACGCTGGAGGATCCGACCATGACCCCGTCGCAGCAGCCCGCGCAGGCCATCGTCCAACTCTTCGGTGCCGCGGCGCTCGCGCTTTCGGCGGCGTTCCCGCCGGCGACGGCTGCCGCCGAGACCGGGACGCCCGCCTTCACGCCGGAGCCGAGCGAGGCCGCGCGCGCCCAGGGCGGCGAGGTCGTCGTCTCGCACGGTTACAACTTCTTCGGCGATCTCACCTATCCGCCCGACTTTGCGCATTTCGACTACGTCAATCCCGACGCGCCCGTGGGCGGCGAGATCTCGCTCTGGGCACCGGGCACCTTCGACAGCATGAATCCCTATTCCCGGCAGGGCCGGGCCGGACGCTATTCGTGGATGTTCTACGAGTCGCTTCTGGGCGAGATGCCCGCCTCGGGGGCGGGCGCGCCGGCCGACCAGATCGGGGAATCCTACGGGCTTCTCGCCTGGAAGGTCGAATACGATCCCGGCAAGACCTGGGCGATCTTCCACATGCGCCCCGAGGCGCGGTTTTCCGACGGCACGCCGGTGACCGCGCATGACGTGGTCTTCTCGCACAACCTGCTGCTGGAACAGGGGCTTCCGAGCTACGCGCAGGCGGTCAGCCGCCGCGTCCTCTCGGCGGAGGCGCTCGACGATCACACGGTGAAGTTCACCTTCGCCGAGGATATCTCGCGCCGGTCGCTCATCGACCAGGTGGGCGGCGTTCCGGTCTGGTCGCAGGCGTGGTTCGAGGAGACGGACGCCCGCCTCGACGAGCCGCGCCTCGAGCCGGCGGTCGGCTCCGGTCCCTATGTCCTCGACAGCGTCGACGTGAACCGCAGCATCGTCTATCGGCGCAATCCCGACTACTGGGGCTGGCACCTGCCGATCAACCAGGGCCGGCACAATTTCGAGCGCATCCGGATCGAGTATTTCGCCGACGAGAACGCCGCCTTCGAGGCGTTCAAGGCGGGGGTCTACACCTTCCGCGCCGAAGGCAATTCCCGCACCTGGGCCACGGGCTACGATTTCCCCGCGGTCGAGCGCGGGCACGTGAAGCTGGAGGAGCTTCCGGATGGCACGCCGCCGGCGCCCACCGGCATAGTCTTCAACCTCGGCCGCGACGTCCTCAAGGACAAGCGTGTGCGCGAGGCGATCTCGCTGGCCTACAATTTCGAATGGACCAACGAGTCGCTGCAGTATGGCCTTTTCAAGCAGCGCGAGTCCTTCGTTCAGGACACGCCGATCGAGGCCGAGGGCCCGCCGGAGGGCGCGGAACTCGAGCTGCTGCAATCCCTCGACGTGGAGGTCCCCGAAGAAGTGCTGACCGAACCGGCCCGCGACGCGCACAGCTCCGGCGCCGACCGGCTGAACGACCGCCGGAACCTGCGCCGCGCGATGCGCCTGCTCGACGAGGCGGGTTGGGCCGTGGGGGACGACGGGTTGCGCCGCAGCGCCGCGGGCGAGGTGCTGAGCCTCGACTTCCCGATCTCGTCGTCGAGTTCCGCGACCCTCGTCTCGGTGGTGCAGACCTTCGCGCAGAACCTCGAACTGATGGGGATCGAGGCCAACGTGGAGCGGGTCGATCCCTCGCAGTTCACCCTGCGCAGCCGGGAACGCGACTACGATCTGGTGTTCGACAACTACGTCGCCTTCCTTCAGGCGGGCACCGGTCTGATGCAGCGATACGGCTCCACAGAGGCGGAATTCAGCCTGTTCAATCCCGCCGGGCTCGCCAGCCCGCTGGTGGATGCGGTGATCGAGGCGGCGCTCGCGACCGACAATCGCGAGGACGAGGCCGTGGCGCTGCGCGCGCTCGACCGCGTTCTGCGGCACGAGTTCTTCATGGTGCCGGTCTGGTACAACGACAGCCACTGGGTGGCCTACTGGGACCAGTACGAGCACCCCGAGACCCTGCCGCCCTACGCGCTGGGCGTGCTCGATTTCTGGTGGTTCAACGCGGAGAAGGCCGCGCGCCTTCGCGCCGACGGCGCGCTGAGGTAGGGGCGGCATGGGCGCCTATATCCTCCGGCGGCTTCTGCTCATCGTTCCGACGCTGCTGGGCATCATGATCATCAACTTCACGCTGGTGCAGTTCGTACCCGGCGGGCCGGTCGAGCAGATCATCGCCCAGATGCAGGGGCAGGGCGACGTGTTCGAGGGTTTCGCGGGCTCTGGAGAGGACGCGGGCAGCACCTCGGCCGAGGAGCTCGAGGGCTATGCCGGCGCGCGCGGACTTCCGCCCGAGTTCATCGCCGATCTGGAACGGCAGTTCGGCCTCGACAAGCCGCCGCTGGAGCGGTTCTTCGGGATGCTCTGGGATTACATGCGGCTCGATTTCGGCGAGAGCTACTTCCGCAAGATCGAGGTGACGGAGCTGGTCCTCGAGAAGATGCCCGTGTCGATCAGCCTCGGCCTCTGGTCCACGCTGATCGCCTACCTGATCTCGATCCCGCTGGGCATCCGCAAGGCGGTGAAGGACGGCACCCCCTTCGACACCTGGACCTCGGGCGCGATCATCGTGGCCTATGCCATTCCGGGCTTTCTCTTCGCGATCCTGCTGCTCGTGCTGCTGGCGGGCGGCAGCTATCTGCAGGTCTTCCCGCTGCGGGGCCTGACCTCGGACAACTGGCAGGACCTGAGCCTTCCCGCCAAGATCGCAGACTATTTCTGGCACATCACGCTGCCGGTCGCGGCCTCCACGATCTCGGCCTTCGCGACGCTCACGCTGCTGACGAAGAACTCCTTCCTGGACGAGATCAAGAAGCAGTATGTCATCACCGCCCGGGCCAAGGGCGTCAGCGAGGGGCGCGTGCTCTACGGGCACGTGTTCCGCAACGCGATGCTGATCGTGATCGCGGGTTTCCCGGCCGTCTTCATCGGTATCTTCTTCACCGGCTCGCTTATCATCGAGACGATCTTCTCGCTCGACGGGCTGGGGCGGCTGGGCTTCGAGGCGGCGGTGGCGCGTGACTATCCGGTGATCTTCGGCACGCTGTTCATCTTCGGGCTGATCGGTCTCGTGGTGGGCATCCTGTCGGACCTGATGTACGTCATCGTCGATCCGCGCATCGACTTCGAGAAACGCGAGGGCTGAGCGGTGCAGCAACGCGCGCCCAACGAAACCCCGGTGCCCACCGAGGAGACCGTCCCCCACAAGGAACGTATGCCGGGCCACATGGCCCCCGCGCCGGTCGTTCCGCCGCAGAAGCGCCGCTGGCTTTCGCCGCTCAACGAGCGGCGCTGGCGGAACTTCCGGCGCAACAAGCGTGCCTACTGGTCGCTCATCATCTTCTCGATCCTGTTCGGGCTCTCGCTCTTCGCGGAGTTCATCGCCAACGACAAGCCGATCCTCGTGAGCTACCGGGGCGAGCTTCACACGCCCGTCTTCACCTTCTACCCGGAGACGGCATTCGGCGGCGATTTCCGGACGGAGGCGATCTACCGTGATCCCGAGGTGTCCTGCCTGATCGTCACGGGCGGGCTCGACGCCTGTTTCGACGATCCCGAGGGCCTGATCGAGGACGCGGAGGACGGGATCGTGGGCGGGCAGGAGATCGAGAAGGGCTGGCTGCTCTGGCCGCCCATTCCCTACGCCTACGACACCGTGGTGGACCGGCCGGGCGCGGCGCCGCTGCCGCCCAACGAGCAGAACCTTCTGGGCACCGACGACACGAAGCGCGACGTGCTGGCGCGCATCATCTACGGCTTCCGGCTCTCGATCCTCTTCACGATCATCGTCACCACGCTCGCGAGCGTGGTGGGCATCGTCGCCGGCGCCGTCCAGGGCTTTTTCGGGGGCTGGCTGGACCTCATCTTCCAGCGCATCATCGAGATCTGGCAGGCGACGCCGGCGCTTTACATCATCATCATCCTCTTCGCGATCCTCGGGCGAAGTTTCTGGCTGCTCGTGCTGCTCACGGTGCTTTTCGGATGGACGGCGCTGGTGGGCGTGGTGCGCGCGGAGTTCCTGCGCGCGCGCAACCTCGAATATGTCCGCGCGGCGCGGGCGCTCGGCGTGTCGAACTGGACGATCATGTTCCGCCACATGCTGCCCAACGCCATGGTGGCGACGCTCACCATGCTGCCCTTCATCGTCACCGGCACCATCGCCACGCTCGCCGGCCTTGATTTCCTGGGCTTCGGCCTGCCGTCCTCGGCGCCGTCGCTGGGCGAGCTGACGCTTCAGGCCAAGCGCAACCTTCAGGCGCCCTGGCTGGCCTTCACGGCGTTCTTCACCTTCGCGATCATGCTCTCGTTGCTGGTGTTCATCTTCGAGGGCGTGCGCGACGCCTTCGACCCGCGAAAGACCTTTCAGTGAGCCGGGTCCTCGAAGTCGAGAAGCTGAGCGTGGCGTTCCGTCAGGACGGGCGGCGCATCGAGGCGGTGCGCGGCGTCTCCTTCGCCGTCGACAAGGGCGAGACGGTGGCGCTGGTGGGCGAATCCGGCTCGGGCAAATCGGTCTCGGCGCTTTCGACGGTGTCGCTGCTCGGCCCGTCGGCCGAGGTTTCGGGCAGCGTGCGCTACAAGGGCGAGGAGATGATCGGCGCCCCCGAGGCGGCGTTGCGCCGCGTGCGCGGCAACGACCTGAGCTTCATCTTCCAGGAGCCTATGACATCGCTCAACCCGCTTCACACGCTGGAACGGCAGATCCGCGAAAGCCTCGCGCTGCACCAGGGGCTCGTGGGGGACGCGGCGCGCGCGCGCATTGTGGAGCTCCTGGACCGGGTCGGCATCCGCGATCCCGAAAGCCGGCTCAAGGACTATCCGCACCAGCTCTCGGGGGGGCAGCGCCAGCGCGTGATGATCGCCATGGCGCTCGCCAACAAGCCCGACATCCTGATCGCCGACGAGCCAACGACCGCGCTCGACGTCACGATCCAGGCCCAGATCCTGGAGCTTCTGGCCGAGCTGAAGGCCGACGAGGGGATGGGGCTTCTGTTCATCACCCACGATCTCGGCATCGTGCGGCGCATCGCGGACCGCGTCTGCGTCATGAAGGACGGCGAGATCGTCGAGAGCGGGCCGACCGCCGCGATCTTCTCCCGCCCCGAACATCCCTACACCCGGAAACTCCTGGCCGCAGAGCCGGAGGGGATGCCCGACCCCGTGCCCGAAGACGCCGAGGAGGTGGTGCGCACCGACCGGCTGAAGGTCTGGTTTCCCGTCCAGCGCGGGCTCTTGCGGCGCACGGTGGGCCATGTGAAAGCGGTGAACGACGCCACCATCACGGTGCGGCGGGGCGAGACGCTGGGTGTCGTGGGCGAATCGGGGTCCGGAAAGACCACGCTCGCGATGGCGATGATGCGCCTCATCGGCTCCGAGGGAGAGATCACCTTCGCCGGCGAGGACGTGAACGCGTGGTCCGTGCGCAAGCTTCGGCGCCTGCGCCGGGACATGCAGATCGTCTTCCAGGATCCCTTCGGCTCCCTTTCGCCGCGCATGAGCTGCGAGCAGATCATCGCGGAAGGGTTGGGCGTGCATGGAACCCGCGACAAGCGCCCGCAGCGCGAACTCGTGGCCGAGGTCATGTCCGAGGTGGGGCTCGACCCCGCGACGATGGACCGGTATCCGCACGAGTTCTCGGGCGGCCAGCGCCAGCGCATCGCCATCGCGCGGGCGATGATCCTGCGCCCGAAGCTTCTGGTCCTCGACGAGCCGACCTCGGCGCTCGACATGACCGTGCAGGTGCAGATCGTGAACCTGCTGCGCCAGTTGCAGGAGCGGTACGGCCTCGCCTACCTCTTCATCTCGCATGACCTGCGGGTTGTGCGGGCGATGTCGCACCGCGTCGTGGTGATGAAGGAAGGCGATATCGTCGAATACGGCCCCTCGGAAGAGATCTTCGAGACGCCGCGCCACGCCTACACGCGCGCGCTGCTCGAGGCGGCGCTCAACCCCACGGGCGGCAGCGTCGCGGGCCGCGCCCCCGCGCCGGCCGAGGCGCTGCGCTAGAGACCCGGAAACGTCACCGCCAGCGCCGCGTGATCGCTCGCATGCGGGCGATGCCAGCCCGTCCCCTCGAGCCGCGGTCCCGCGTGCCGGGTGGCCTCGTGCCCGAGCCCCGCGCGCAGGATCTCGGGGCATGCCTGCGGGAAGCGGCCGGCAAGGGCGGGCGAGGCGAGCAGCGCGTCGGGCCGGCCGTACCCGCCGGTCTCGGCGTCGTGCCAGGACCAGCGCCGGCCCGCGGGCAGCCGCTGGAGAAGGTCCACCGAGAAGGGTGGCAGCAGCGGCGCGATGGCCGGCGCGCCGGTCCCGTCAGCCGGTTCGTTCAGATCGCCCAGAACCAGCCAGAGCGCCGCGACCGGATCCGGAAAGCACGCCTCGATCAGTCGGCGCACCGCCTCGGCCTCGAGGCGGCGGATCGCCCAGGCGCGCCGCGCGCTGGGGTAGGGCGCCTTGAAGTGACAGACGAAGAGCGTGAGCGGGCCGGCGCGCGCGCGCAGGCAATCGCGGCGGAAGATCGGGTGGTCGGGATCGACGCCGCGCGGCGCCTCGAGGCCGAGGTCGGCGGGGCGCAGGCTGGCGTGGCCCGCCACGTCCTCGAGGGGCCGCCGGCTCATCAGCGCCACGTCCTGGCCGCGCCCGTCATTGCCCGGCAGGCACACCCGCCAAGGATACCGGCCGTCTCCGGCGCGCGCGAGGAACCGGTCATGGAAATGATCGAGCGAGGCACGGTCGAAGACTTCCTGCAGGGCGACGACATCCGCGTCGGCCCGCGCGATCAGCTTCGCCCCTAGGCTCCGGTCGGCCGGGTCGAGCCGCGCGGCCGTCGCCGTCGCGTCCTCGGGGCGGTCGCCGTCGCGTGCGCCATCGAGGCGCCCGTCGCGCAGGCGCAGGTTCTGCATGTTGAAGCTGGCGACACGCATGAACCCATAGCGCCCGACGGCCGCGCCCCTGTCCAGAGCCCGCCCGCGTCAGATGGCAGAGGAGTGGCCGGCCTTGTCGAGTTCGTAGGCGTCGAAGGCGCGCGCCACCATGCGGGTCAGCGGTCGCGCCTCGGGCGGGATCGAAAGCCCGTCGGGCGTGACCCTGAGCAGCCCCCCGAAGGCCGCCTGCGCCTCTGCGAACATGGCCGAAAGCCGCCGACGCGACACGCCGAAGCTGTCGGCGATCTCTGCCGCGTCGATGCGGAAGTCGCACATCAGCGCCTCGATCATCCGGCTGCGCAGCTTGTCCTCGTCGCTGAAGACGTGACCGCGCGAGGTCGAGAAGCGCCCCTCGCGGATGGCGGTGGTGTGCGCAGAGGTGGCCGGCGCGTTCTGCGCATAGCCCTGCGGAAAGCGCGAGATGGACGAGGCGCCGACGCCGATTAGCACCTCGGCGGTGTCGTCGGTGTAGCCCTGGAAGTTCCGGCGAAGCCGCCCCTGCCGCGCCGCGACGGCGAGGCCGTCCTCGGGCCGGGCGAAATGGTCGATGCCGATCTCGTCGTAACCGTCCCAGGCGAAAAGCTCCCGCGCCGTGTCGAAGAGATCGAGGCGTTCCTGTGGCGTCGGCAGCGCGTCGGAGGGAATCATCTGCTGGCGCTTGGCCATCCAGGGCACATGGGCGTAGCCGTAAAGCGCCACCCGGTCCGGAGAGAGCGACAGGAGCTTCTGCACGCTTTCGGTGATCCGCGCGCGGCTCTGGTGGGGCAGGCCGTAGAGAATGTCGGCGTTCAGGCTCGCGACGCCACGGGCGCGAATCGCGTCCACCGCGTTGCGGGTCGCGTCGAAGCTCTGGATGCGGCCGATCGTGCTCTGGATATGCGGGTCGAAATCCTGCACCCCGATGGAGGCGCGGTTCATGCCCGCCGCGGCGAGCGCGTCGAGCCGGGGGCCGTCGATCTCGTTCGGGTCGATCTCGACGGAAAACTCGTAGTCCTCGGCGAAGGGCGCGACCTTGGCGATGGCGGCGGCCAGTTCCTCCATCATCGGCGCGGACAGCAGCGTGGGCGTGCCGCCGCCCCAGTGAAGCCGCGCGAGGCGGACCCCGCCCGGCAGGGTGTCGCGAAGCAGCGCCAGTTCGGTCTTCAGCGTTTCGAGATAGGCCGCGACGGGCTTTTCGCTCTGGGTGCCCTGCGTCCGGCACGCGCAGAACCAGCAAAGTCTGCGACAGAACGGCACATGCACGTAGAGCGAAATGGCGCTGCCTTCGGGAATCGCACCGATCCAGTCCGCGAAGCGTTGCGGATCGACGCCGCCACCGAAATGGGGCGCTGTGGGGTAGCTGGTGTAGCGGGGCACCTTCGCGTCGAAGAGTCCCAGCTTTGCAAGTTGTGTTCGGCTGTCCATGTCACTAGAATTAGACACTGAGGGATGTGGGAACCTTGACTCAGATCAACCAGCGAGAGCGACCGATCACATGCTCAACGACACCATGAAACCGATCTCGCAGGCATGCTCGGATTGCCCCATCCGCCACCGCGCTGTCTGCGCGCGCTGCGACACCGACGAGCTCGATCGCCTCGAAGAGATGAAATACTACCGCAGCTTCGAGGCGGGGCAGACGGTGATCTGGTCGGGCGACCGCATGGATTTCGTCGGTTCGGTCGTCTCCGGCATCGCCACGCTCACGCAAACCATGGAAGACGGCCGCACCCAGATGGTCGGCCTCTTGCTGCCCAGCGATTTCGTCGGACGCCCCGGCCGCGAGGGCGCGGCCTACGACGTCGTGGCCACCACCGACATGGTGATGTGCTGTTTCCGCAAGAAGCCCTTCGAACAGATGATGGAGCGCACGCCCCACATCGCGCAGCGGCTTCTGGAGATGACGCTGGACGAACTCGACGCCGCGCGGGAATGGATGCTGGTGCTGGGCCGCAAGACGGCGCGCGAAAAGATCGCGTCGCTCCTGTCGATCATCGCGCGGCGCGACGCGACCCTGCAACTTCGGGGCACGCAAGGGCCCCTCGTCTTCGATCTTCCGCTGACGCGCGAGGCGATGGCCGACTATCTCGGCCTGACGCTCGAGACCGTGAGCCGGCAGATGTCGGCGCTCAGGCGCGACGGCGTCATCGAGCTTCAGGGCAAGCGCCACGTCACGGTGCCTGATTTCGGGCGCCTGATGGAAGAGGCGGGCGACGACAGCGACGGCGGCATGCTGGTCTGACCGGGTCGGGCCCCGCCGGCCGCAAAACGCGGCCGGCGCCCCGCACGGTTCAGTGCGCCATGAAGAGCGGCAGCGGAGAATTCTCCAGCATGTTGCGCGTCGCGCCGCCCAGAATGGCCTCGCGGAAGCGCGAGTGCCCGTAGGCGCCCATCACGATCATGTCCGCGTCGATGTCGAGCGCGTGGCGCATCAGCACGTCCGAGATTTGCGGCATCGTCTTCGACAGCACGTCGATCTCGACCTTCACGCCGTGACGGGCGAGGAACTGCGACAAAAGGCCGCCCGGATCGGACCGGTTCGGCCCGTGCGCCGGCGGATCGACGACGACGATATGCACGGTGTCGGCCGCGGACAGGAACGGCAGCGCGGCGCGCGCTGCCGAAAGCGCCTCGTCGCCCTCGTCCCAGCCCAGCAGGATTCGCTCGGGCCGCGTCTTGGCAAGCCCGTCCTCCGGCACGACGAGGACAGGCACATGGCCGTCGAACAGGGCGCCTTCGATCACCGGCTCCAACTCCGCGCCACGGTTCTCGCCATAGGGTTTGGGCAGGATCACCAGGTCGGAAAAGCGCGCGTGCATCGCCACCTGGCGGCCGATGTCCGCAAGCTGGGCGACACCCGTCTCCACGTTCCAGCGCACGTCGCTCTTGCCGAGCGTGTCGCGCACGTGCTGCCCCGCCGCCTCTGCGTCGCGCTGGGCGCGGGCGATCGTCTCCTGCAGGATCATCGCGTTGGCGCCGGCGTAGTAGTAGCCGGTCTGTGTTCTGTCGACGCCCATGCACATCGCCTCGAGATGCGCGTCCCAAGCCTGCGCCAGCGCCACGCTCGCCTCGAGCGGCGGTTTTGAAACGCCGGTGTCGGTGACGACGGTCATCAGTGTCTTGTAGCTCATCTCGTCCTCCAGATAGACTTCGTTCGTGGACCGTAGGGTGCCAGACGGCGTGCGACCTTGATGCGCGTCAACCTTGCCGGCCCAACGCATTGATGCAGATCAAGGCGCGCGGGGCCGCGCCTGTACATGAAAGCTGACACAGACACCCGCCCCCGCGGAGCATGACCCGTGCGGGCAGAACGACCGAAGGGACGACACCTTATGGCGAATTATCTGAAGCTGATCGTGCTCGGCCTGATCACGCTCTTCGCGATGATCGCGGCCAATTTCGCGCGCGACGCGGCCTATCTGGTCCATGCCATCCTGATCATGCTGGTCTCGGGCGGCCTTTTCCTGTGGGTCTTGCGGAACACGGAGGAGGACACCGTAAAGCCCGACCTGTCGGGGCAATACATGGACGGCGTCGTCCGCGCGGGCGTGATCGCAACGGCGTTCTGGGGGATCGTGGGCTTCCTGGTGGGCACCTTCATCGCCTTCCAGCTCGCCTATCCGGGTCTCAATTTCGACTGGGCGGAAGGCTACGCCAACTTCGGCCGCCTGCGCCCGCTGCACACCTCGGCGGTGATCTTCGCCTTCGGCGGCAACGCGTTGATCGCGACCTCGTTCTACGTGGTCCAGCGCACGAGCGCGGCACGGCTCTGGGGCGGTGATCTGGCCTGGTTCGTCTTCTGGGGATACCAGCTCTTCATCGTTCTGGCCGCGACCGGCTACCTTCTCGGCGCCACGCAGTCGCGCGAATACGCCGAGCCCGAGTGGTACACCGACTGGTGGCTGACGATCGTCTGGGTGGTCTATCTCGCTGTGTTCCTCGGCACGATCGTGAAGCGGAAAGAGCCGCACATCTACGTCGCCAACTGGTTCTACCTCAGCTTCATCGTCACCGTCGCGATGCTGCACGTCTTCAACAACCTGTCGGTGCCGGTCTCGATCTTCGGCTCGAAGTCCGTCTCCGCCTTCTCGGGTGTGCAGGACGCGATGACGCAGTGGTGGTACGGCCACAACGCGGTGGGCTTCTTCCTCACCGCCGGCTTCCTCGGCATGATGTACTACTTCATCCCGAAGCAGGCGGAGCGGCCCGTCTTCTCCTACAAGCTCAGCATCATCCACTTCTGGGCGCTGATCTTCATCTACATCTGGGCCGGTCCGCACCACCTGCACTACACCGCGCTGCCCGACTGGGCCTCGACGCTGGGCATGGTATTCTCGATCGTGCTCTGGATGCCCAGCTGGGGCGGCATGATCAACGGCCTGATGACCCTTTCGGGGGCCTGGGACAAGCTGCGCACGGACCCGGTGATCCGGATGATGGTGATCTCGGTCGGCTTCTACGGCATGTCCACCTTCGAGGGGCCGATGATGTCCATCAAGGCCGTGAACTCGCTGTCGCACTACACCGACTGGACGATCGGCCACGTGCACTCGGGCGCGCTCGGCTGGAACGGCATGATCACCTTCGGCGCGCTCTACTTCCTCGTGCCGCGGCTCTGGAACCGCGAGCGGCTCTACTCGCTGAGCCTCGTGTCCTGGCACTTCTGGCTCGCGACCATCGGCATCGTGCTCTACGCCGCGTCGATGTGGGTCACCGGCATCATGGAGGGCCTGATGTGGCGCGAGGTGGACGCGAACGGCTTCCTCGTGAACAGCTTCGCCGACACCGTGGCCGCCAAGTTCCCGATGTACGTGGTCCGGGCTCTGGGCGGGGTGCTCTACCTCTCCGGCGCGATCATCATGTGCTACAATCTCTGGATGACCGTCCGGCGGTCCCCGGCCAAAGAGGCCGCGGGCACCCCGGCGGCCGTCCCGGCCGAATAAGGAGGGCCGAGGCATGGCAATTCTCGACAAGCACAAGATCCTCGAGACCAACGCGACTCTGCTGCTGATCTTCTCGTTCCTGGTCGTGACGGTCGGGGGGCTCGTGCAGATCGTGCCGCTCTTCTACCTCGACAACACGATCGAGGAGGTGGAGGGGATGCGGCCGTACTCGCCGCTCGAGCTTACCGGCCGCGACATCTATGTCCGCGAGGGCTGCTACGTCTGCCACAGCCAGATGATCCGGCCCATGCGCGACGAGGTGGAGCGTTACGGCCACTACAGCCTCGCTGCCGAGTCGATGTACGACCGCCCCTTCCAGTGGGGCTCCAAGCGGACGGGGCCCGACCTCGCCCGCGTGGGCGGGCGCTACTCGGACGACTGGCACGTGGACCACCTGCGCGACCCGCAGTCGGTGGTGCCGGAATCGGTGATGCCCAAATACGATCACCTGGAGCGCACGCTGATCGACGCCCAGTATATCGAGGACCTGCTGGGCACCCACCGGTTCCTGGGCGTTCCCTACACCGACGAGATGATCGAGAACGCGCGCGCCGACTTCAACGCGCAGGCGGATCCGGATGCCGATCACGAGGGGCTGCTGGCGCGCTATCCGAAGGCGCAGACGCGCAATTTCGACGGCCAGCCCGGCATCTCCGAGGCCGACGCGCTGATCGCCTACATGCAGATGCTGGGCACGCTGGTGGACTTCTCCACCTTCACGCCCGACGAAAGCCGCTAGGAGGACGCGATGGAGACCTACTCCGCATTGCGGGGCTTCGCGGACAGCTGGGGTCTCTTGGCGATGTTCGTGTTCTTCATCGCCGTTGTGATCTGGGTGTTCCTGCCCAGCCGCAAGAAGGCGCTGGAGGACAGCAAGACGATTCCCTTCCGCTACGAGGACGCGCCAGCGCCGGACGCCGGCCGCGATGACGACGAACCCGCCGAGAACGAGGAGGCGCGGAAATGAGCAAGTCGCCCAGACAGAAGAAGCACGAGCCGGAAACCACAGGGCACGAATGGGACGGGATCGAGGAATACAACAACCCGCTGCCCCGCTGGTGGCTCTGGATCTTCTATGCGACGATCGTGTGGGCCATCGGCTACACGATCGCCTACCCGGCCTGGCCCGGGATCAACAAGGCGACGCCGGGCCTTCTGGGCTATTCGAGCCGGGCGGAAGTGGCCAAGGAGCTTGCCGAGGCCGAGGCGGCGAACGCGGGCATCAACGAACGGCTCGTCAGCGCGCCGCTCACCGAGATCGGCGACGACCCCGAGCTGCGCCAATACGCGGTGCAGGCCGGCGCGTCGGTGTTCCAGACCTGGTGCGCGCAGTGCCATGGCTCGGGCGCGGCGGGCGTGCAGGCCGCGGGCTATCCCAACCTGCTCGATGATGCGTGGCTCTGGGGCGGCACGATCGAGGACATCCACACCACGATCGCGCACGGCATCCGCAACGAGGACGACCCGAACGCCCGCTGGTCGCAGATGCCGGTCTTCGGAGAGATCCTGTCGGAGGACGAGATCCACCAGGTCACCAACTACGTCATGCAGATGTCCGGCCAGACGCCGCAGGACGCCGCGGCCACCGAAGCCGGCGCCGAGGTCTACGACATCAACTGCTCGGCCTGCCACGGCGCCGAAGGCAATGGCGACAAGTGGCAGGGCGCGCCGGCGCTCAACGACGCGATCTGGCTCTATGGTGGGGATTACGAGACGATCCACGAGACCGTGACCTACTCGCGCTTCGGCGTCATGCCGCCGTGGCAATCGCGCCTCGACGAGCACGAGATCCGCGCCGTGTCGCTTTACGTCCACCAGCTGGGCGGCGGCGAGGATAGCCCCGAGTGACGCGGTAGAGAACACCCGGGGGCATCCCTGCCCCCCGGGCCCAGCGCCGGCATCCCGTCCTGTTCGCGCGTTTCCCGGGATGCCGGCGCGATTTTCCGGCAATGACTGCGGTAGATCGTGATCGGCGCGCCTGCTGACGCGCCGCAGTGCCGCCCGCGTCGGCCTTTGCCCCCTATCGTCCCGATGTCGAAAGTTCCTCTTGGACCCGGGTTCGGCCACGGCGGTCTGAAAGGGCGTCATGCTTGCGCGACCTCGGCACGCCGCTCGTCACCGGCCGGCCTGCGCGGCACGGACCGCAGCATGCCCAAGGCGGCGCTTGCGCCGCGTGTCGCGTGACCTGGTGCCCGACACGACTGCGGCACGAGGCCGCAGCGCAACGCGAATAGGTGGATCACAGATACAGGATTTGATGCAGGTCAAAGCTCGCGCGGCCCCGCCCTGAGACAAGACCGTGACGCATTCCCAGACCGCTGGAGACATTCCGTGAGTTCCACCGACCAAGAGCCCCCCGTCCTTTACGCCGCGCGCGAGCCGATCTTCCCGCGCCGCGTCTCGGGCCGGTTCCGCAACCTCAAATGGATCATCATGGCGGTGACGCTGGGCATCTACTACATCACGCCCTGGATCCGCTGGGACCGTGGCCCGAACCTGCCCGACCAGGCGGTTCTGATCGATCTCGCGAACCGCCGGTTCTTCTTCTTCTGGATCGAGATCTGGCCGCACGAGTTCTATTTCGTCGCCGGTCTGCTGATCATGGCGGGGCTGGGGCTCTTCCTCTTCACCTCCGCGCTCGGGCGCGTCTGGTGCGGCTACACCTGCCCCCAGACGGTCTGGACCGATCTCTTCCTGACCGTGGAGCGCTGGATCGAGGGCGACCGCAACGCCCGGCTGCGCCTGCACAGGCAGAAGAAGCTGGATTTCCGCAAGGCCCGTCTGCGGCTGACGAAATGGGTGACGTGGCTTCTCATCGCGGTGGCCACGGGCGGGGCGTGGGTCTTCTATTTCGCGGATGCGCCGACCCTTCTGGGCAACCTCTTCACGCTCGACGCGCATCCCGCGGCCTACATCACCATCGCGATCCTGACCGGCACGACGTTCCTCTTCGGGGGCTTCGCGCGCGAGCAGATCTGCATCTATGCCTGCCCCTGGCCCCGCATCCAGGCCGCGATGATGGACGAGGAAACGCTGACCGTCGCCTATCGCGCCTGGAGGGGCGAGCCGCGCGGCAAGCACAACGTGCGCCGCGTTTCGGTCAAGGAGGCACAGGCCGCCGAAGAGCAGGCCCAGGCGTCCGGCGAAGGCGCGGTGAAATACGCGCCCACGCCCACGCCCGAAGCGCCCACCGGCACCCGGAGCGAGGACCAGGAGCAGGAGGCCGGCGACTGCATCGACTGCATGGCCTGCGTCAACGTCTGTCCGATGGGCATCGACATCCGCGAGGGCCAGCAGCTCGAATGCATCACCTGTGCGCTGTGCATCGACGCCTGCGACGACGTCATGGAGAAGATCGGCAAACCGCGCGGCCTGATCGACTACATCGCGCTCTCGGACGAGCGGCGAGAGCGCGAGGGGATGGCGCCGCGCCCGGTGTGGAAGCACGTTCTTCGCCCCCGCGTGGTCCTCTACACGACGCTCTGGGCGATGGTGGGCCTCGGCCTCGTCTTCGCGCTCTTCGTTCGCCCCGACATCGAGATGACCGTGGCGCCGGTGCGCAACCCGACCTACGTCACGCTGTCGGACGGATCGGTCCGCAACACCTACGACGTGCGGCTTCTGAACAAGCATGGAGAGGATCGCCCCTTCCGCGTCTCGCTCACGGGCCACCCGCAGCTGCGCATCCAGCTGGAGGGCACGCCCTACGAGACCGTCGAGGTGCCCGCCGACACCACCTTCCTGCAGCGCGTCTACGTCGTCGCGCCGCCGGGATCGGAGCCGGCCACCGCGGAGCGCACCGACTTCCGATTCTGGGTCGAGGATCTCACCAACGCGGAGCGTGCGCATAACGACACGATCTTCTTCGGGAGGGCCTCGGATTGAAACCTGAACGCGAATTCACCGGGCGGCATGCGCTGGCCATCTTCGTCGGCGCCTTCACCATCATCATCGGCGTCAACCTGGCGCTGGCCTGGAACGCGGTCTCGACTTTCCCGGGCCTCGAGGTGAAGAACTCCTACGTCGCGTCGCAGAACTTCGACGCCCGCCGCGAGGCGCAGGAGGCGCTCGGCTGGGACGTCTCGGCCGCCTTCGAGGACGAGACGCTGGTGCTGTCGGTGCGCGATGCGGAGGGCCGGCCGGTGCAACTCGGCCAGCTGGAGACGACCGTGGGCCGGGCCACGCATGTGCGGGACGACTTCACGCCGGAGTTCAGCTTCGACGGGCGCGACTACGTGGCGCGGACCTCGCTCGCGAGCGGCGTCTGGAACCTGCGCATGCGGGCGCAGGCGCTCGACGGCACGCCGTTCGAGCAGCGCATCGAGATCTACGTGCGGGGCTGACCAGGTGAACACCGCGGCCCGCCCCTCGGCCTGTCCCGCATGCAGCGCCGCGCCCGCGGCGGAAGACCTCGCCGCGCGCGCACCCCAGAAGAACGCGCGGATCGCGCTGTCGCTGCCGACGATCCACTGCGCGGGCTGCATCACGACCGTCGAGAAGGGACTTTCGGCACATCCGGGGGTGCATTCCGCCCGGGTGAACCTGACGCTGAAACGCGCCTCCGTGGAGGCCGATCCGGACGTCACCGCCGAGGACCTCACCGGGGTGCTCGACCGGCTCGGCTACGAGGCGCACGAGCTCGATGCCGGCACCCTTTCGGCGACGGAAACCGACCGCGCGGGCCGCGACCTGATGATGCGCCTCGCGGTGGCGGGCTTCGCCTCCATGAACGTGATGCTGCTGTCCATCGCCGTCTGGTCCGGCGCGGAAGGCGTGACGCGCGACCTCTTCCACTGGGTCTCGGCGGCGATCGCGCTTCCGGCCATCGCCTTCTCGGCCCAGCCCTTCTTCCGCAACGCCTGGGCGGCGTTGTCGGCGGGACGGCTCAACATGGACGTGCCGATCTCGCTCGCCATCCTCCTCGCGGTGGTGACGTCCCTGTGGGAGACCTCGCTTTCGGGCGAACATGCCTATTTCGACGCGGCCATCGCGCTCACCTTCTTTCTGCTGGCCGGCCGGTTCCTCGACCACCGCACGCGGGCCGTGGCACGCTCGGCTGCCGAGGAGCTTGCCGCGCTCGAGGTGCCGCGCGCGCTGCGCGTCCGCGACGACGGCGGGACCGAGCAGGTCGCCATCGCCGAGCTTGCCGCCGGCGACCTGGTGCTGGTGCGGCCCGGCGGGCGCATGCCGGTGGACGGCGAGATCGTGGAGGGCGCCTCGGAACTCGACCGCTCGCTCCTCACCGGAGAGACGCTGCCCGTCCGCGCCCAGCCCGGCATGGCGGTCAGCGCGGGCGAGGTGAACCTGACCGGCCCGCTTACCGTGCGCGCCACCGCCGTGGGCGAGGAAAGCTCGCTTCACCGCATGGCCGAACTCGTCGCCGTCGCCGAATCGGGCCGGTCGCGCTACACCTCGCTCGCCGACAAGGCGGCCAAGCTTTACGCGCCCGGCGTTCACATCCTTGCCGCGCTTTCCTTCGCGGGCTGGTTGCTGTGGTCGGGTGATCTGCGCATCTCGCTCAACATCGCGGCGGCAGTGCTGATCATCACATGCCCCTGCGCGCTGGGCCTCGCCGTGCCGGCGGTGACCACCGCGGCCTCCGGGCGCCTTTTCCGCAAGGGGCTTCTGATCAAGAACGCCACCGCGCTCGAGCGTCTGGCGCAGGTGGACACCGTTGTTCTCGACAAGACGGGGACGCTGACCGCGGGCACGCCGGTGCTCACGAATCTCGACGCGCATGAAGGCCAGGACCTCGGACTCGCGCTTGCGCTCGCCGAAGGCTCCGCGCATCCGCTCTCGCGCGCGCTGGCGGAAGCGGCGCGGGCGGCGGGGGTGAAGCCCGCCCCGGGTATCGAGGCGTTGGCCGAGGTGCCCGGCCACGGCACCGAGGCGCGCTGGCAGGGCCGTCGGGTCCGGCTGGGCCGGGCCGACTGGGTCGGGGCCGAGACCGGCGTGACGACCGCAGCCTGGCTGTCGATCGAGGGGCGCGATCCGGTGGCGTTCACCTTCACCGACCGGCTGCGCGAGGGGGCGGAGGCCGCCGTCGACGCGCTGCGTGCGGACGGGATGCGGATCCTGCTCTTCTCGGGCGATTCTGCCGCGCCGGTGCGCGACCTGGCCGACCGGCTGGGGATCGCGGAGTGGGCTGCGGGAATGCGGCCCGAAGACAAGGCCGCGCGGGTCGAGGCGCTTTCGGCCGAGGGCGCGCGGGTGCTCATGATCGGCGACGGGCTCAACGACACGGCCGCGCTTGCCGCGGCGCATGCCTCGATCTCGCCGGCCTCGGCGCTCGACGCCGCGCGCGTCGCCTCCGACATCGTGCTTCTTGGCGGCAACCTGGAGCCGGTGGCGGACGCGATCGCGGTGGCGCGGTCCGCCACGAAGCGGATCCATGAAAACTTCAGCCTGGCGACGATCTACAACGTGATCGCGGTGCCGATCGCGGTGATCGGCTGGGCGACGCCGCTGGTCGCCGCCTTGGCGATGTCCGCCTCGTCGATTACGGTGTCGCTGAACGCATTGCGGCTGAGGGGACGCTCATGAACATCCTCGCCTACCTCATCCCGATCTCGGTGTTCCTGGGGGCCGTGGGCCTCGCCTTCTTCGTCTACACGGTGCGGTCGCGCCAGTACGACGATCCGGAGGGCGACGCGCGGCGCATCCTGTCGGACGAATACGACGACCACCCCAAACCCTGAGCCACGCGCGCCGCGCGTCAGCTGGGCGGGCCGACCATGAAGCAGGTGGTGCCGCGCGCCTGGAGGCGCCGGCAGGCGCGGTCCGCCCCGTCGCGCGTCAGCCCGTGGAAGTTGGCCTCGAAACCGCCGTTGCGCTGCACGACCTTCCGCAGCGCCCCGTCGAGTGTGGACATCTCCGCGAGCGCGGTGGTGAGCAGAACCTTCTCGGCGCTCGTGCGCGTCGGATACCGGCCGAGGTTGACGCCCCATTGCCGCCCGCCCGACGTGGAAAGCCGCGTGACGACGCGGTCTTCCGCGGTCTCCGCCGCGCGCTCGTTCGCGGCGGCGCTGGCAAGTTGCAACGTCTCGGGACGCGTCTCCGGCGGGACGCTCGCCTTCGGCGCGACGCCTGCCGTGGACGCCGCCGCGCCGACGGGTTGGGCGGGCTCTGCCCTGACGGTCTCGGCCACGATCTCGGCGACTTGCTCGTCCGGGTCGCCGACCACCGTGGCGAGCACGTCGCTTACCGAGGCATCCAGCACTTCGGCCACGGCGCTGTCGATCACCTGCGCGCTGGCGACCGCCACCGGGACGGTTTCGGCCGGCCGCGGCCGCGCCATCGGCCGCACCGAGCGCGCGACGAGCCCGCTGACGCGGATTTCCGTGCCGCTGGCGCCGCCGGGGCCGGTATTGCCGAGATAGGGCGGGCGCGCGGGCCGGTGGACCGCGACCCGCGTCGGCGCCCGGGCGAACCCCATGTCGAGCAGTTCGGCCACGCGCTGGTTGCGCCATGCTGTGGAGTGGCCGCCGAAGACCGTCGCGATGATGCGCTCACCGCCCCGCTCGGCGGAGGCCACGAGGTTGAAGCCCGCGGCGCGCGTGTAGCCGGTCTTGATCCCGTCGGCGCCCCTGTAGGCGTCGAGCAGGCGGCGGTTCGTGTTGGGCACGGTCTTGACGCCCGCATGGGTCGAACGGCGGGAGAAGAGATTGTAGTACTCGGGGTAGTCGTAGAAGAGCTGCCGGCCCAGGATCGTCATGTCCCGCGCGGTGGAAAGATGCCCCTCCTGGGTGAGGCCATGGGCGTTCTTGAAGGTGGTGCGCGTCATCCCGATGGCCTTGGCCGTGCGGTTCATGCGCCGCGCGAAGGCGGCCTCGGAGCCCGAGATCGCCTCGGCCAGCGCCGTCGCCGTGTCGTTGCCGGATTTCACGGCGGCCGCGCGGATCAGGTAGCGCAGCTTGATCTTCTGGCCGGCGCGCAGGCCGAGCTTCGAGGGCGGCTCTGCGGCGGCCTTGCGCGAGATCGTCACCAGATCGTCGAGACCGATCTCGCCGTTTTCCACCGCTTCGAACACGACGTAAAGCGTCATCATCTTGGTCAGAGAGGCAGGATGCAGGCGGGTGTCCGCGTTGCGCGAGTGCAGCACTTCGCCGGTGCGCGCGTCCATCACCATCGCCGCATAGGGCGCCGCGGCGGCGCTGAGTGGCACCACCACGACCAACCATACGAACGCAATGAAATACAGGCCCCACCGGGCCGGTTGCCTGCGTACCCGCGCCATCGCTGTCCCGCCTCGTCTGCTCGCGCCGCCGGTTTCCGGCTGGCAATTGTTGTGATGGAAAGTTACCACAGGAAGAACGGCGAATAAAGCGCGACATAGGAACGATTTTTCGGCCTTGAGGGACGCAGGGCGTCCCAAGATGTGGGGCCTGCGCGTTGCGAGGGCGCAATACCTCTCCCCCGGTCCATCGCATGGCGGGTCGAAGCGGCGACCGCGACCAATCGCCCCGCATGTCGCGGCCGTTTTCCCGGCACCGTCATGCAGACAGACGCGAAGCACGAGGCCCCGGGCCTGGCATGAACCGGGCGCGGCGCCGGACATGCCCTGCAACGGCGGGGACCCTTCCGGCCGGAAACCATGATGCTGCCGACCGGACGCCCCCTTTTCAGTGCGCCCCGGTCACTTATATAACCGGGTCGGAAACGATGACGCGAAGCGACACGATGAACACGCCCGCCCGGACATGGACGCTGCAGTCCGACCGCCCCGACGGGGGTGGCACGGGCTCGGACGTCGTCGTCGAGGCCAAGCCCAAGACGAAACGCCCGCCGCTCTACAAGGTCCTGCTGCTGAATGACGACTACACGCCGATGGAATTCGTCGTGCACGTGCTCGAACGCTTCTTCGGCATGAGCCACGCCCAGGCCTTCGAGATCATGCTCACGGTTCACAAGAAGGGCGTCGCCGTGGTGGGCGTCTTCAGCCACGAGATCGCCGAGACGAAGGTGGCGCAGGTCATGGACTTCGCCCGCCGGCATCAGCACCCGCTGCAGTGCACCATGGAAAAGGAATAGGCCGCCCGGGATGGGCGGATCGCGCCTGAGCCTGGCCCTTGGCGGCGGACTGGAGCTGCCCTCCGAGGGGCGGATCGTCGTGCTGGGTCCGCGTGCCGGCATGGATCTCTCGGCGCTGGACCGGGACCGTGTGGATGTGATCCAGCGCTTCCGGCCCGACCACGACGCCTTTGCCGTGGGGGGCTGGAACACGGCGCCAGAGCCGCCCGAGGAGGCCGAGGGGCGTTACGCCGCGGCGATCGTGGTCCTGCCGCGCGCGCGCTCGGAGGGGCGCGACGCACTGGCACGCGCCGAATCGCTGGTGGCGCGCGGCGGCCTGGTGGTCGTCGACGGCCAGAAGACCGACGGTGCCGATGCGCTGCTTCGCGCGCTCAGGGCGCGGGTGGCCGTGGCCGGGCCGATCAACAAGGCGCACGGCAAGCTTTACTGGTTTTCCGCGACGGGGGCGCTTTCGGACTGGCGGGCACCGCCGAGAGAGCAGGTGGAAGGCGGCTTCGTCACCGCGCCGGGGGTCTTTTCCGCCGATGGGCCGGACCCGGGCTCGGTGCTGCTCGCACGGGCGCTGCCCGCGCGCCTGCCCGCGCATCTCGCCGATCTCGGGGCGGGGTGGGGCTGGCTCGCCGCCGCGGCGCTGAGCCGCGACGGGGTGGAGGCGATCGACCTCGTCGAAGCGGACCATCTGGCACTGACCTGCGCGCGAGAGAACATCCGCGATCCCCGAGCGCGCTTTCACTGGGCCGACGCCACCCGCTGGCGTCCCGAAGCGCCCCTTGGCGGCATCGTGATGAACCCGCCCTTCCACGGGGGTCGCGCCGCCGACCCCTCGCTCGGGCGTGCCTTCATCGCCGCCGCCGCGGCCTGCCTCGCGCCCTCCGGACGGCTCTGGCTTGTCGCCAATCGCCACTTGCCCTATGAGACCGCGCTGACGGAGTGTTTCGCGCAGACGGCCGAGACCGGCGGCGACGCGCGTTTCAAGATCCTTGAGGCCGCGCGTCCGCGCCGCCTCCGCTGATCCCCCCCAGGAGCCTTCCCCATGTCCTTTTCCATCGAAGGCAAGACCGCCATCGTCACTGGCGCCGCCAACGGCATCGGTCTTGCGATCGGGCGGCATTTCGCCGACCGCGGCGCGAACGTGATGTTCGCCGACATCGACGAGGCGCGTCTCGCCCACGAGCTGGGCGGGACGGCGGAGGACGGCAACGTCCGATACTTCGCGGGTGATCTGCGAGAGCGCCTGGCCATCGCCAACCTGCTGTCGGCCACGCTCGACAGCTTCGACCGGGTGGACATCCTGGTGAACGGCTCGCGGCAGATGATGGCCTCCGACCCGCTGGACCCCGAGGACACGTCGGTCGAGAAACTCCTCAACCAGAACCTGATGACAAGCCTTCGCCTCAGCCAGTGCGTGGCGCGGCGCATGATCAAGCAGGCGGAGGGCCAGGAGAGCGGGCAGGTGGGCAGCATCGTGAACCTGTCCTCGATCGCAGCACGCCGCACGCATCCCGACCTCATGGCCTACTCGGTATCGAGCGCGGCGCTGGACCAGCTGACCCGGTCGCTTGCCGTGGCGCTCGCGCCATACCGCATCCGGGTGAACGCGGTCGCCTTCGGCTCTGTCATGTCGGCGAGCCTGAAGGGCGCCTTGCAGCAGAACGCGGAATATCGCGAGGACATCGAGGACCACACGCCCCTGTCCCGGATCGCCGCACCGGGCGAGCTTGCCGAAGCCGTGCAGTTCCTGGCCTCCGAGGGGGCGGGCTTCGTGACCGGGCAGATCATGACGGTGGATGGCGGGCGCACGCTGCTCGACCCGGTGGCGGCCCCGGCGCATTGACGAGGCCCCCGCCGGGCCGCCCCGATCGGATCCCGTCAAGGGGGCGTTGCCCGGGCTGATGCGCCTTCGGCCTGATTTGATCCAACTGGCGCGCCTTCGGCCTGGTTTGATCCAACTGGCGCGCCTTCGGCGCGACACCTTCACTAGCGCCGAAGCCGCCTAGCCCTCTGGGTAGGCGGCCTGGCAGGCGCGCACCGCCGCCTCGGTTTCCCGGACAAGCCCCTCGCGCCGTGCCAGCATCGAGTCGAGCTTGCGCCGCTCCGCGTCGAGATCAACGGCGACCGGGGTCCGCACCGTCGTCGGCACCTCGACGGTGCATACGCCGACCGTGCCGTCGGCCAGGCGGCATCCGCGTGTGCGCGTGGTTTCGATCACACGCTCCTCGACCGCGTAGCCGCGGCGGAGCGTCGCGCGCGTCTCGGCGATCAGCCCATCGAGCACGCGAAGATCGCGCGTCGCCTGCGAGATGCAGATGTCTCGCTGCGTGCAGGCCGAAAGCGTCACGAGCGCGACGAGGAAGATCAGCACGAACCGCATTTCGGAACGATAGGCCGGCACGGCGGTCCGCGCAACGCCCGGGCGCGCGAGCGGCGATCAGGGCGGCATCCCGGTTCTGGCCAAGCCGCGCGGGCGCTGCTACGTCTTTGCGGCGACACGGGGAAGAGGGCCGGGAATGACCGCCATGATGGAAAGCGAGAAGGGCCGCGCGAGCGCCTGGTTCCGTGACCTGCGCGACGAGATCGTCGCCGCGTTCGAGGGGCTCGAGGCAAGCCACGACACCGGGCCGCTCTCCGACGCCGCGCCCGCGCGCTTCGAGGTGACCGAGACGCGGCGCTCCTCGGAGGATGGCTCGGACGCGGGCGGGGGCCTGATGAGCGTCATGCGGGGCGGTCGCGTCTTCGAGAAGGTCGGTGTCAACGTATCCACCGTCTACGGCACCCTGGGGCCGGCCGCACAGAAGGCGATGGCGGCCCGGGGCGTGCCGGGCATGGACAGCGATCCGCGTTTCTGGGCGTCCGGGATCAGCCTTGTGGCCCACATGCAGAACCCGCATGTTCCGGCGGTGCACATGAACACGCGGATGTTCTGGACGCCGGGCGCCTGGTGGTTCGGCGGCGGGTCGGACCTCAATCCCTGCATCGAGTACGCGGAGGATACCCGGCACTTCCACGCCACGCAGCAGGCGCATCTCGCGCCGCACGGCGAGGACCTTTACGATGAGCTGAAGGCCTGGGCGGACGAGTATTTCTACATCCCCCACCGGAACCGTGCGCGCGGCGTAGGCGGAATCTTCATGGACGACCGCAACTCCGGCGACTGGGAGGCCGATTTCGCGCTGACGCAGGACATCGGTCGCGCCTTCCTGCCGGCCTTCGTGCCGCTGGTCGAGCGCCGCCGCGTCATGCCGTGGAGCGATGAGGACAAGGAGGCGCAGCTTGTCCATCGCGGGCTCTACGCGGAATACAACCTCGTCTATGACCGGGGCACCAAGTTCGGTCTGGCCACGGGGCACGACGCCAACGCGGTGCTCATGAGCCTGCCGCCGATGGCGAAGTGGATCTGAGGCTCAGACGAGCCCGATCCACAGCGCCAGCGGGATCATCGGCGCGATGGCGAAGACGCCGAGCCCGGCGAGCGCGAAAAGCCCGTCGCGCGTCAGGAACGCCGCCGAGATCAGGACCACCGACAGGCCGAGGACGGAGGAGGAAAACGGCACAAGCTCCAGGAACGGCATGGCAAGCCCGGCGCAGAGACAGATCAGCGTGAACAGGCTTGCCATGGGCTGTACCGTCAGCAGCCGCAGCCGGGTGCCGGTGTTCCGGTCGATCCATTGCCCGATGCGCGCGATGCGCGTAAGCGCGGCACGCAGGCGGCCGCCGGCCACCGCGCGCTTGCGCAGCCCTCGCGGCAGCCAGACATACCGGCGCCGCACGAGCATCTGGGCCGAGACGACGGCGATCGTCAGTCCGCAGATCGACGAGAAGAGCGGAATCCCCGACAGTGGCGAAAAGACCAGAAGCGCCGGCAGCATCAGCGCCGGAACAAAACTCGCCTGGCCGAAGGATTCCAGGATGTCGCCCAGCGACACGCGCTCACGCTGCGAGAGCACCTCGAGCCGCGCGAGGATCTCGCGGATTGTGATCGGATCGGGATCCCGGGGAAGCTCAAGCTCGCCCATGCGGCCTCTGGAAGGGATGCGCCCCGACGGGCACGCCGCAGAGATAGGTGGGCGCCGCGCTGACTGCAATCCGCCTCACAGACGATCCAGCAGCGCGGGCGTCGGCCAGCCATCGGCGGGAAGCCCGAGGCGCGCCTGCACCTCGCGCACGGCGATCCGCGTCTTCGCCCCGAGGATGCCGTCCACCCCGCCCACGTCGTGGCCCATCCCGGCGAGCTTGCGCTGAAGCGCCTTCATCCGATCGCCGGAAAGACCGGGTTCCGGCGTGCCCGCGTCATAGACCGGCGCGCCCTCGAGCCGGGTGGCGAAATAGGCGGCGGTCGTCACGTAGACGAAGCTCTGGTTCCACTCGAAAAGCACATTGAAATTCGGATAGGCGAGGAATATCGGCCCGAGCCGGCCCTGCGGCGCGATCACCGACGCCTGAAGCGCGCCGGGGCCGAGCGGAGCGTTGCGCCCGCGCACGCCGAGCGCCGCCCACTCCGAAACCGGCCGCGTGCCCTCCAGCCCCGAAAGCGCCCAGTCGAAGCCCCGAGGCACCGTGATCTCCTGCAGCCAGGGCTCGTTCGCGCGCCAGCCCAGGCTTTCGAGCATCTTCGCCCCGGAAAGGAGCGCGTCGGGCGGCGAGGTCTTGAGAGAGACGCGGCCATCGCCGTCGCCGTCCGTCCCATGTTCCAGGATGTCCCGCGGCAGCATCTGCACCATGCCGATCTCGCCCGCCCAAGCGCCCGTCGTGCCGTCGGGATCGAGGTCGCCCTGCGCGTAGAGTTCGATCGCCGCGAAGACCTGCGGCCGGAAAAGCCCCGGCCGGCGACAGTCGTGCGACAGCGTCACCAGCGCGTCGCGCGTGTTGTAATCGCCCTGCACCGCGCCGTAATCGGTCTCGAACGCCCAGAAGGACAGCAGGATGCCGCGCGGCACCCCGATCTCGCGTTCGATCCTGTCGAAGACCGCGGCATGGCGCTGGGCGTTGCGGCGTCCGTTCTCTATCCGGTTCTGGCTGATGAGGCGGCGCGAGAACTCCACGAAGGGCAGTTGGAAGACGCCCTGCCGTCGGTCGGCGCGGATCACGTCCGGATCCTGGCGGACATTCGCGAAGAACCGCTCCACGGTGGCGGGATCGAGGCCGCGGCGCTCAGCCTCGCGCTTCAGGCCGTCCACGAAGTCCGGGAACGGGCCGCCGCAGGGCGCGGATTGCGCCGTCGCGGCCCCGGCGGTGTGAAGGAAGATCAGCAAGGCCCAAAGGATCGCCGCGCCGCGCATGATGATACCCTAAACTGGTTTCCACGGGGGCAGGCTAGCAGGCGCAGCCGGGGGAGCAAGGCTGGCCCGCGCCACTCCTGCCGGCCGAATCTTGCCGGTCGGGCCGGGAAGCGTCCGAAATTCCACCCGGCGCGTCGCGTTTGACTTAAGGTAAGGAGGGGAGGGGCGTTTGCGGGCGGCGCGAGGCGCGGGCCCGGCGTTGTAACGGGGGCTCGCATGCGCGTTCTGATCGTGGAGAGTAACCCCGATCTGGGCGAACTCTGGCAACGCCACCTGCACCGCCAGGGCGCGGAGGTCGGGCGCGCGGCGGCCGAGGACGACGCGATCGCCCTTCTTCAGCAGGCGGACTGGCAGGTGATCGTGCTGGACCTCGTGCTCGACCAGGGCAGCGCCTTCGCCGTGGCCGACTTCGCCAGCTACCGTGTCCCGGACGCCAAGGTGATCTTCGTTACCAACACGCGCTTCTTCTCCGACGGCTCCATCTTCGGACTTTGCTCGAACGCCTGCGCGTATATCCAGAGTGCGACCCCGCCCGAGGACCTTGCGGCGATGGTGGAGCATTACGGCTCCACCCCGCCATCCCCGCCGCCCTGAACCCCGGCCCGTCAGCCGCGCCCGTGCGGCGCCTCGAGGTCGAGAACGGGCCCGATGGGCACGATGCGGTGCGGATTGATGGTCTCGTGGCTGTAGTGGTAGTGGCGCATGATGTGCTCGAGGTTCACCGTCTCGGCCACGCCCGGCCACTGGTAGAGTTCACGCGTGTAGCCCCAGAGATTGGGGTAGTCCACGATCCGGCGCCGGTTGCACTTGAAGTGCCCGTGATACACCGAATCGAAGCGGATCAGCGTGGTGAAGAGCCGCCAGTCGGCCTCGGTGACACGCGCGCCCATCAGGTAACGGCTGCCGCCGAGGCGGTCCTCGATCCAGTCGAGCGTTTCGAAGAGGGGATGCACCGCCGCCTCGTAGGCGTCCTGCGTCGTCGCGAAGCCGGATTTGTAGACCCCGTTGTTCACGGTGTCATAGATGCGCGCGTTCACGGGCTCGATGGCCTCGCGCAGGTCCTCAGGCCAGTAATCGTCGGCATTCCCGGTAATCCCGTCGAAGGCGGAATTGAACATGCGGATGATCTCGGCCGATTCGTTCGACACGATCGTCTCGCTCTGCCGATCCCACAGGATCGGCACGGTGACGCGGCCGCTGACATCCGGCTTCGCCTTCACGTAAAGGTCACGGGCGTAGGGCAGGCCGTAAAGCCGGTCGCCGGTCGCGCCGGGAAAGCCCGTGTCGAAGGTCCAGCCGTCCGACAGCATGTCGGGATGGACCACCGAGACGCCGATGTGGTCTTCCAGCCCCTTCAGCTTGCGGAAGATCAGCGTCCGGTGCGCCCATGGGCAGGCGAGGCTGACATAGAGATGGTAGCGCCCGCTCTCGGCGGAAAAGCCGCCTTCGCCGGAGGGGCCCGGCGCCCCATCGGGCGTGACCCAGTTCCTGAATTTCGAATCGGAGCGCACGAAGGCGCCCCCCGTCTTGCTGGTGTCGTACCACCGGTCGTGCCATTCGCCGTCGACAAGAAGGCCCATGCCGCTTTCCTTTCCTCGTTCAGCCAGAGATAGCCATCCTGCGCCGGCATGAAAGCGCGGAGGGTGCGCACCCGCCCTGCGGCATCGCACAGAGCCTTCGGCGCGGGGCGCGGACGCGACATCCTCGCGCAGCTTCGGCATCCGCCGCGCCCCCGGTTTCACTTGATTTTCATCTTTTTTGCGGACCTTCTTGTCGTAAGGGAAAGCGGAAAGCGGATCATGTCCACCTACGTCTCGGCGGAACTGCAAGCGGGTCTCGATGCCGCGCGGTCGATGCGCGCGCGCCGCCGCACCCGCCTCAGGGTGGAAGGGGGCGGGGCCAGCCACGCCGTGCTTCGGATCTGGGAGGGCGGGTTCGTTCTCGACGCGGGCGAAGCGCCGCGTCTGCGCGGCCTCGTCGATCTTTACGACGGCGCGCGCCATCTCGGGCGGTGCCTCGTGGTGACCTCCGCCGAGGAGGGGGGCGAGCGCCGCTACGAGTTCAAGCGGCCGATCGCGGCCCCCGGCGGCGTGGCGCTCGACTTCGCTCGGGACGAGGCCGCGCCCGCCGGGCTGATCGCCGACGCGCGCGAGGGCTGAGGCGTCACTGAAGGTCGGCGAAGGCCGACCGAAGCCGCGAGACCGCCTCTTCGACGCGGGCGCGCGGGGTCGCGATGTTGAAGCGAAGCCAGCTTTCGCCGCCCTTGCCGAAGGTCGGCCCATGATTCGCGGCGATCCGCGCGTCCTTCTCGACGCGGGCCGTAATCTCCTCGCCCGGCATCCCGGTGCCCGAGAAATCCACCCATGACAGATAGGTGGCCTCGAGCGGCATGGACGAGAGCCCCGGGATCTCCGCGATGCCGGCATCGAAGATGCGGCGATTGCCGTCGAGATAGGCCATGAGCGCATTCACCCAGGCTGCGCCCTCCGGCGAATAGGCCGCGGTGGCCATGTGCAGCCCGAAGGCGTTCGGGCTGATCCCGAGCGCGGCCATCCGCGCCGCGAAGCGCGCCCGCAGCGCCTCGTCGGGCACGATGACGTTGCCGAGATGCGCGCCCGCGATGTTGAAGGTCTTGGTGGTGGCGGTCATCATCACGAGCCGGTCGAGGATATCCGGCGCCGCCACGGTCATGGGCAGGTGCCGCGGCGCGCCGGGATAGACGAGGTCGTGATGGATCTCGTCCGACACCATGATCAGGTCGTGGCGCCGCGCGAACTCGGCCACGCCGCGCAGCTCCTCCGCGCTCCAGACCCGCCCGCCCGGATTGTGCGGCGAACAGAACACGAGCATGCGCTCGTCGCCCGTCATCTGCGCGTCCCAGGCGTCGAAATCGAGGACGTAGCGCCCGTCCTCGACTGGCATCTCGCATTCCGCGACGCGGCGCCCGGCGGCGCGGATCACCCGCGCGAAGGCGTGGTAGACGGGGGTGAAGAGCACCACGGCGTCGCCCGGTTGCGTGTAGGCGTCGACGCAAAGGCCCGTGCCGTTCACCAGCCCGTGGGTGGTGAAGATCCACTCGGGCGCGACATCCCAGCCATGGCGTTCCCGCATCCACCACCGGATCGCGTCGAGATAGTCCGTGTCATCGCCGAAATAGCCGTAGATCCCGTGATCTACCATCCGCGCCAGCGCCCAGGTGACGCCCGGGGGCGGGCGGAAATCCATGTCCGCAACCCACATCGCCAGCCCGTCTTCCGCCGGCACGCCGTAGAGGCGCTCCATCTTGTCCCATTTCTGCGAATGGGTCCCACGGCGCTCGATCACCTCGTCGAAGTCGAAATCCATCTGCTCCCTCCGGTTCGGCGCGCGACGCTAGACGAAAGCGCGCGGGGCGCAAGGGGGCGTTGCGCACGGTCACGCGCTCGCTTATCTCAACGGCCATGAAACGGCCCATCCTGATCCACCCCGACCCGCGCCTCAAGAAGGTCAGCGCGGCGGTCGACGACATCACCGACGCGCGCCGGCAGCTGGCCGAGGACATGCTCGAGACCATGTACGACGCGCCCGGCATCGGCCTTGCCGCGCCGCAGGTCGGCGTGCTCGAGCGGCTTGTCGTGCTAGACTGCGCCAAGCGCGAGGGGGAGGAGCCGCGCCCGCTGGCGATGTTCAACCCCGAGATCTTGGCCGCCTCGGACGAGCTCAACACCTACGAGGAGGGATGCCTGTCGATCCCCGAGCAGTTCGCCGACGTGACCCGCCCGGCCGAGGTGCAGGTGCGCTGGATGGACGTGGACGGCGCGCTGCGCGAGGAAGGCTTCGGCGGGCTCTGGGCCACATGCCTCCAGCACGAGATCGACCATCTGAACGGGAAGCTCTTCATCGACTATCTCGGTCCGATGAAGCGGCAGATGATCACCCGCAGGATGGTCAAGCTGAAGCGCGAGCAGGCCCGCGCGTGAGCGCGCGGACGATCCTGCGCTGGCCCGACCCGCGGCTCCGCCGCCCGGCCGCGTCGGTGGAGGCGGTGACCGACGAGATCCGCGGCCTCTGGGACGAGATGATCCGGGTGATGGACGCCATGCCGGGTGTGGGCCTCGCGGCGCCGCAACTTGGGGTCGATCTGCGCCTCGCCGTGGTGGATGCGAGCCGCGAGCGCGGCCGCGCCCTGCGCCTGGCCAACCCCGAGATTCTCGAGGCCTCCGCGGAGCTGGCCGAGCACGAGGAGGCGAGCCCCTGCCTGCCCGGCGTCTCGGCGCGGGTGACACGTCCCGCGACGGTCACCGTGCGCTTCCTGAACGAGCACGGGCAGATCGACCGGCGCGACCTCGAAGGGCTCTGGGCGGTCTCGGTCCAGCACCAGATCGACCATCTCGACGGGCGCTTGTATTTTGACCGGCTGAGCCGCGTGAAGCGCGACATGCTGCTCCGCCGCGCGAAAAAGGCGGGGTAGGGCGGTGCGGATTGTCTTCATGGGCACGCCGGATTTCGCGGCCGAGGCGCTTTCGGCGCTCGCCGATGCGGGCCACGAGATCGCCGCCGTCTACACCCAGCCGCCGCGCCCCGCGGGACGGGGAAAGAAGCCGCGCCCCGCGCCCGTGCAGGCGCTGGCCGAGCGCCTCGGCCTGCCCGTCCGCCATCCCGAAAGCCTGCGGAGCGCCGAGGCGCAGGCCGCCTTCGCCGCGCTCGCGCCGGAGGTCGCGGTCGTCGCCGCCTACGGCCTGATCCTGCCCCAGCCGATCCTGGAGGCCCCCGCGCGGGGGTGCCTGAACATCCATGCCTCGCTTCTTCCGCGCTGGCGGGGGGCCGCGCCGATCCAGCGCGCGATCATGGTGGGCGACACGGAGACGGGCATCTGCATCATGCAGATGGAGGCGGGGCTCGACACCGGGCCGGTGCTCCTGCGCCGCGCGACGCCCATCGGGCCGGAGGAGACCGCCGGCGCGCTGCACGACCGTCTCGCCCGGCTCGGCGCGGAGGCGATCGTGGAGGCGCTCGACCGCCTCGACACCCTGACCCCGGAGCCGCAGCCCGAGGCGGGGGTTACCTACGCGTCGAAGATCGACAAGGCCGAGGCCGTGGTGGACTGGACGCGCCCGGCCGAGGAGGTCGCGCGGCGCATCCGCGGCCTTTCGCCCTTCCCGGGCGCCTGGACGCGGATCGCCGGCGAGCGGGTGAAACTGCTCGGCGCGCGTGTGGAGGCGGGCGCCGGCGCCCCGGGCCGCGCGCTCGACGATCGCCTCGCCGTGGCCTGCGGCGACGGCGCCGTGCGGATCACCCGGCTTCAGCGCGAGGGCCGGGGCCCGCAGGAGGCGGACGCCTTCCTGCGCGGCATGCCGGTGCCCGCGGGCACGCAACTTGGAGGCTAGGCCATGTTCCCGGCACTGATCGGCACCGTCGTCATAGCGGGGCTCGTGGGCTACCTGTCCGAGCGGACGGGCTTCACACGGAACGGCATCCTGCAAAGCGTGATCATCTGCGTGGGCGGGGCATTCCTGTTCTATTTCGTGCGGATCATGTTCGGCGTGAGCTTCGGCCCGCCGGGCATGGATGCGATCCTGAGTTCCGTGGGCGCGCTCGTCATCGTGCCGACGCACTGGCGGCCCCGGCGCTGACGCGGCGCGCGGCCGGGCGTCAGCCCGCCGCGTTCCCGGCGCGCCAGGCGGGCAGAAGGTCGCCCGGCTCGGGCCGCGCCTCGTAAACCGCCCGGGCGATCGCCCGGGCGAGGCAGAGCGCGGCGGCGTGGCCGATCTCTGCAAGTCCCGGCCCGTGGCCGCTGAGCGTGCGCGCGCCCGTGGCGACGGCGAAGACGAGATCGCCATCGTTGGGCGTGTGCGCGGGCACCACGGCGCGGGCGATGCCGTCATGGGCCGCCACCGCCACGCGATGCGCCTCTGGCTTGGTGAGCGCAGCGTCGGTGGCGACGACCGCGATGGTGGTGTTGGCCCCGGCCTGCGCCGCGAAGGCGCTGTGCTTTCGGCTTTCGAGGCTGCGCCCGAGCCCGGGCCGCGGATCCGGGCCGAGCCCGCCGAACTCGTCGCCGATCTCGAAGGGCGCGGCCCAGAAATGCCGCTCGCCCGGCGTCGTGGCGCTGCCGATGGGATTGGCGGCCACCAGTGCGCCCACGGTCACGCCATTTGTGAGCATGAGCGAGGCGGAGCCGAGCCCGCCCTTCAGCATGCCCGTGAGCGCGCCGGTCCCCGCCCCCGCGGTGCCGAGCGCGAAGTCGGCCGAGGCGGCCTCGAGGGCGGCGCGCCCGAGCGCCGGGTAGGGGGTCTCCTCCCACGCCGTGTCGCCCCCGTTCAGCAGGTCGAAAAGGATGGCGGCAGGCACGATGGGCACGCGCACGGGCCCCACGGCGAAGCCGCGCCCCGCGGCGCGGAGCCCGTCCACGACTCCGTCCGCCGCGGCGAGCCCGAAGGCAGAGCCGCCCGCGAGCACCAGCGCGTCCACCGCCTGCACCGTGCGGTCGGGCGCGAGGAGATCCGTCTCGCGCGTGCCGGGCGCGCCCCCCATCACCGCGACCGAGGCGGTGAGCGGCGCGTCGGCGGTCAGCACCGTCACGCCTGACCGCAGCGCGGTATCCTGCGCGTTGCCCACCCGGAGACCGGGGACGTCGGTGATCAGGTTGCGCGCGCCGGGTTCCATCGTATCTCCGAAATGTGCGGGCTGCGCCCGCGCGCCTTCAGTGGCGCGCGCCGCGGGCGCGCGCGGGCCTCCGGCGGGAGTATTTCCGCCAAGAAGACGCGGGCGCAAGGGCCGTGGCTCAGATGCAGCGCCCGCCGTCCACCTCCATCGCCACGCCGGTGATCATAGACGCCTCGTCCGAGCACAGGAAAGCGGCGGCCGCCCCCATGTCCCCGGGCGTGGAGAAGCGCCCCATCGGGATGGTGGCGAGGAAGCGCGCGCGCATCTCCGGCGTGTCCTCGCCCATGAAGGACCTGAGAAGCGGCGTCTCGCCGGCCACGGGGTTGAGCGCGTTCACGCGGACGCCGTGGGGCGCAAGCTCGATCGCCATGGCCTTCGTGGCGGTGATCATCCAGCCTTTGGAGGCGTTGTACCAGTTGAGACGGGGGCGCGGCGAGACGCCCGCGGTGGAGGCGATGTTGAGGATCGCGCCCGCGCCTTGCGCCTTCATCGCCGGGACGAGCGCGCGCGCGGTCAGGTAGACCGACTTGCAGTTCACGGCGAAGACGCGGTCGAAATCGGCCTCGCTCACCTCTTCCATGGGCGCGGGCAGATGGGTGACGCCCGCATTGTTCACGAGGATGTCGAGGCCCCCGAAGGCGACCTGCGCGGTCTCCGCCATCGCGGCCACGCTCTTGCCGTCCGAGACGTCCACCCGGCAGGGCAGCGCCGCGTCCCCGATCTCCGCCGCCATCGCCTTTGCGCCCGCGCCGTCGAGATCGGCCACGAGCACGCGCGCGCCCTCGGCCGCGAAGCGCCGCGCGATCCCCGCGCCGAAGCCCGAGGCGGCCCCGGTGACGATGGCGGTCTTGCCTGCCAGTCTCAAGGTCGTCCCTCCCTTGCAACACAGAGTGCAGGAAACCGGGCGACGCGCAAGGAGGGGCGATGCGCCAGGTCGATTTCCGGGTCTTCCCGGGGAGCGATGCCTCCCGTCTCAAAGTCACTCGGATCGGGGGCCTGTCCGAGCGAGCGGGCGGGGCTTTTCGGCGTGCCGAGCTTTACCGTGGGCGACGCGCTTTTCCGGGGCGACGACCGGCTGGAGGACGCGCTGTCCTGGGCGTGAGGGACGCGTCTCGGCGGTCTAGCCGTGCCGGGCGGCCACCGTCTTGAGCGCGGTGAAGCCGAAGAGCGCCTCGAACCCCTTCTCGCGGCCGTGGCCCGAGAGCCCCGTGCCGCCGAAGGGCAGTTCCACCCCGCCGCCCGCGCCGTAGTCGTTCAGGAAGACCTGGCCCGCGCGCAGCCGCCGCGCGAGGCGCATCTGCCGGCCGCCGTCCGCGGTCCAGACCCCGGCGACGAGGCCGTAGCCCGTGCCGTTGGCGATGGCGGCGGCCTCCTCCTCGCCGTCGAAGGGGATGAGGCACTGGACGGGGCCGAAGATCTCCTCCTGCGCGAGGGGGTGGTCGGGCGGCACGTCGCCGAAGAGGACGGGCGCCATGTAATGCCCGCCCGCGGGCGCGTTCGGGGCGATGCGCCCCTCGCCCGCGCGGGGCAGATCCGCGCCCTCGGCAAGGTAGCCCTCCACGACCGCCTTCTGCCGGGCCGAGATGAGCGGGCCTAGGGCGCGGTCCTCGAGCGCGGGGCCGGCCTCGAGCGCGGCGTAGCGTTCGGCCATCCGCGCGGCGATCTCGGCATAGCGGGGGCGCTCCACGAGGATCCGGGAGGCCGCAGAGCAGGTCTGCCCCGCGTTCTGGATCCCCGCGCCGACGAGGAAGGGCAGCGCGGCTTCCACATCCGCGTCGGCGAAGACGATCTGGGGAGATTTCCCGCCAAGCTCCAGCGTCACCGGCACGACGTTTTCCGCCGCGGCCGCCTGCACCTTCCGCCCGGTTGCCACCGAGCCGGTGAAGCTAAGGTGATCGATGCCCGGATGGCCCGCGAGCGCGGCGCCGGCGGCCTCTCCGGTGCCGGGCACCACGTTCAGTGCGCCCGCGGGCAGGCCCGCGCGCTCGGCCAGATGGGCGAAGAAGAGCGCGGTGATACAGGCTTCCTCGGCGGGTTTCAGAACGCAGGCGTTGCCGGCGGCGAGCGCCGCGCCCACGGAGCGCCCGATGATCTGCATCGGGTAGTTCCAGGGCACGATATGGCCGGTGACGCCATGCGGCTCGCGGAGCGTGTAGACGGTGTAGCCCTCTCGGAAGGGGATCGTCGCCCCCATGAGCTTGTCGGCCGCGCCGCCGTAGAACTCCATGTAGCGCGCGAGCGCGGCGGCGTCGGCGCGCGCCTGGGAGAGCGGCTTGCCCACGTCGAGCGCTTCCAGCCGGGCGAGCGTCTCTACATGCTCCTCGACGAGCCGCCCGAGGCGCGAGAGCGCGCGCCCCCGCGCCGCCGCATCCGCCGCGCCCCAGTCGCCGGCAAGCGCAGTGCGCGCGGCGGCGACGGCGGCGTCCACCTCGGCCGGGCCGCCGCCGGCGATCTCGGCAAGCGCGCCGCCGTCGGAGGGGTTTTCCAGCAGCAGCCGCGCGCCGCTCTCGGGCGCGATCCAGGCGCCCCCCACGAGGCAGCGGGCGGGATCGAAGGGCAGCTCAGGAAGCGGCATCGGGCGTCTCCGTGGCGGATGGCGGCGCGGGCAGGCGCGGCGCGGCGGCGATCAGCTCCTGCGTATAGGGGTGGCGGGGCTGGGAGAAGACCTTCTCGGTCTCGCCCTCCTCGACGATCTCGCCCGCGCGCATGACGAGGACCCGCTCGGTGATGCGGCGCACAACAGTCAGGTCGTGGCTGATGAAGAGATAGGAGAGGCTCAACTCGCCCGAGAGCCGCGCGATGAGGTCCAGGATCTGGGCGCGCACCGAGACGTCGAGCGCCGAGACCGCCTCGTCGAAGACGATGAGCTCGGGGCGGATGATGAGGGCGCGCGCTATGGCGATGCGCTGGCGCTGGCCGCCCGAGAACTCGTGGATGAACTTGGTCGCGTCCCGGGCCGAGAGGCCCACCGCCTCGAGCGCCTCGGCCACCGCGCGGTTCCGCGCCGCGCCGCGGGGCGGGGCGTCGAGCAGGTGGAAGGGTTCGGTGACCAGCCGCGCCACGCGATGACGGGGGTTGAAGCTGCCATAGGGGTCCTGGAAGACCACCTGCATCTTCCGGCGGACCTCCGGGTTGGGGCGGTGGCCGGTGAAGACCGGGGCGCCCTCCATGCGGATATCGCCTTCCTGCACCTCCTCGAGGCCGAGGATCGCGCGGGTGAGGGTGGACTTGCCGCAGCCCGACTCGCCCACGAGGCCCACGCGCTCTCCCCGGCCGATGGACAGGCTCACGCGGTTCACCGCGCGGTGGTGCCGGCGCGGCGCGAACAGGCCCTCGCGCGGGAGCGGGTAGTCGCGGCTGACCCCCCGCACCTCCAGAAGCGTCCCGCCCGTGACGTGGCGCGGCGGGAGGGTCACCCTGTGGCCCGAGGCCTCGAAGAGCGCGCGGGTGTAGGGGTGGCGCATGGCGGCGAAGAGCCGGCGCGTCTCACCCGTCTCCACCACCTCGCCGTCGCGCATCACGGCGATGCGGTCGGCCATGTCGCTCACCACGGCGAGGTCGTGGGTGATCATCATGAGCCCCATGCCGAAATCCCGGGCGAGTTCCTTCAGAAGCGCGAGGATCTGCGCCTGGGTGGTGACGTCGAGCGCGGTGGTGGGCTCGTCCGCGATCAGCAACCGCGGCCGGAGCGCGATGGCGAGCGCGATGCCGACGCGCTGGCGCTGCCCGCCCGAAAGCTCGTGCGGGTAGCGCGAGAGCGGGAAGCGCTCGGCCGGCAGGCCCACCCGGTCGAGCATGGTGCGGGCGCGCGCCATGGCCTCGGCCCGGGGTGCGCGCTCGTGAACGAGGATCGTTTCGGCCACCTGGTCCCCGATGCTCTGCACCGGGTTGAGCGCCGTCATCGGTTCCTGGAACACCATGCCCACGTCGCGGCCGCGCACGGCGCACATCTCGCGCTCGGAAAGGCCGAGAAGGTCGCGCCCCTCCAGGCGGATCGCCCCCGCGACGCTGGCGTTGCCCGGCAAGAGACCCATCACCGAGAGCGCGGTGAGCGACTTGCCCGATCCGCTTTCGCCGGTGACGGCGAGGATCTCGCCCGCCGCGATGGAGAGCGAGACTTCGCGCAGGATCGGCGCACCGCCCACGGACAGATTCAGCCCTTCGATCTGCAGCAGCGTCATGCGCGCGCCACCCGGAGCCGCGGGTCGAGCCGGTCGCGCAGCCCGTCGCCCATGAGGTTGAGGCCGAGCACGGTGAACACGATTGCGAGGCCGGGGATCAGCGCGACATGGGGCGCGAGGCTCACCATCGTCTGCGCGTCGGCGAGCATCCGCCCCCAGGAGGGCGTGGGCGGCTGCGCGCCGAGCCCGACATAGGAGAGCCCCGCCTCGGCGAGGATGCCCAGCGAGAACTGGATCGTGCCCTGCACGATGAGAAGGTTCGTGACGTTGGGCAGGATGTGCTCGGCGCTGATCCGGGCGGTCGACTTGCCGGCCACGCGGGCGGCCATGACGAACTCGCGCTGCCAGAGCGAGAGCGCCGCGCCGCGGGTGAGCCGCGCGAAGACGGGGATGTTGAAGATGCCGATGGCGACGATGGCGTTGACCGCCGAGGGGCCGAAGACCGCGGTGATGAGGATCGCGATCACGAGGCTCGGGAAGGCGAAGACGAGGTCGTTGGCGCGCATGATGATCTCGTCGAGCCAGCCGCCCCGGCGCGCCGCCGCGGCGAGGCCGAGCGGCACGCCGATCCCAATGCCGATCCCCACGGCGAGAAGCGCCACGGCGAGCGAGGTGCGCGCGCCCACCATGATCATCGAGAGCATGTCGCGGCCGAAATGATCGGTGCCGAGCCAGTTCGCGGCCGAGGGCGGCCGGAGCCGCCCGGCGATGTTCATCCGCGTCACGTCCTCGGGCGTCCAGACGAAGGAGAGAAGCGCCGCGGCCACGAAGAGCAGCGTGAGCGCTCCGCCCAGGAAAAGCTTGCGGTCCGCCCCGGTCATGCCCGCCTCCGGAGGCGCGGGTCCACCGCGGCATAGGCGAGGTCCACGAGGAAGTTCACCAGGATCACGGCGAAGACGAGCAGCATCACCACCGATTCCACCACGATGAGGTCGCGCGCGGAGATCGCCTGGAAGATGAGCCGCCCGAGCCCGGGCAGGTAGAAGACCTGCTCGATGATGATCCCGCCGGCGAGCAGGAAGGCGAATTGCAGCCCCAGGATCGTGAGAACGGGGATGAGCGCGTTGCGCAGCCCGTGCCGCCAGAGCGCCTGGCCGCGGCTGAGCCCCTTTGCGCGGGCGGTGCGGATGAAGTCCTCGCCCAGGATGTCGAGCAGGGAGGAGCGCATCACCCGGGCGAGGATCGCCGCCTGCGGCAACGCCAGGCTGATCGCGGGCAGCGTCAGCGCCTTCATCCCGGCCCAGACGCCGGCCTCCCATCCCGGGAAGCCGCCCGCGCCGACCCAGCCCAGCGTGATCGCGAAGAGGAGGACCAGCATCATCGCGAACCAGAAGTTCGGCACCGCCACGCCGAGTTGGGTGAGCCCCATCACGGCCAGATCGCCCGGCCGGCCGCGCCGCGCGGCGGCGTAGATGCCGGCGGGGAAGGCGATGAGGGTCGAGAGTGCGAGCGCGTAGAGCGCGAGCGGCAGCGACACCCAGAGCCGGTCGGCGATCATCTCGCCCACGGGCGCTCGGTAGGTGTAGGAGGTGCCGAAATCCCCGGTGAGCATGCCGCCCACCCAGTCGAGGTATCTCTGCCATTTCGGCTGGTCGAGGCCGAGCTCGGCGCGCAGCGCGGCCACCGTCTCGGGGGCTGCGTTGATCCCCAGCATGAAGCTCGCGGGATCCCCGGGCGCCACCTCCACCACGGCGAAGATGACGAGGCTCGCCACGACGAGCGAGACGACGAGGGAGGCGAGCCTGCGGAGCGTGTAGCGCAGCATGGCCGGACGTTAGGGTCGCCGGCGGGGCCGGTCCAGAGCCGATGCGCGCCGCGCGGGCTGGAAGCGCGCGCGCCGCGCGATATTCTCTGGCAGGCTTGGCGAGGGCGGAGGCCGGCGATGAAAGCGCGCCGCAGATGGATCGAACCCGTGCAGCTCGGGCTTCTGGGGCTGCTCGCCCTTTCCGTGCTGCCCTTCGTGCTGCACTCGGTCGATCTCGCCGGGCGGGGGATGGCGGGCGCGCTCGCGGAGCCCTCGCATCTCTTTCCGCCCGCGGGCGGCGCCGCGTCGGCGGCGATCGCGCTTCACATGGTGACGGGCGCCGCGATCACGGTGCTGGCGCCGCTCCAGCTTGTCGGACCGATCCGCCGGCGCTGGCCCGCGCTGCACCGCTGGTCGGGGCGCGTGCTGGCTGTGGCGGCCGGCGCGGCGGCGCTCGCGGGGCTATTCTACATCGCCGCGCGGGGCACGGTGGGCGGGCCGATGATGGACCTGGCCTTCGCCACCTATGGCGGGCTCATGCTCCTCGCCGCGGTGCAGACCGCGCGCCACGCCCGCGCCCGGCGATTCGAGCTGCACCGGGACTGGGCGCTCCGCCTCTTCGTCCTGGCGATCGGGTCGTGGATCTACCGGGTGCATTACGGGCTCTGGTACATGGCGACCGGCGGGATCGCCTCCAACGAGCAGTTCACCGGGCTTTTCGACCGGGTGCAGCTCTGGGCCTTCTTCCTGCCCTACCTCGTGCTCGTGGAGTTCTACCTGCGCGCCCGCCGCCGCCGGGAAGACGTGGCGGCGGGCGGCGGCGCCGTCACTCGGCCCAGCTGACGCCGGTGAGGTCGATCGCCTGGGTGGGTGCGTTCGCCCAGAACCCCTCGATGCCCGCCTTCACGACCGAGGTCGAGGCGAGCTGGAAGAGGTAGCCGTTCACGAAATCCTCGGCGATGATCCGTTGCGCGTCCTTCAGAAGCGCGGCCCGCAGCGCGGGCTCGGTCGTCGCGTTGAGCTCTTCCATGAGCGCCTGGAAGTCGGGGTTGTCGTACTGGAAATAGTAGTCGGGCCGGGCGTAGATGCCGATGTCCAGGGGCTCGGTGTGGCTCACGATGGTGAGGCCGTAATCCTTGCCGCGGAACACCTCCTCGAGCCACTGGGCCCATTCCAGATTGGTGATCTCGGTCTCGATGCCCACCTCGCGCAGCTGCGCCGCCACGATCTCGCCGCCGCGGCGCGCGTAGGAGGGCGGCGGCAGCTTGAGCGTGGTGGTGAAGCCGTCCGGGTAGCCCGCCTCGGCCAGAAGCGCGCGCGCGCGCTCGGGGTCATGGGCCGAGTTGTCGGTGAGATCCAGGTAGGCCGGATGGTGCGGCGCGAAATGCGTGCCGATCGGCGTGCCGTAGCCGAACATCGCCCCGTCGATGATCTCCTGCCGGTCGATGGCGTGGGCGAGCGCCTGGCGCACGCGCAGGTCGTCGAAGGGCGGCTGGCCGTTGTTGGTGGACAGGATCGTCTCCCCCTCGGTGGAGCCGATCAGCACCTCGAAGCGCGGGTCCGCCTCGAACTGCGGCAGGTTCTCGGGCGCTGGGAAGGCCTGGAAGGCGTCGATGTCGCCGGCCATCATCGCCGCGAAGGCCGCGGTCGGGTCGGAGATGAACTTGAAGGTCGCGCGCTCGAGCGCGGGCGCCTCGCCCCAGTAGCCGTCGTGGCGGGCGATCTCCACCCGGTCGCCCTGCACCCAGTCCACGAAGCGGAAGGGGCCGGTGCCCACCGGGTTCGTTTTTATGTCGGCCACGCTTTCGGGGGCCACGATCACCGCGTCGCCCCAAGCGAGGTTGAACAGCAGGCTGCCCTCGGGACGCGAGAGCGTCAGCCGCACGGTGAGCGCGTCGAGAACCTCGACGGTCTCGATCGCCTCGTAGAGGGCCTTCTGCGCGTTGGTGGACTCGTCCGCGAGAAGGCGCTCCAGCGTGAACTTCACGTCCTCGGCGTCCATCGCCGTGCCGTCGTGGAAGCTTACCCCCTCGCGCAGCGTGAAGGTGTAGGTGAGCCCGTCATCCGAGATCTCCCAGCTCTCCGCGAGGCCCGGCACCACCGAGCCATCCTCCCGGAACCGGGTGAGGCCCTCGAAGATGTTGGCGTAGGTCACGTTGTCGATCGCGCCGGCCGCCGCCGAGGTCGGATCGAGATGCGGCGGCTCGAGCTGCATCGCCACGGTGATGTCGGCGCGCTGGGCGAAGGCGGGCGCCGCGGCGAGCGCGAGCGCGGCAGCGAGCGCTGGGCGTGTGCGGATCATGGAAGCTCTCCCTGGCTGAGCGGCCCCGGGCTCTGCCGGGTGTTCGGTGAAAACCTTGCGCCGGCCGCCGCGTGCTTGTCCAGCCCGCGGACCGGCGCGGCGTCAGCGCAACACGAGGCGCGGCGCGGGGCCAAGCGGGATCGGACCCAGCGCGACGCGCCCGTTCTCGAAGTTGAGCGGCACGTCGAGCGTCTCGCGGTTGCCCGAGATCTGCGCCAGCAGCCCGAGCCCGTCCTCGATCCGCCTCGAAAGACCGTCGGGCAGCGCGCCGCTCTGCCGGCCCATGGCCAGGATCTCGCGCCAGTTGCGCGCCTTCACCTCAAGCCGGCCCGAGGGCACGCCGTCGGCGTCCACGGCAAGACGACCGGCGGCAAGAAGCTCGAGCTCCCCCCAGCGCGCCTTGGCGCGGGTGATGTCGATGCGCCGCGGCTGCGGGCGCGCCTCCTCGATCGCCGCCATGCTCCACGGACGGTCGAAGGTCAGATCGGCCGTCATCGAGACGGCCTCCAGCGTGTCCGGCAGGCCCCGGATCGGACGCGGCGGGGCGATGCCGGCTGCGCGGATGTCCACGGCGTAGGCTTCGGCCAGAGCCTCGCTGCGTTCCGCCGAGGCGTCGAGCCGCGCCACCGCCCAGGCGCCCGTGCCAAGGGGGTCCATGCGGAGCGTCTCGGCCGAGAGCGCGAGGCGGTCCAGCACCTCTTCCGGCGCGGGGCCGAGCGCCAGCTCGGCGCGCATCCCGTCGCTTTCCATCGCCACGCCCCCCTCGGGGGTGGCGAAGCGCTGCGTCTCGGGCCAGACCGCGGTGAGGCGGCGGCCGGTTTCGAGCGGGCGCTCGATCGTGAAAAGGGGCGCCTGCCAGGAAAGCCCCGTCTCGGGATCGGCGAGCACGATGTCGCGGTAGGTGATCTTGTAGCCCGACGGGAACCCGCTGACCTCGACCTCGGCGTCGGCCTGCCAGCCGTCCTCCCGGCGCTCGGCCAGCCAGCTTACTTGGGACCGTTCCAGCGATGCGGCGGCCACGAACCACCAGCCCGGAGCGGCCAGCGCGACGATCAGCACCACGATCAGAATCCGTTTCACGTCGCGCCCCCTCTGGCGGAGTCTTCGGCCCCGTGTTTAACCCTGCGTCGATGGAAGGGCCAGACGCATGACGATGTGGGTTTTCGGTTACGGGTCGCTGCTGTGGAATCCCGGCTTCGCGGTGGCGGAGCGCCGGCTCGCCACGTTGCAGGGCTGGCACCGGAGCTTCTGCATGCGTTCGATCCATCACCGCGGCACGCCCGAGACGCCGGGGCTGGTGCTGGCGCTCGACGCGATGGCGGGTGCGGCGTGCAACGGCGTGGCGCTCGCGCCCGAGCCCGGCACCGAGGTGGCGACGCTCGACTACCTGCGGGGGCGCGAACTGGTGTCGTCCGCCTACCTGGAGACGCGGCTGTCCCTCGATCTCGACGACGGGCGCCGCGTCGAGGCGGTGACCTACGTGATCGATCCCGGGCATGAACAATATGTGCATCTCGAGATGGAAGAGCAGGCGCACATCATCGCCGCGGCCCATGGCGGGCGCGGGCCCAATGACGAGTATCTGCACAACACCGCCTCCCATCTGGCCGATCTCGGCATCCGCGATGCCGATCTGGAATGGCTGTCGGAGCGGGTGCGCGCGATCAAGGGCGCCGATGGGGCTTAGTGCCTTGGCTTGCCTCGCTTTAGCCCGTAGGGTGCGCGCCGACAGCCAAGCTTCAGGAGCCTGTCCCTGATGCACCAGCCCGACCTAGAGGCGGCGCCGCACTTCTCCCAACCCGTCCGCCAGATCGTCCTGATGCTGGTCGCGCTCGGGCTGACGGCGTTCGGCGCCTTCGTGGCGCTGCCGCGCGTGCTGCCGGTGTTCCAGGCCAATCCGTGGCTCAACGGCTTCATCTTCATCGTGTTCGTGATCGGCGTCTTCGCCTGTTTCTGGCAGGTCTTCCAGCTCATCGCCTCCGTGCGCTGGATCGAGGCCTTCGCCGAGGGGCGGCCGGGCGCGGCGGACACCCGCGCGCCGCAGCTTCTGGCGCCGCTCGGCACGCTGCTGCGGTCGCGGGCGAAGCGGATGCAGATCTCCGCCACCTCCACGCGCTCGATCCTCGACTCCGTCGCCACGCGGATCGAGGAGGCGCGCGAGATCACCCGCTACATCGTCAACACGCTCATCTTTCTCGGCCTGCTCGGCACCTTCTACGGCCTCGCGACCACCGTCCCGGCGGTGGTGGACACGATCCGGGGCCTCGCGCCGCAGGAGGGCGAGGAAGGCGTGCAGGTCTTCAACCGCCTGATGACCGGCCTCGAGGCGCAGCTGGGCGGCATGGGGATCGCCTTCGCGTCCTCGCTCCTGGGCCTGACCGGCTCGCTCGTCGTCGGCCTGCTCGAACTCTTTGCAAGCCACGGGCAGAACCGCTTCTACCGGGAGTTGGAGGAATGGCTTTCCTCGATCACGCGGCTGGGCTTTGCCAGCGAAAGCGAGGACCAGGGCGAGACCGCCGCGGTCGTCGCCGTGATCGACCAGATGGCCGATCAGATGGAACAGCTTCGTCAGGTGTTCGCCCAGTCCGACGAAAGCCGCGCGCTGGTGGACGAGAAGCTGGCCCAGCTCGCCGACTCGGTCGAGCGCATGACCGAGCGGATCGAGGCGATGACGCCGTCCACCTCGGCGCTGGTGCGGGTGGCCGAGGGCCACGAGCGGCTTGCCGAGGTGCTGGAGAACCAGGACCGGGCCGAGACGGGCATCGACGCGGAAAGCCGGATGCGCCTGCGCTCGATCGACGTGCAGCTTCTGCGACTGCTGGAGGAGATGTCGGCCGGCCGCCAGGAAAGCATGGCCGAGCTTCGCACCGACCTCGCGGCGCTGACCCGCGCCGTCGGCCAGATCGCCGCGGGCAACCGCGCCGCGGCGCTGCGCCCGCGCAGCGCGGACGCCCCGCGCGAGGCCAAGGGCGGGGAGGGCTGAGCCATGGCGCTCTCGCGGCGCCCCGGCAACAGGTTCCAGGCCTCGATCTGGCCCGGCTTCGTCGATGCGATGACCGGCCTGCTGCTCGTGCTCATCTTCGTGCTCACGATCTTCATGGTGGTGCAGTTCGTGCTGACCGAGGAAATCTCGGGGCAGGAGAGCGAGCTCGACACGCTGTCGGCGGAGGTCACGCAGCTTGCCCGGGCGCTCGGGCTCGCGCAGCGCCGCAATGCCGAGCTCGAGGACGATCTGGGCGAGATCTCGGCCACGCTGGCGGCGAGCGAGCGGGAATCGGAACGCCAGGCCGCGCTCATCGACAGCCTCAGGGCCGAGCGCGACGCGCAGGTCGAGGCGCTGGGCGATGCGCGCGCGGAAATCGCGAGCTTCGAGGAGCAGGTGGCGAGCCTCCTGGCCGAGCGCGAGGCGGATCGCGCGGCGATCGCCGGGCTCGAGGAGGAGCGCGCGGCGCTGAGTTCCGAGCGCGACGCGCTGGAAACCGCGCTGGCCACCGCCCGCGACGAGATCGACGCCGCCGCCGAGGCCGCCCGCCTCGCCGCAGCCCGCCGCGAGGCGCTGGAGGCGCTGGTGGCCGATCTGCGCGCCGAGACGGCCGAGGGCGCGGAGATGCAGGCCGCGCTGGAAAGCCGGGTGAGCGACCTGCAGGAGGCCCTCAGCAAGGAGGAGGCCGCGCGGCTCGCGGAGGCCGCGGCGGCCGAACGGCTCCGAGAGCGGCTGGAGAACTCGGAGGCCGAACTCACCGCCATGACCCTGCGGCTCGAGGAGGAGCGCCGCCGCGCGGAGGAGACGCTCGCGCTTCTGGCCGCCGCCGAGGCCGCGCAGGAGGATCTCGACACGAAGCTCGCCGCCGCGCTCCTTGCCCAGGAGGGGCTCGAGGCCGATCTCGCCGCCGCGCGGGAGGAGGCCGAGGCGGCGGAAACCCGGGCCCGCGCGCGGGCGGGCGAGGTCGCGGACCTCGAAGAGCGTCTCGCGCTGGCGCTCGCCCGGCTGGAGAGCCGCGAGAGCGCGCTGGCCGAGGCCCGCTCCGACGCCGCGGCCGCGCAATCGGAGCTCAGCGAGGCGGAGGCGGCGCTGGCCGCCGCGCTGCTGCGCTCCGAGGCCGGGGAGGAGGCCGAGGCGGCCGCCGAAACGCTCCGCGCCGAGGCGGCGGATCTCGAGGCCCGGCTGGCCAGCGCGCTCGAACGGATCGCCGCCCGGGAGGGCGAGGCCGCGACGCTCCGCACGGAGCTCGAAACCGCGCGCGCCCGGATCGAGACGCTGGAGGCCGCGCGGCGGGACGCCGGCGGGGCGGAGGCCCGCGCCGAGGTGCTCGAGACACGTGTGGGCGAACTCGAGCAGGCGCTTGCCGAGGCCGAAGACGCCCGCGACGCCCAGGCGGCCCGCGCCGAGGACCGCCGGAGCGACCTCGAGCGCCGGCTCGCCGAGGCGCTCGCCGCCTCGCTCGCGGCGGAAACGGCGCGCGAGGATCTGGGCCAGCGGCTCGCCGCGGCCATCGCCGCGCGCGAGGACGCGGAGGCGCGGCGCGCCGATCTCGCGGAGGAGTTGCGCGCCGCCGCCGCCGCGCGGCTCGCCGCCGAGGAAGAGGCCGATCGGCTGGCCGAGGAGCGTGACCGCCGCGATGCGCTTCTGGCCACCGCGAACCGCGAACTCGCGCGCCAGCAGAGCGCGGCGACCGAGGCGCAGGAACGGACGGCGCTGCTCAACAGCCAGGTCCGCGAACTCAACCGCCAGATCGAGCGGCTTCAGGCGCTTCTTGCAGAGTCCCGCGCCGCGGACGCCGCGCAGGAGGTGCAGATCGAGAACCTGGGCGCCGAACTCAACGCCGCGCTGGCCCGTGCCGCCGCCGAAGAGCGCCGCCGCCGCCAGCTGGAGGAGGAGCGCGCCGCCCGCCTCGAGGCGGAGAAGGAAGACCTCGAGCTCTACCGCTCGGAGTTCTTCGGCCGCCTGCGGGAGCTTCTGGGCGCGCAGGAGGGCGTGCGCATCGAGGGCGACCGGTTCGTCTTCGCCTCCGAGGTGCTTTTCGCGCCGGGCGCGGCGGAACTGTCGGAGGAGGGGCGCGCCGAGGTCGCCCAGGTGGCGGATATCCTGAAGAACGTGATGGACGACATCCCGCCGGGGATCGACTGGATCCTGCGCGTGGACGGGCACACCGACACGGTGCCCGTGCGCGCGGACGCGGAGTTCGAGGACAACTGGGAACTCAGCCAGGCGCGGGCGCTTTCGGTCGTGCGCGACCTGATCGAGACCCACGGCATGCCGCCCGAGCGGCTTTCGGCCAACGGTTTCGGGGAATACCAGCCGATCAACCCGGCCGACACGCCGGAGGCGCGGGCGCAGAACCGCCGGATCGAGCTGAAACTGACCGAGAGCTGAGGCGGGCGGCGCTCAGATCACCCGGATCGCGTCCTTGTCCACGGCCAGCATGTAGCCGCGCCGGGCGATGTTGCGCACCAGAAGCGCGCTCACCAGCTGGTTGCCCAGCCCGTCGCGCAGCCGCTTGATGCGCGTCGCGCCCGCGGCCTCGTCGCAGTCCGAGGCGTGGCGCCCGGAGATCACCGCCTCGATCTCGGCCCCGGTCAGCACCTCGTCGTCCATGCGCGCCTCGGCCAGCGCGCTCAGCGTCTCCATCGCGGCGGGGGTGAGGGTGAGCCCGAGATTGTTGAGATAGACGGTATTCTCCTCGCGGCTGATGAGGAGCGAGTTCACCTGGATGCCAGCGCGCTCGATCTGCGCCATGCGGCGGTTGAGCGCCACGAGCATCACCAGGAAAACGAGCGCGGCCACCAGCATCGCGGCGGCGAAGACCAGCAGCACCACGATCACCACGCGATAGCCTGCCAGCGTGTCCGAGAACGCCGTGCCGGATTGCGCGAGGATCTCGAGAAGCTTGATCTCGGCCTGGCTGGTGAGGTCGTCGTTCTCCACGAAGATGCGTTCGACGCGCGCGTTGAAGGCGTCGCCGTCGGGCAGCGTGACGAGCAGCAGCGCCGCCGCCCCCGCGAGCAGCGCGAGGATCGCGGCGATGCCCGCGCCGACGAGGCGCGCGCCGGGGCGGCGCGCCTCAGAACCGGAGGTGGAAGGCGCCGGCACTTTCTTTCCTTTCCGCGAGGCCCTCGGGGCCGAAGACCGAGACCACGTTGAGCAGCGTCCAGCCCGCCGCCGCGAGGCGCGGCGCGAGCGCCTCGGCCGCGGCGGCGGGCGTGCATTGCCCCGCGATCTCGGCGGTTCCGTAATGCAGGCGCAGGGGCGCGTCCTGCTTCGCCTTGTAATCGGCATAGCACTGCGCCGCGGCGGGCGTCGCCGCGAGCGCCGTCGCGATCACGAGGAGCGCGGGGAGGATGGCATGTCTTGTCATGCGCCAGACACTGCGCCCAAGCCCGCGGCTTTTCAATAACGCGGAGCTTGCGCGGGGGCGCTATCGGATAGCGGGGGCCGGTTATTGCCTGCCGCGCCGGACCGGGCCGAAGAGGGACCGCGCAGGCCCCGCGCCGCCGGACGCGGCCGGGGCGCCGGACGCAGAAAAGGAGTCCTCTCATGTCCCGACGTTTCGTCGCCGCCGTTCTGGCGGCCAGCCTGACGATCACCGCCCTGGCCGCCCAGCCCGCCCGGGCGGCCGACCAGGACGACCTCGCCCGCGTTCTTCTGGGCGTGGCGGCGATCGCCATCATCGGAAAGGCGATCCAGGACAATCGCAAGGACGAGCGGCGCCGCGCGGCGCCCGCGCGCCCGCAGCTTGCCAAGACCGTTCCGCCGCGCTGCCTGCGCACGATCGAGGACCGCAACGGCGTGCGCCGCTACATCGACCGCGACTGCGCCGTGCGCGCGGTGCCGCGGCCGGACCGGCTGCCGGGGGCCTGTCTTCAGCGCTATCGCACCTTCCACGGCCGTACGCTGGGCTACGCCGCACGCTGCATGCGCGCCGAAGGCTGGCGCCTCGATCGGGGGTGAGCAGGCCGGCGCCGCCGGGCGGTGCCGGCGACCGGGGGCGCGCGGCTGGCAGGGCGCGACCCCATTTTCGACTTGCCTTCGGCCCGTGTCGGGCGGCATCCCGTGATGCATGGACCGTCCCGACTTCACCCTCGAGCGCGCGCTGCATGGCCGTGGGCTGCTTCGCGTGGCCGGGCTGGACGAGGCTGGGCGGGGTCCGCTCGCCGGGCCGGTGACGGCGGCGGCCGTCATCTTCGATCCGGCGCGGGTCCCCGAAGGGCTGGACGATTCCAAGCGGCTGCCGCCGGCGCGCCGCGTCGAACTTGCCGCCGAGATCACCGCCGCGGGCGAGGTCTGCGTCGCCCATGCCAGCGTCGAGGAGATCGACGAACTCAACATCCTGCACGCCGCGCATCTGGCCATGTCGCGCGCCGTGGCCGGCCTGTCCCGCCCGCCCCAGCACCTTCTCGTGGACGGCAACCGCCTGCCCGCCGCGTTGCCCTGCGGCGCGGACGCGATCGTCGGCGGCGACGGGGTGTGCTGTTCGATCGCGGCGGCGGGCATCATGGCCAAGGTGGCGCGCGACGCGCTCATGCTGGAGCTTGCGCAACAGTTCCCGGGTTATGGCTGGGAGACGAACATGGGATACGGGTCGAAAAGCCACATCGCGGCGCTTCAAGATCTCGGACCCTCCCCACACCATAGGCGGTCCTTCGCGCCGGTGCACAAGATATTGTATCAAGCGAAAATGATAAGTACCTGATTCGAAAAAAGAAATTGACCGCGAATCGCCTTTGACTCATCTTCGGTCTCACCAGACGAGCGCGGACCGAACCGCGCCGGGGACAGAGGCAGAGAAAACACGATGACAACGCGCGAGACCGCGGCCGCCGTGCCGCGCAACGAGATCCTTGCCGGCGACTGCATCGAGGCCATGAAGACGCTTCCGGAGGCGTCGGTGGACCTCGTCTTCGCCGATCCGCCCTACAACCTGCAGCTTCGCGGGGACCTGCACCGCCCGGACAACAGCCGGGTGGACGCGGTGGACGACGACTGGGACCGCTTCGACAGCTTCGCGGCCTACGACGCCTTCTCGCGTGCCTGGCTCGCCGAGGCGCGGCGCGTCCTGAGGCCCGGGGGCGCGATCTGGGTGATCGGCTCCTACCACAACATCTTCCGCCTGGGCGCGGCCTTGCAGGACGCGGGCTTCTGGATCCTCAACGACGTTGTCTGGCGCAAGTCGAACCCGATGCCGAACTTCCGGGGCAAGCGCTTCACCAACGCTCACGAGACGCTGATCTGGGCAAGCCGTGAGGAAGGCGCGAAATACACCTTCAACTACGAGGCGCTCAAGGCGTTGAACGAGGGCATCCAGATGCGCTCGGACTGGGTGATCCCGCTTTGCACCGGACATGAGCGCCTCAAGGACGAGGCCGGCGGCAAGGCGCATCCGACCCAGAAGCCCGAGGCGCTGCTGCATCGTGTTCTCGTCGGCTGCACAAATCCCGGGGATCTGGTGCTCGATCCGTTCTTCGGCACCGGCACCACCGGCGCGGTCGCCCGGATGCTCGGGCGCGACTTCATCGGCATCGAGCGGGACGCGGGCTACCGCGAGCTCGCCGCGAAGCGGCTGCGCGCCGTGCGGCCCTACGATCGCTCCGCGCTGGAGGTGAGCCCGTCGCGGCGCGCGGAGCCGCGGGTGCCCTTCGGCCAGCTCGTCGAGCGCGGGATGCTGCGGCCGGGCGAGGTGCTGACCTCTCTCAGCGGCAAGAGCGCCAAGGTCCGCGCGGACGGCACGCTGGTGGCCGACCAGGTGAAGGGATCGATCCACCAGGTGGGCGCGGCGCTGGAAGGTGCGCCCTCCTGCAACGGGTGGACCTACTGGTGTTTCCGGCGCGACGGCAAGACGGTGCCGATCGACGTGCTGCGCCAGCAGCTGCGCGCCGAGATGGCCGCACGGCCCAACTGAGTCTCCGAACACCGCCGGTGCCTGTCGCCTGACAGCGCGCCGACCTGGCCCCGCCCTTCCGGCGGGGCCCTTTTTTATGCGCCGTTCGTGCTATCTGTTCGGGCGGAACGGCAAGGGGAGCCCGCAATGAAACGCATACTCGTGATCGGCGCGAGCCGCGGCATCGGCCTTGAAGTGACGCGCCAGGCGCTGGAACGCGGTTTCACGGTGCGCGCCATGGCCCGCAGCGCCGACAAGATCGCGCTCGACAGCGAGCGGCTGGAACCGGTGCCGGGCGACGCCACGGATCCAGCCGACCTCCGGCCCGCGCTGGAGGGGGTGGACGCCGTGATCCTCGCGCTCGGCGTGCCGAAGAACCTCGATTTCATCACGAAGCCGGTGGCGCTCTTCTCGACGGCCACCCAGGCGCTCCTGCCGCTGATGTCGGCCGCGGGGGTGCGGCGCCTGCTGGCCGTCACGGGCTTCGGCGCGGGCGAAAGCTCCGAACGGCTGAGCCTTGCGGAAAGATTGCCGTTCCGCGCCGTGATGGGGCGCGCCTACGACGACAAGACGCGCCAGGAGGATCTCATCAAGGCGAGCGATCTCGACTGGACGATCGTGCGCCCGGGCATCCTGACCAACGGGCCGCATACCGGGCGCTACAAGGTGCTGACCGAGAAGGCGGACTGGCGCAACGGGATCATCAGCCGCGCGGACGTGGCGGATTTCCTGCTGAACGCGCTGGAGGCCGACAGCCACGTCGGCGCGGCGCCGGTGCTGGTGCGCTGATGCCGGGCGCGCCCCTCACCTAGCGTTCTGCGCCTGACGTGAGTTCCCCGGAGCGCCTCTGGTGAACCTCCACCGCTCGGCAAAGGTGCGAGCGACGGTTTTGCGCAGGGTCGTAGTTTGCAAAGTTGGAGGATATACCGCGTGGGAAACAACACAAGCGGCCCAAATGCAACAACCACTTGCTAGCCCAGCCCTTTGCAGTAAATGGTCCAAACCTGAGCGAAACTCGTTGCCGTTGCGAATTGATGTCGAGAAAGGCCCCCAAAAAAATTCTCGGTAGACGGTTAGAGTTGATGTCCGCTATTGTAGGGAGGAGCTGTCGTCCGTCGAATGTCCGCTTAGCCACATTCAAGCCCAGGAAGGACGTTTTCTTAGGTCAGGCGATCCAATGGTGGACATTCATACGTCTTCCAGCATTAGACACTTCGGGCTCGAATCGGGCATTGAGCTTCAAGCACTGGTAATATCTCACATGCAACATCTACTGCAAAGGGCTGGCTTGCTTGCCGGAGACACAGATTGAAGCGCCTGAAAACCTCGGAAGTTTAAGATACATCGCGTAGCGTAGTGCCTAAATTTTCTAGATAATCGTTCGTCTTCCCTCTCACCCTCGCGTTTGGATGGTGTATCGAAATAAAAGTAGTACAACCTTTCACAGCACGCGAATGAAATTGCTCCCTTTCGAATGGCACTCCTGCGATTTCGGCCCAAAAACTTTCGTATTTCTTTCCATAGAAGATGACAGCTTTTGGCGCATGCTGCACATTCATATCTTTGATCGACGCTATGCGACCAGATCGATACCGAGCGTTGTAGGCAATCCGGCTTGCCAAAAATGGCATATCGGTGAATTCTGGATACTTCCAAGTAGTGATGCTCGGCGAGGGCAAGGGGTTCAATTCCATAATGCAGGTTGCCGAACCTCGTCTGCCAAGTTGCTGCCGCCAGTGGTTGCGCACACTAAGACCTGACTTGGAGCCTGAATTATAGGCGAGTTGAATGCGGCTAAGTGCTGACCAAGTGTTTTGCTTGGTAATCGAGCTAAAGCCACTCTCAATAAAAGCATCGTGGTACTCTGCCACGTCTTCCAGAGGCGAACATCCTCTTTGCTGCCAGGCGCGAATTCTATTCGTCACCTCGCCCGCGCTGTCTCCACCGCCTTCTTCCATACCTATAAACCATAGCGGGGAGTCGAAATCTCCATAACCGTAGAAGCCTGATGCGAATTCGTCTATTTCGCTCTCAGTGGGAAAGTTCAGTGCCGTCATTGATAAATGTCCTGTCGATAGAGGAAGGGGAATGTTCCGATCAGCGAGGTTCTATGTAATCGTTCGACATTTAATACATATCCAAGATTTAGGGAAGCCATGTATCCGCTCCGGGGCTGACTGCCGTCATCTGACATTCCCAGCCGCAATACTTGCGTCCTGACCTGTCGCCTGCCTTCGCAAGGGCATCTTGTATCAGGTGCAGAATGCTAGCGCGGCATCGGGTTGCGCGCCTTGTTGTAGGGGTGCCAGTCCGCGATCTCGGGGTAGTGCTGGCGCCGCCAGGCGCGCACGCGCGGGTTCATGATCCGCCGCCAGAGCGGCGGAACCATCGCCGCCATCGTCATCACCGGATAGCCGTAGGGCAGCTGCGGCGCCTCCCGGTCGGTGTAGGTCTGCAAGAGCGGGAACCGGCGATCCGGCTTGTAATGATGATCCGAGTGGCGTTGCAGGTTGATCAGCAGCCAGTTCGACGCCCGGTGCGACGCGTTCCAGCTATGGTGCGGCTGCACATGCTCGTATCGTCCGTCGCCCAGATGCTTTCGCGTCAGCCCGTAATGCTCGACGTAATTGACGAGTTCGAGCTGCCAGACCGCGATCACGGCTTGCCACAGAAAGAGCGCGAGGCCCGCCCAGCCCGAGAGGGCGAAGGCCAGCGCCAGCATCGAACCTTGCAGCGCCCAGTAGCGCCAGAACGGGTTCTCGCGCGCCCACCAGGGCCGGCCCTTGCGCGCGAGCATCTGCCGCTCGGCTGTGAAGGCCGAGGCGAGGGACTGGCGCAGTACGCGGGGGAAGAACCGGTGGAACCCCTCGTTGTAGCGCGCCGTCACCGGATCGCGGGGGGTTCCGACATAGCGATGGTGCACCAGCAGATGTTCCGAGCGGAAATGGGAGTAGAGCACCATGGCGAGAAGGACGTCGCCCAGCCAGCGTTCCCACCGGTTCCGCTGGTGCATCAACTCATGGCTGTAATTGATCCCGATGGTGCCGGTGATGACGCCCACGCCGAAGAACAGCGCCACCGTTTCGGGCGTGCCCAGATGATCCGCCCGCGGGACGTACCAGAGAAGACCGAAAAGCGTGACGAACTGTACCGGCGCCCAGACCCGGGTGACGAGGCTGTACCAGCGCAGCGCCTCGTCGGGCGTGTCCGGGTCGGCATTGCCGCTGTCGCGCCCGAGCGCGGCGTCGGCCGCGGCGAAGAGATACCAGGTCACGAGCGGCAGCAGCAGCACGTTCCAGCCCCCGGCCCATGCACCGTACGCCGCGAGCGGCGGCAGCGCCAGCGACAGCCAGAACGGAATGGCCGACTGCCAGCGGCTCAGCTGCGTGGCGGGGATCGTGTGAAGCTGCTGCATGGCGCGTGCGACCGCTTGGTGATGTCTGGAGTCGAGACTAGCACCGGGGCGGCCGCGTGGCGACGGGCGGGCGCACCGGCCGCGAGGCGACCTTGCGTCACCGGGCGCCCCGGCACTCGCCGCGCGGCGTCCGCGGCCGCGCTCAGATCAGAATAAGCATCCCCGCGAGCCCGAGACCGAATCCCGTGACGAGCCCGACGACGATCACGCCGAACCGCATCGTCGGGCGGGCCTGCGCCTCGTCCTCGCCGATCGCCCCACCGTCGGTCGAGGCAAGCGGCGCGCCGGCCCCGTGGCGCGCTTCGATCCGCGCAAGACGCGCCTGGAAATCCGAGTGATTCGACATCGCCCTGATCCGTCCTGGTGACTTTGGGGCGGTGTCGCGCGCGGCCGTGGCAGGCTTGCGGAGAGACTGTGGCGAAATCGCGGTGCGCTACAACTTTCGCGCGATGTCGAAGGCCTTGCGCATGACCGTGGGCAGTTCCGACGGGCGGAACACCTCGGGGTCCAGGAACGTCCCGCGTTCGGGCGCACGGTCCATCGGGACGAGCGCGGTGCGAATCGCAAGGCGCAGGTGAAAGTGGGTGAAGGTGTGCCGCGCCTCGGCGCCCGCGTCGCGCCATTCCGCGCGGATCGGCGGCGCGGGATCGGGTGCGCCCTCGGCCCAGTCGGTGCCGGGCCAGCCCAGCATCCCGCCCAGAAGGCCGCTGTCGGGCCGCCGCTCCAAGAGCCAGGCCCCGTCCACCCGCCGGGCCAGGTAGGCGATGCCGTGGCGCACCGGCTTCGGTTTCTTAGGGGTCTTGCGCGGCAGCCCGGCCGCCGTGCCCTCGGCCCGCGCGGCGCAGGGCGCGCGCCACGGGCAGATGCCGCAGGCGGGATTGCGCGGCGTGCAGATCGTAGCGCCGAGGTCCATCACCGCCTGGGCGTAGCAGCCCGGCCGCGCATCGGGCGTCAGGCGGGCCGCGGCCTTGGTCAGCTCGGGCTTCGCGGCGGGCAGGGGCGTGCGGATGTCGTGCAACCGCGCCATAACCCGCTCCACGTTGCCGTCCACCACCGTCTCGGGCCGGTCGAACGCGATCGCGGCGATCGCCGCGGCGGTATAGGGGCCGATGCCCGGCAGCGCCCGCAGCGCGTCCGCGCTGTCGGGGAACCGACCGCCATGATCGGATGCCACCACGCGGGCGCATTTCAGCAGGTTGCGGGCGCGCGCGTAGTAGCCGAGCCCAGCCCACTCGCCCATCACCGCGCCGTCCTCGGCGGCGGCGAGCGCCTCTACCGTGGGCCAGCGTTCGGTGAAGCGGTGAAAGTACCCACGCACCGCGGCCACGGTGGTCTGCTGAAGCATCACCTCGCTCAGCCAGACGCGGTAGGGATCGGGCCGGCGCCCTTCCGCGCGCTCTGCCGGCCCCACGCGCCACGGAAGCGCCCGCGCATGGCGGTCATACCAGGCGAGAAGCTCATCGGCGGAAGGCGATTCACGCAAGCGTGACATGGAGTTGGCTGACCTCGCGGCGGAAGGGGCTGGCGCGCGGCGCTTGGTCCCTTAGAATAGGGGGTGAGGTAAGGATTCAACCCGTGATCGACAGACCCGCGACCACGCGCGGTTTCGCCCGCGCCGCGACCCTTCTGCAATCCCGCATCCGCCGCGCCGGCGAGGCGCGCGGCTTCGCCGTGTCCCGTCTGCTCACAAGGTGGGAAGAGATCGCCGGCGCCGACATGGCCGCCGTGGCGCGCCCGGTGAAGGTCAGCTACGCGCAGGGCGGCTTCGGCGCGACGCTGACGCTGCTGACGACGGGCGCGCACGCCCCGGTTCTGGAGATGCAGAAGGAACGCCTGCGCGCCCGCGTGAACGCCGCCTACGGCTACAACGCCATCGCCCGGCTGCGCATCACCCAGACCGCGCCCGAGGGTTTCGCGGAAGCGCAGGCGGGTTACACCGCGCCTGCGCGGCGCGCGCCCGCACCCGACCCCCGGACCGAGCGCGAGGCCCAAAGCCTCGCCGCGCCCGTGGCCGACGAGGGCCTGCGCGAGGCGCTCGAGACACTGGCCCGGAACGTGCTCTCCCGCGAGCGCGCCGGCCGCAGCACCTGACGGAGAGACATTCCATGACACGATACATCGTTCCCGCCGCGCTCGCGCTCGTTCTCGTTGTGGGGGGCGCCGTCTGGCTCACCCGCGCGCCAAGCGCTCCGGAAGGGCTGCCGATGGCGGCCGAGGCGCAGGGCGCGGAGGTGGACACCTCCTCGGTCACCGAGATGGCGCTCGGCGATCCCGACGCGCCGGTGACGGTGATCGAATACGCCTCCTTCACCTGCCCGCACTGCGCGAGCTTCCACACCGGGCCGTTCGAGCAGATCAAGGAGAACTACGTGGATACCGGCAAGGTCCGTTTCATCCACCGGGAGGTCTATTTCGACAAGTACGGCATGTGGGCCTCGCTGATCGCGCGCTGCGCCGGGCCGGATCGCTACTTCGGCATCGTCGACCTGATCTACGACGGTCAGAGCGAATGGTCGCGCGCGGGCTCCGACCTCGCCATCGCCAACGAACTGCGCAAGATCGGGCGCATGGCGGGGATGGACAACGACCGGATCGAGGCCTGCCTGACCGACGCGGACAAGCTTCGGACCCTCGTCGCATGGTACCAGGAAAACGCCACCGAGCATGACATCGACGCCACGCCGAGCTTCGTCATAGACGGCGAGAAATACTCCAACATGGGCTATTCCGATTTCGCCCGCATCCTGGACGAAAAGCTCGCCGGGCAATGACCGCCCCGCTCGAAGGGGTCCGTGTCGTCGAGCTGGCGCGCATCCTGGCCGGTCCCTGGGCCGGCCAGGTCCTCGCCGACCTCGGCGCGGAGGTGGTGAAGGTCGAAAGCCCCGAGGGGGACGATACGCGCCGCTGGGGGCCGCCCTTCGTGGAGCGTGACGGCGCGCGCGAAGCCGCCTATTACCATTCCTGCAATCGCGGCAAGGCGAGCGTGACCGCCGATTTCCGCACCGAGGCGGGCCGTGCCAGGGTTCTGGAGCTGGTGGCCGGGGCGGACGTGGTGATCGAGAACTTCAAGGTGGGCGGGCTCGCCAAGTACGGGCTGGATTACGCGAGCCTCGCGCCCGATCATCCCGGGCTGGTCTATTGTTCGGTCACCGGGTTCGGGCAGGACGGCCCCTACGCCCACCGGGCGGGCTACGACTACATCATCCAGGGCATGTCGGGGTTCATGTCGATCACCGGCGATCCGGACGGCCCGCCGCAGCGCGCGGGCGTTGCGGTCACCGACATCTTCACGGGCGTCTATGCCGCGACCGCGATCCTCGCCGCCCTGCATCAGCGCGCGCGCACGGGGCGGGGCCAGCACGTCGACATGGCGCTCCTCGACGTCGCCGTGGCGGTCACGGCGAACCAGGCGATGAACTATCTGGCCACCGGAACGCCGCCCGCGCGCACGGGCAATTTCCACCCGAATCTCGCGCCCTACCAGGTTTTCGCCTGCGCGGACGGCCACATCATCATCGCCACCGGCAACGACGCGCAGTATCGCCGGCTCTGCGGGCTTCTGGGCGCTGACCACCTCGGCGAGGCGGCGGAGTTCGCGACCAACGCCGACCGGGTGCAACGCCGCGATCTGCTTTCCGCGCGGCTCGAGGCGCAGACGCGGGGCTGGTCCAAGGCCGCGCTTCTGTCCGCCTGCGAGGCCGAGGGCGTGCCGGCGGGACCGATCAACGACATGGCCGAGGTCTTCGCCGACCCGCAGGTGCGGCACCGGGGCATGCAGGTGACCCTCGACGGGGTGCCGGGCGTGCGCTCGCCCTTCGCTTTCTCGGATTCGGATCTCACGCTGCGCCGCCCGTCCCCGAAGCTCGGCGAGGACGACGGCACGGCCTAGCCTTCCGCGGTCTCCACAACGCCCGCGAGCGCGGCGTCGAGCGGCGACCAGTCCACCAGTTCGAGGCGCACCGGCAGGGTCAGGACCTTCGGCCGGAAGGCGGCCGGAAGGCGCACCGCGTCCTTCTCTGTGGTGACGAGCTGCGCGCCGAGGGCCGCCGCCTCCCGCTCCAGCCGGGCCAGCAGCGCGGGCGTCAGCGGCTGGTGATCCTGGAGCGCCTCGGCGCGGGTGAGCTCCGCGCCGAGACCCTTAAGCGTCGCGAAGAACTTCTCCGGATGGCCGATCCCCGCGAAGGCGAGAAGCCGCGCGCCGGTCCAGTCCATGCCGGTCTGGAGCGTGGCGAGATGGCCGCGAAGATGCGGCACGCGGATCGCCCCGCCCCATGTCGCGTCGAAGGCGCGCTGGGCGGGCGGCGCCCCGATGGACAGCAGCATGTCGGCGCGCGCCAGCCCCGCCTCCACCGGCTCGCGCAGCGGTCCGGCGGGAAGGCAGCGCCCGTTGCCGAAGCCGAGCGCCGCGTCCACCACCACGATCGAGAGGTCCTTGGCCAGCGCCGGGTTCTGGAACCCGTCGTCGAGAACGATCGCCTCGGCCCCCGCCGCCGCGGCGGCGCGCGCGCCGGCGGCGCGGTCCCGCGCCACCCAGACCGGGCCGAAGGCCGACAGCAGCAGCGGCTCGTCGCCCACATCCGCGGCGTCGTGGCGGCGCGGGTCCACCCGCACGGGGCCTTCAAGCCGCCCGCCGTGACCGCGCGAGACGACATGCGCCGCAACGCCCTGCGCCGCGAGGCGCTGCACGAGCGCCATGACGGTGGGCGTCTTGCCCGTGCCGCCGGCATTGAGGTTGCCCACGCAGATCACCGGCGCGCCGGGCCGCGCGCCGGGCCCCCTGGCCACGCGCCGCGCCGTGGCCCGCGCCGTCAGCGCCCCGAGAGGCGCGAGCAGGCGCGCGCGCCAGTCCGGGCGGTCGGGCGGAGTGAACCAGAAGGCAGGGGCGCGCATCAGGTGAGCCTTCCCAGGTCGAGCGTGTCGAGCACGAGGTCCACGATACGGTCCGTGGCCTCTGCCCCTTCGGAGGCGACGCTCCAGGCGGCCTCGGCCATCGCCGCGGCGCGGTCCGGCGCCAGAAGCTGCGCCAGCGCCGCGGCGAGGCCGTCGGCATCCGCGATCCGAAGCGCCGCCGCCGCCGCGTCGAGCCGCGCGTAGGCGTCGATGTGGCGGCGCACGTTCGGCCCGTGAATCACCGCAGAGCCAAGCGCGGCCGGCGCGAAGGGATCCTCGCCGCCGCGCTCCGTTTCGATGGAGCTTCCCATGAAGGTGACCGGGGCGAGGCGGTAGAGCAAGCCGAGATCGCCCGGGCCCTCCGAGACGAGCACCTGAGTCCGGTCCTGGGGCGGCCCGTCCCGCATCCGTGCCACGGAAAGCCCCGCCGCCGTGGCCATCGCCGCGGTGACCTCGGGGGTGACGGTCCGCTCCGCCGGCGCCAGCACGAGCAGAAGCCTGTGCGACAGGCGTGCCGCCGCACGATGGGCGCGCAGCACGGTTCGCATTTCGGTGGGCTGGACATGGGCGGCGAGCCAGACCGGCCGCCCCGCCAGCGCCTCGCCGAGGCGCTCGAGCATGCGAAGGTCGCAGGGCAGCGCCGCGCCGGCCTCCTGCAGCGGGCCCGTCACCGTGATCTCGCTTTCGGGAACGCCGAGACGCTCCAGCCGCCGCCCGGCGGCACCGGTGCGCGCGAAGCAGGCGGTGAAAAAGGCGAGGGTCGCCGGCACCACGCGCGGCAGGAACCGGACCGGCCGCCGGGAAAGGCCCGTCTCTTCGGCGTCCACCATCAGAAGGGGCACGCCCGCCCGTGCCGCGCAGGCCAGAAGCGCGGGCCTGACGGCGCCCCCGCCCCAGATGCCGCAATCGGGACGCCAGTGGGCGAGGAAGGCCTCGGCCGCGGCGCTGTTCTCGTCCGGCACGCGTCGCCAGATGGCCTCGCCGGGCAGCGTGTCCGGCCGGGCGTCGTCCGCACTGGTGAAGAGCAGCGCGAGACCTGGCCGCTGCGCCGCGATCCGCTGCCCGAGCTGGACCAGCCCGCGCGGCCGCGCATGGCGTCCCAGGTGCAGCCAGACAATTTCCTCCCCGGGGCGCGCTTCGGTCTCCGCCGCCGCCCCGCGCAGCGGCTTGCGGGTCAGGGCCAGGTAGGCGGCGAGGCCGGGGGCGGGTCTCAGCTGTCGAGTTCCTCGGTGGGCGAGGCCTCCGCGGCCTCGTCGCGCAGGCGGTGCAGGTGGGCGATGAAGTAGCGGGTGTGGGCGTTGTCCACCGTGCGCTGCGCCTCGGCCTTCCAGGCGTTGTAGGCGCTCTGGTAATCGGGAAAGATGCCGACCATGTGGATGTCGTCGACGTTCTTGAACTTCGTGCTGGTGGGATCGACCAGCTCGCCGCCGAAGACCAGATGCAGTCGCTGCGCCATGGCTGTTCCCTTTCGCTGTGGGCCGGACCGGCGCGACCCTACGCGATGGGGGCGCCCGGTCAAGGCGGGTCGGGCATGAGCGCCCCGGGTCAACCCGTGCGCGACACGCGCGCGATGATCGCGGCGATGGAGCCCGCGCTCGATCCCGCGACCTATCGCTTCTGCACCTGCGCGGATCCCGCCCGCGCCGCCGAGGCCGCGGCGCGGGCGCTCGCGACCTTTCGGGAGGATGAGGGGCTTTCGCTCGTGCTTGCGGTGGCCGAGGCGCGGGACATGGGCTTTCCCGACGGTCCCGCGATGCGGCGGATCACGCTTACCGTGCACTCCGCGCTCGACGGCGTGGGCCTCACTGCTGCCGTGTCAGAGGCGCTCGCCGCGCGCGGCATCGCCTGCAACGTGGTCGCGGCCTTCCACCACGATCATCTTTTCGTGCCGGAGATCCATGCGGACGAGGCGATGGAGGCGCTTTCGGCCCTTCAGCGCGCCGCGCGGGCCGGTCAGCCCCCGCCGCCCCGAAGCGCCTCGATCAGCGGCGCGTGAAGCTGCGGCGGGGCGGCCACCACGCCGGCGGTGCGCGGCGGATCGGTGTTGAAGCGCGGGGTGCCGCCGTGCCGGTCGGTCACGACCGCCCCGGCCTCGACGCAAAGCAGCAGCCCGGCGGCGATGTCCCAGTCCCAGCTTTCGCGCAGCGTCAGCATGGCGTCAAACCGCCCCTCCGCCACCAGCGCGAGGCGGTAGGCGAGCGAGGGCCGGTGATGGCGCTCGAAGTCCGGGCGCCCCCCCGGCCAGTTCCGGTCATCGAGCGCGTACCGGGTCGCCAGCACGTTCGCGCCGTCGATCTCCTGCCGGGCGGAGGCCGAGAGCCGTGCGCCGTTCAGCCAGGCGCCGCCGCCCGCCTCGGCGCTGTAGAGCAGGTCATGGGCAGGAAGATAGACCACGGCTGCGCTGATCGCGCCCCCCGCCGCCACCGCGAGCGAGAGCGACCAGCTCGAGGATCCCTCGATGAAGCCGGTGGTTCCGTCGATGGGGTCGAGGACGAAGCATCGCTCGGCGGCCAGCCGATCCGGGGCGTCCTCGTCCTCCTCGCTCAGCCAGCCATAGTCGGGCCGCGCCGGACGAAGGATCTCGGCGAGCGCGGCGTTCACGGCGATGTCGGCCTCGGTCACCGGGCCCGCGTTTTCCGGCTTGTCCCAGCGTTTCGCGGTCGGGCCGTGGAAGCGCAGCGCGACCGCGCCAGCCGTTCGGGCGGCGCGGACGAGCAGGGCGAGGTCACTCTCCTGCAAGCGTCAGCCCCTCGACCAGAAGCGAGGGCACGACGCGCGACAGCCACGGCCGCGCGTCGTTGGCGGGCACGAGGGTCAGAAGCATCTCGCGCAGGTTGCCCGCCACCGTGCATTCATTGACCGGCCAGGCGATCTCGCCGTTCTCCACCCAGAAACCGGACGCCCCGCGCGAGTAGTCGCCGGTGTTCGGGTTGATCGTGGAGCCGATCATCGAGGTCACCAGGAGCCCCGTCCCCATCTCGGCAAGAAGCTCCGCGCGGCTTCGTGTGCCCTGGGTGAGGGCCACGTTCCAGTTGGTCGGCGAGGGCGGCGAGGACACGCCGCGCGCGGCGTTGCCGGTCGAGGCCATGCCGAGCTTTCGCGCGGTGGCCAGGTCGAGCGTCCAGCCCGTCAGCCTTCCGTTCTCGACGATGGCGCGGCGGCGGGTCGACAGCCCCTCGGCGTCGAAGGGCCGCGAACCCGGCACGCGGGGGCGATGCGGATCCTCGATCAGCGACAGGGCCTCGGGCAGGACCTGCTCGCCCAGCGCGTCGCGCAGCCACGACGCGCCGCGCGCCACCGCGGTGCCGTTGATCGCCGACAGAAGGTGCCCGACCAGCGAGGCGGCGATCCGCTCGTCGAAGACCACCGGGTAGGCGCCGGTGCGCGGGCGGCGCGCGCCCAGCCGCTCCACCGCGCGTTCGCCGGCGGTGCGGCCGATCTCGTCTGCGTCGCGCAGGTCCGACTGGTAGACCCGGCCGTCGCCGTCGTAGTCGCGTTCCATGCCGAGCCCCTCGCCGGCGATCGCCACGCAGGACAGCGACCGGCTGGTGCGCCGGTAGCCGCCGGAAAATCCGTTGCTGGCCGCGAGATGCATCTCGCGCGCGCCCCAGGAGGCCGAGGCGGCCTGCACCTGGCTGACGCCCTCGACCGCCAGGGCGGCGGCCTCGGCGCGGGCCGCGTCCTGCTGCAGCGCGTCGGGCGCGGGTTCGGGGGCGGGATCGGCCAGGTCGAGCGCCGCCGCCGAGCGATCCTCGGCAAGCTGCGCCGCATCGGCGAGGCCGGCATGGGGATCCTCCGGCGCCTCGCGCGCCATCGCCACGGCGCGTTCCGCCATCTCGGCGATGGTTTCCGCGCGGGGATCGGAGGCGGACACGCAGGCTTGGCGGCGGCCCAGCATGACCCTTAGGCCGAGGTCGATCCCTTCCGCCCGCTCCGCCTGTTCCAGCGCGCCGCCGCGCACCTCGACGGTCACCGAGCGGTCGGCCAGCACCATCGCGTCCGCGCTTTCGGCGCCCGCCCTGCGCGCGGCGTCGAGAAGCTGGGCGGAGAGCGTGTCGGGGCTCGGGGTGGGCATGGGCGGTCTCCTCGGCTGTGAGCCCGTGAGGTAGACCTCGCCCCGCCGCTTCGCAAGCGGGGCGTGCCCGCCGGGGTCGCGAAACCGTCCGCGCCGACCGGACCCCCGGCCGGCGCGGCACGGCCCCGTGCGCCGGCGCTACTGGATACGCTGGCCGTTGGCGAGGATCTGCCCCTCGCCGTTGATGGCGATGTTCGAGCGCAGGACGTCGTCGCCCGCCGGCACCGCGAACATGCTCATCATCATCCGCGCGCCCATCGCCTGTTCCTCCGGCAGCAGGCCCATGCTCACCAGCGTGTCGAGCAGCGCGTTGGCGCCCGCGAGGCGCAGGTCGATCGACCCGGTGGGGTGCGGCATGCCGTTGAAGGTGGCCGTGTCGCTGTTGTCGAAGGTGAAGGCGCCCTCGCCCGTCAGTTCGGCGCCTGCCGCGCGCAGTTCCAGGCTGTTCAGCGTCATCGCCTCCAGCTGCGCGGGCTCGTCCGCGCTTTCCATGACGTCGGGGTCGAAGACGTTCACCAGGACGCGGGCGAGCCCGTCCACGTCGAGCGAGAGCGTGGCCGGATCGCGGGGCAGCATCGCGCCCGGGTCGAAGATGTTCCAGAGATTGTCGGACATCGTGAAATCGCCGAGCGTGAGACCGAGCGAGAAGGCGCGCGGCTCGTCGGACGGGGTGAGCGGCACGACGAAGGACATGACGGTCCGGGCCATCTGGAAGGACACCGGGAAGGGCAGTTCGTCGCCCTCGAGCGTCACATCGGTGCCCTCGCCCGTCAGATCGTAGGACAGCCGTTCGGCGTCGATGGCCAACGCGACGCCGCCTTGCGTCGCCCGGGTGGAGCCGGTGAGGGTCTGCCCGTCCTCCTCGGCGGAGAAGTCGGCCTGTCCGCCCGAGTAGGAGAGGCTGCTTTCCAGGGCATACCCCTCGTCGAGCGCCGCGGCCATGTCGTCGAGGTCCGCGCGTTCGGGGATGCGCGCGGAGGTCCGCGACTCCAGCGCGTTCATGCTGCCCTTGAGCGTCACGCGCCCGTCGTCGCCCTCGGGGTCGACGAAATCGACGTCGTAGTCGAGCCGCTCCATCGAGGCGCTCTGCTCGATGGCACGCAGCGGCCCGCTGCCCACCGTGGCCGTTCCGTCAAGCCCGGTGACCGTCAGCGCCGCGCGGGCGTCCCCGGGCGGAACGGGCTGTCCGTCCACCACAAGATCGGCGAGCGCGATGCCCAGCTGCGCGGCGCCGTAGTCGTAGCGCAGGCTGTCCTCCGGATCGCCCGAGACGACGATCTCGAGGCCCGACTGGGTCAGGTCGAGGCGGAAGTCGGCGGGCGGCTCGTCCTCGGGCCGGGCCGAGATCGCGACGGGCAGGGTCTCGGGGTAGCGGATGCTGACCGTGCCGTCACCGTTCTCGGTGAAGCGGATCTCGGGCACCGTCACATCCACCGAGCCTTCGTCGTCCGGCAGGGCGCGGGCAAGCGAGATGTCGCGCACCGTCAGCGTGTCGCCGGCCGCCGAATCGCTCGCCGTGACGCTGTATCCCATACCCTCCAGGTAGCCGCGCATGTCGTCCCAGACCTGCCGGGCGGTGACGTCGGCGCTCGCGCCGCCGGCGGCGAGGGCGATGACGGCGGCGAGGCCGCCGCGCAAGGTGTTCCAGCTCATGGTTCGGCCTTTCATGCGTATCGTTCGGCCCGAGCGTCCTCCCGCGCGGGCGGCAGGTCAAGCCCGAAGCCTCGGGGTGGACGTCTGCCGGGGGCAGCCGTATCACCCCGGTACGACGGAAGCGCGACATCGCGGCAGGGAGGCGAGGCATGGGCGGACTGGACGGAAAGGTGGTCATGGTCACCGGGGCGAGCCGGGGCATCGGCGCGGCCGCGGCGCGCGCCTTCGCTGCCGAGGGCGCGAAGGTGGCGCTTCTCGCGCGGAGCGAGCGGGACATCGCCGAACTGGCCGGAGAGATCGGCCCCGATGCCATCGCGGTGCCCTGCAACGTCGCGCGCTACCTCGAGGTGGAGGCCGCGGTGGGCGCCTGCCTGCAGGCCTTCGGGCGGCTCGACGTGCTGGTGAACAACGCCGGGGTGATCGAGCCCATCTCGCCCCTGGCCGATGCCGACCCGGACGCCTGGGCGCAGGCCGTCGCCATCAACCTCAACGGCGTCTTCCATGGGATGCGCGCCGCGATGCCGGTGATGATCGAGGCGGGCGGTGGCACGATCCTGACGGTCAGCTCGGGCGCGGCGCACAGCCCGCTGGAAGGCTGGAGCCATTATTGCGCCTCGAAGGCGGGCGCCGCGATGCTGACCCGCTGCGCCGACACCGAGGGCCGCGCCCACGGCATCCGCGCCATGGGCCTCAGCCCCGGCACGGTGGCGACCGAGATGCAGCGCGAGATCAAGGCGAGCGGGATCAATCCCGTGAGCGCGCTCGACTGGTCCGAGCACATCCCCCCCGAATGGCCCGCCCGCGCGCTGGTGTGGATGTGCAGGGCCGAGGCCGACCCCTGGATCGGCGAGGAGATCAGCCTCCGCGATCCCGACATCCGCGCGAAGGTGGGTCTTTCATGATCCGGGTGACGCGCGAGGGCGGGCTCTGGACCGCCGTGATCGACCGGCCGGAAAAGGCCAATTCGCTGACCCTGGAAATGCTCCAGGATCTCGCCGAATTCGCCGAGAGCGCGAGCGCGGAAGGCGCGCGGGCGCTCGTCCTGACCGGCGCAGGCGGCGTCTTTTCGGCGGGGGCGGACCTCGAGGAGGCGCGCGCGGGGCTTGCCACCTCCCCGGTGTGGGAGCGGCTTTCGGCCGCCGTCGCGGGCTTTCCGGGCCTTTCGATCGCCGCGCTCAACGGCACGCTTGCGGGCGGCGCCTTCGGCATGGCGCTGGCCTGCGACCTGCGCCTCGCCGCGCCCGAGGCGAAATTCTTCTACCCGGTGATGAAGCTCGGCTTCCTGCCCCAGCCCTCCGATCCCGGGCGGCTCGCCGCGCTGGTGGGGCCGGCGCGGGCGAAGCTGCTGCTCATGGGCGGCGCGAAGATCGGGGCGGACGAGGCGCTGGCCTTCGGGCTCGTCGATCGTGTCCTGCCCGCCGATGACCTCATGGACGCGGCGCATACCCTCGCCGCGGACACGCTCGCCGCCGCGCCCGAGCATGCCCGCGCCATCAAGGAGCTCTGCCGCTAGCGCCGCCGTCGCAGACGGCGCGCGCCCGGCGAACGCGAGTGGAAGTCCGGCGGGCGCTTCGACACCCAGCCGATGAACCGCGCCAGACGGGGATGCGCGCGCAGCGCCTCGACGGTGTGAAAGTCCCGCGCCAGTTCGGCCTCGGTCAGCGTGGCGTGGATCTCGTTGTGGCAGATCTGGTGCAGAAGCACCGTGGGCCCGCCCTTGCCGCCCTTCAGCTTCGGCACGAGGTGGTGCAGGCTTTGCCGCGCGCCCGGCGGGATCGGGCGGCCGCAGAGCGGGCAGACGGGATCGGGCGCGGTGTCGGTCATCGGCGCAGAGCATGGTCCGCGCCGCGGAAAGGGCAAGGACGCGATGGAGCGGATCGAGGCGCTGGTGGTGGGTGCGGGGCCGGCGGGGCTGATGGCGGCCGAGGAACTCGCCCGCGCAGGCCGCGCCGTGCTGGTCGTCGAGGCGAAGCCCTCGGTCGCCCGGAAGTTCCTGATGGCCGGCAAGTCCGGCCTCAATCTCACCAAGGCCGAAGCCCGCCCGCGCGTCCTCGCCGCCTACGGCGCCGCGGCGGATCCGCTGCGCCCGATGCTGGAGGCCTTCGGCCCCGAGGAGGTCATGCGCTGGGCCGAGGGGCTCGGCCAGCCGCTCTTCACCGGCTCCTCCGGGCGCGTCTTTCCGGAGGCGATGAAGGCCTCGCCGCTCCTGCGCGCCTGGCTCGCCCGGCTCGACGGGCTCGGTGTCGCGCGCCGCGTGCGCTGGCGCTGGACGGGCTGGGAGGGCGCGGCGCTCCGCTTCGAGACGCCCGGCGGGCCGCGCCTGATCGAGGCCGGTCGCACGGTTCTGGCGCTGGGCGGGGCGAGCTGGGCGCGGCTCGGCTCGGACGGGGCCTGGGCCCCGTGGCTCGCCGCGCGGGGCGTGCCGATCGCGCCCTTCGCGCCATCGAACGCCGCGCTTCGGGTGGCGTGGTCGGCGCACATGGCGCGGCATTTCGGACGGCCCGCGAAGCCGCTCGCACTTCTTGCGGGCGGCCGGCGGGTGCGCGGCGAGGCAGTGATCTCCGCGCGCGGGCTCGAGGGCGGCGGGCTCTATCCGCTGACACCGGAACTTCGCGCGGGCGCGCCGCTCTTCCTGGATCTCGCGCCCGACCTCACCGAGGCCGAGGTGGCCCGGCGGCTCGCCCGCCCGCGGGGCAAGGCGAGTCTCTCCAACCATCTCCGCCGCGCGCTGCGGCTGGATCCCGTGCGCCAGGCGCTACTGATGGAGTTCGCGCGGCCGCTGCCGGCCGCGCCCGGGGCGCTTGCGCTGCTCGTCAAGGCGCTGCCCGTGGCCCATGCCGGGCTCGCGGCCCTCGACGAGGCGATCTCGACCGCGGGCGGCGTGCGCTGGGAGGGGCTCGATTCGGGGCTTCAGCTGCGCGATGTGCCCGGGGTCTGGTGCGCGGGCGAGATGCTCGACTGGGAGGCGCCGACGGGCGGCTACCTGCTGACCGCCTGCCTTTCCACGGGGCGCTGGGCCGGGCGCGCGGCGGCGGCGGCGCGCGCCACGCCCTAGCGCGCCCCCAGCCGGGCGAGACGAATCAGGAGACGTTCCACCAGCGCCATGGCGGGGGCGGTCTGCCCCGCCGAGCGCAGCGCGAGGTCGGTGTCCACGATCATGCCGAGCCCCTCGTCGAGCCGCGGCGCGCCCCATCGCTGGGCCTGCCGGACCATGCGGTCGCGGCGCGGGCCGAAGACCGGCGGCCGCAGCCGCGCCGCCCCCTCGGACGGTCCGCCCGGGGCGGAGGCGATGGCATAGAGCGCCCGGAAATGGCGCGCCGCCGCGATCACGAGGCCAACGGGCGTCGCGCCCTGCGCCGCGAGGCGCTGCATGATCGGGCCGATCTCGCCGTCGCGCCCCTCGGCCGCGGCATGCACGGCGTCGTCCATGTCCGCCTCGGTGGAGGCGGGTGCCAGGGCCGCGACATCGGCGGGGCCGAGCGGCGTGTCGTCGGACATCTTGTAGAGCACGAGCTTTTCCAGCGTCTGGCGAAAGTCGCCCGGCTCGATCTGTCTGGCGAGCNCGCCGCGAGGCGCTGCATGATCGGGCCGATCTCGCCGTCGCGCCCCTCGGCCGCGGCATGCACGGCGTCGTCCATGTCCGCCTCGGTGGAGGCGGGTGCCAGGGCCGCGACATCGGCGGGGCCGAGCGGCGTGTCGTCGGACATCTTGTAGAGCACGAGCTTTTCCAGCGTCTGGCGAAAGTCGCCCGGCTCGATCTGTCTGGCGAGCGCGGCGAGCGCCTCGCCGGCGTCGCGCGGGATGTCCGAAAGACCGGCGCGGTCCAGTTCCGCCTCGATCTCGGCGCGGCCCATGGGCTCGTCGTAGACGCCGGCTGCGTAGGCCGACCCGTGACCTTCGAACAGCTTGCGGAGCTTCGACCGCGCGTTGAGCGAGCCGGCGGTGACGACGATCTGCGCGTCGCCCGGCCGCCATTCGCCCAGGGCGGTGGCGATCGTGTCGGCGAGGCCGTCGCCCGCCTCTTCCACGAAGGCGACGCGCGGGCCTGGAAAGAAGCCCTGCGCCTTCACCGCGTCGAGCAGACGCGCCGGGTCGCGGCGCAGGTCCGCGGCGGCGATGCGCGTCAGCCGCATCTCGGTCTCGCCCTCGGGTCCGACGAGCGCCGCGATCACCTCCTGCCGGCGAAGCGCGATGCGCATGGTGTCCGTCCCGTGGATCAGAAGCCCCGCGGCGTTCGGGTCGGGCCGGGCGAAGTAGCGGGGCGCGTCGCGGGGCGAAAGCTTCATCGCGGGCTCAGGAAAGATCCGGCGCCGCCAGAAGCAGCCGGTCCACGATCCGGTCGGCGAGCAGCCCCATCAGCCGCGTTTCCGCGTCCCGTCGTGCGGCCTCGGTGGCCACGATGCTTCCGGTGGTGGAGTAGCCGGTGAAGCCGTCGACCTCGCCCTCGGCCAGCACCGTGCCCCCCTCCGCGTCGGAGAGCGTGTAGGCCGCGCGGCCCAAGAGCTGGAAACGCGAGGTGCGCCCGTCGCGCGTGGAGCCGAGCCCCTCGGATCTGACGGAGGGCACGACATCGAGCGCGTAGCGGCCCGCCGTCGCGGCCCCGAGACGCTCTTCGAGCCGCGCGCGCAGGTCGAATCCCGCCCGTGTTCCGGGGGCGGAGAAGGCGACCTGCCCCTGAAGCCGGGATGCGCCCCCGCCCGGGGCGTAGACCGGCGTGAAGCCGCAGCCCGCCAGCGCCGCCGCGCAGGCCGCCAGAACGAAGCTGCGGCGATCAGACCACGACATTCACGATCCGCCCCGGCACGACGATGACCTTGCGCGGCGCGGCGCCCTCGAGCGCCTTTGCCACCGCATCGGTGGCGAGGGCCGCCTTTTCGACGTCTTCCTTGCCGAGGTCGCGCGGCACGGTGATCTCGGCCCGGCGCTTGCCGTTGACCTGCACCGGCAGGGTGACGGTGTCCTCCACCAGCATGGTTTCGTCGGCCTCGGGCCAGGGCGCGTCGATGACGAGGCCCTCGCGGCCCAGAAGCGCCCAGAGCTCCTCGGACAGATGCGGGGTCATCGGCGACATGAGCTGCGCGAGCGCCGCGGCGGCCTGCCGTTTCGCGCCGCCCCCCGCGGCCGATTTCGAGAGCGTCGCGGTGAAGGCGTAGAGCCGGGCGATCGCGGCGTTGAAGCCGAAGCTTTCCACCCCCTGCGTGACGTCGTGGATGGTCTTGTGCATCTCGCGCAGAAGCGCCTCGTCCTCTTCCGGCTGGCCGGCCTCGTCCGGCAGGCCGGCGATCTCGGCGACGATCCGGTGGACGCGGGCGAGGTGCTTGTGCGCGGCCTCCGCGCCGGAGGCCGTCCATTCAACGTCGCGCTCGGGCGGGCTGTCCGACAGGACGAACCAGCGCACCGTGTCGGCGCCGAAGGCGGCGATGATCGAGACCGGGTCCACCACGTTCTTCTTGGATTTCGACATCTTGGCGGAGGCGACGATCTCGACGGGCGCGCCCGTCTCCTTCAGGACCGTCGTGCCGTCGCGGGTCTCGACCTCCTCGGGGAAGTGATAGACGGGCCGCCCCTCGGCGTCGCGGGTCTGGTAGATCGCGTGGGTCACCATGCCCTGGGTGAAGAGCGCCTCGAAGGGTTCCTTCGACTTCTCGGGCAGGTGGCCGCAGATGTGCATCGCGCGGGCGAAGAAGCGGGAATAGAGCAGGTGCAGGATCGCGTGCTCGATGCCGCCGATATACTGGTCCACGTTCATCCAGTAGGCGGCTTCCTCGGGGTCCGTGGGCGTCTCGGCATGGGGCGCGGTGAAGCGCGCGTAATACCAGGAGCTGTCCACGAAAGTGTCCATCGTGTCGGTCTCGCGCCGCGCGCGCTTGCCGCAGGCGGGGCAGTCGGTGTGCGCCCAGCTCGGGTGCCGGTCGAGCGGGTTGCCGGGCACCGAGAAGTCGATCGGTGTGCCGTCCTCGTCGTAGGGGAGGAGGACCGGCAGGTTCTCCTTCTTCTCCGGCACCACGCCGCAATCGTCGCAGTGGACCACGGGGATCGGGCAGCCCCAGTAGCGCTGGCGCGAGAGGCCCCAGTCGCGCAGGCGATACTTGGTCACGCCCCGGCCGACGCCGTTCTCCTCGCAGAAGCGGATCGCGGCCTCCACGGCCTCCTCGCCGGTCTGCTCGGTCTCGCCGGCGAAGCCGCGGATGTAGATCACGCGCTCGGACTTCGGCGGCACGAAGGCGGGCCCGCCATCCTCTGCGAGCGGCTGGCCGTCATCCTCCAACGGCGCGAAGGTGGAAATCACCGGCAGGTCGTATTTCCGCGCGAAGTCGAGGTCGCGCTGGTCATGCGCCGGGCAGCCGAAGATCGCGCCGGTGCCGTAGTCCATCAGGATGAAGTTGGCGATCCAGACCGGCAGCTCCCAGCTGGTGTCGAAGGGGTGCCGCACCCGCAAGCCGGTGTCGTGGCCCTTCTTCTCGGCGGTCTCGAGCTCCTCCTCCGAGGTGCCCATCCGCCGGCACTCGGCGTTGAAGGCGGCGATGCCGTCGTCGTGGCGTTCGAGCGATCGCGCCAGCGGATGATCGGGCGAGACGGCGACGAAGCTCGCGCCGAGAAGCGTGTCGGGCCGGGTGGTATAGACCTCCACCCGGTCGTGCCCCTCGATCCCGTCCACCAGCGAAAAGGAGAACTGCAGGCCGCGGCTCTTGCCGATCCAGTTGGCCTGCATGGTCTTCACCTTGGCGGGCCAGTCGTCGAGCGTCTCCAGCGCCTCCAGCAGTTCCTCGGAATAGTCCGAGATACGGAAGAACCACTGCACCAGCTCGCGCCGCTCGACCGCCGCGCCCGAGCGCCAGCCCTTGCCGTCGATCACCTGCTCGTTGGCGAGCACGGTCATGTCGACGGGATCCCAGTTCACCACCGCCGCCTTGCGGTAGACGAGGCCCTTTTCCAGGAAGTCGAGGAAAAGCGCCTGCTGCTGGCCGTAATACTCGGGGTCGCAGGTGGCGAATTCCCGGCTCCAGTCGATGGAAAGGCCCAGGGGCTTCATCTGCCCGCGCATGTCGGCGATGTTGCCGTAGGTCCAGTCCTTCGGGTGGCCCCCGCTCGCCATCGCCGCGTTCTCTGCGGGCATGCCGAAGGCGTCCCATCCCATCGGGTGCAGCACGTTGAAGCCCTGCGCGCGCTTGTAGCGCGCCACCACGTCGCCCATCGTGTAGTTGCGCACATGCCCGATATGGATGCGCCCCGACGGATAGGGGAACATCTCGAGCACGTAGTATTTCGGCCGCGCGGGATCGGCCGTGGCGGCGAAAGCGCCGGCCTCGTCCCAGGCGGCCTGCCATTTCGGCTCGATCTCGGCGGGGGCGTAGCGGGCCATGGCGCGGTCCTCGGGCGTTGTGCGTGTGGATTGCGCCGGGTGATAGGCGAGCGGGCGGCGGGCGTCCAGTGCCGCGCGTGCCATTGGCGCGGGGGCCGCGCGCCGCTATGAGGGGGGCCGGGGGCAGGCGTGCGGAGCGGTCGTTGCGGATACTCGTGATCCACCAGAACTTTCCGGGGCAGTACAAGCACCTCGCCCCGGCGCTCGTCGCGGCGGGGCACGAGGTGGTGGCACTGACGCTGAAGGTGAAGGCGCCCACGACCTTCCACGGGGTGCGCGTGCTGCCCTATCGCCTCGAGCGCGGCAACGCGCCGGGACTGCATCCGTGGCTCACCGATTTCGAGACCAAGCTCATCCGCGCCGAGGGCTGCCATGCCGGCGCGGTGGCGCTGCGCGAGCAGGGCTTCGCGCCCGACGTGATCCTCGCCCATCCGGGCTGGGGCGAGAGCCTTTTCCTCAAGGACGTGTGGCCGGATGCGCGGCTCGGCCTCTTTTGCGAGCTCTACCACCGCTCGGACTACCCGCATGTCGATTTCGACCCGGAGTTTCCCAGCCCCGAGGGCGCCCGCGGCCCGCTGCGGCTGCGCATGAAGAACCTCAACAATCGCCTGCATTTCGAGATCGCGGAGGCGGGCGTCAGCCCCACGCGCTTTCAGGCCGACACCTTCCCGGACACGTTCCGCGACCGAATCACGGTGATCCATGACGGGATCGACACCGAGGCGGTGACCCCCGACCCCGCCGCGCGGCTGGATCTGGGCGAGGGCCGGGCGCTGACCTGCGAGGACGAGGTCGTGACCTTCGTCAACCGCAACCTCGAACCCTATCGCGGCTACCACGTCTTCATGCGCGCGCTGCCGGAACTCCTGCGCCGCCGCCCGCGGGCGCATGTGGCGATTCTCGGCGGCGACGGCGTGAGTTACGGGGCCCGCCCCCCCGAGGGGCAAAGCTGGAAACGCATCTTCATCGACGAGGTGCGCGGGCAGATCCCCGACGCCGACTGGGCGCGCGTGCATTTCCTGGGCCGGGTGCCCTACGCGCAGTTCCTGTCGCTCCTGCGGGTGAGTCGCGCGCATGTCTACCTGACCTATCCCTTCGTGCTGAGCTGGTCGCTTCTGGAGGCGATGAGCGCGGAGGCCGCGATCGTGGCCAGCGACACCGCGCCGGTGCGCGAGGTCATCCGCGACGGCGAGACGGGGCTCCTGGTGGATTTCTTCGACGGCGCGGGGCTCGTGGACCGGATCGACGCGCTGCTCGACGACGCGGCGCTGCGCGTGCGACTGGGCCGGGCGGCGCGGCGCACCGTGCGCGAGGGCTACGACCTGCGCACGCGGTGCCTGCCGCGGCAGATCGCCTGGGTGGACGGGCTGGCCGGGCTCACGCCCCGCGCGCCCGCGACCTGAGGGGCCTCAGAAGCCCGCGTCGCGCTGGCGAAGCTGGCGTGCGCGGGCGAGAATCGCGTCCTCCACCGCGCGCTGCGTGCCGGTCGCGACCGGCCGGCCGTCGCGGGTCTGAAGCGCCACGCGCAGCGATCGCGCGTCGAGCGCGGGGTCCGAGACGTAGATCGTCGCGCGATAGGCCCGACCGCCGCCGGGCGGCGTGCCGAATCCGGTCACGATCACGCCGGTGAAGGGATCGACCGAGTCCACGGGAAGAAAGTTCAGCACGTCGGTGGAGGCCTGCCAGATGTAGCGGTTGACCTGCGTCACCTGCTCGTCGCTGTTGCGCCGGAACACGTCCCATATGCTGGAGCGGGGGCGCGCGCCCTGCTGCCGCTCCGCGTCGATGATGTCCTGCGGGCTGCGGGTTTCCACCGGCGCCTGCCGCGACCCGCAGGCCGTCAGGGCGAGCGCCGCCGCGGCGAGCACCAGAAACCGGGGGGTGAAGATAGCCATGGGCCGCTCCTGACAACTCTCGTTTGTCTCCTTAACCGCCCGTCCGCGCCGCGACAAGGCGGCAGCGTTCCGGCGGCCCGGATGCGGGGGCGGCGGGGCGGCCTGCGGGTGCCGCGGCGTCACGCACACGCCTTGTGGCAAACGCGCATCACTTGGGGACGTGTTGGTCCGCGCCCGGCGCCACCGCTTGCCAACGGACCCCCCCAGGGTGCATTCACCCCTCATCGCATCCGGGGCACCGGATTGGGACGATCCTTGAACACATGAGGGAAAAAATGAAGAAAGTTCTCTTCGCCACCACCGCCCTGGTCGCCTCGGCCGGCGTGGCATCCGCCCAGGACCTGGGCATCTCCATCTCGGGCTTCGCCGAAATCGGTATCGCCGGCGGCAGCGGGTTCCCCGATGTCGCGACCGGCTCGGGTCCCATCACTGACCCTGTCGACCGGAACAAGACGCGTCTGCACAACGACATCGGCATCCAGATCGACGCCGTGGGCGAGACCGACAACGGCATCTCCTTCGGCATGTCGTTCGAGATCGACGACAGCAACGGCAACGACCGTGTCAACGGCACGCCGGGCTTCGACAACGAGTTCGCGTTCGTCTCCTCGGGCCCCGTCACCTTCACCATGGGTGAGATCAACGGCGCCTACGACCAGCGCGTGGACGAGGCCTCCTGGGGCGGCTCGCTGACGGACGATCACACCGCGCATGGCGGCTTCAACACCACGAACGGGGCCGATGGAGCCTACGACAACCAGATCGCCCGCCTCGACTACGACATGGGCGCCTTTGGCGCGTCGATCTCGGTCGAGCAGGACGACAGCGCGAACGATCTCAACCCGATCTGGGGCATCGGCGTTTCCTACGGCCTGGAACTGACGGGCGTGGACCTCGACTTCGGCGCCGGCTTCATGTCACATGACGAAAATAATGGTCGGGTTGTTGCAGGGGCGCAGCCCTTTCTCGGCATTGAATCCGCCTGGGGCCTGAGCGTCGGCGCCGGCTTTGACAACGGTCTGAAGTTGGCGGCAAACTACGAAAGCATTAGCATTGACGAGGCGAAGCAGGTCACGGTCACCGGTGATGCTGAGCGCTGGACCATCGGTGCGGGTTACGACTTCAACAACCTGTCGGTCGAGGCCAACTACGGCCAGACCAACTTTGACAGTGCTGATAACATCGACGGCTTCGGCCTCGCCGCCCAGTACGACCTCGGTGGCGGCCTTCAGGCCCAGGCCGGCTACGGCAACACCAACGTGCCCAGCGCGGTTGGTGACGACGTGGAGACCTGGTCGCTCGGCCTCTCGATGAGCTTCTAAGCGTCACGATCCCCGACTACCGAAGAGCGGGCCCTCGCGGCCCGCTCTTTTCTTTTGCGCGCTCGGGGTGTTACTTGGCGGCGACCCACGGAGCCCGCCATGCCCCCGCCCACGCCCCAGCAGATCAAGGCCGCTTTCGCGAAGGCCGGCGCGCTTCACGCCAAGGGCCGGCTGGCCGAGGCGCGGCGCCTTTACGCCGACCTGACCCGCGCCGCGCCCCGCGCGCCGGAGCCGCATTACCACCTGGCCCGCATCGCCCTGGCCGAGCGCGACCTCGACGCCGCCGCGAAACACCTGAAGACCGCCGGGCGGCTGAAACCCGGCGAGCCCGCGCTGCTCGCCCTTCAGGCGCAGATCGAGGAGGCGGCGGGCCGCCCCGAGGCCGCGCTGAAGACCTATGACCGGCTGATCGCCGCCCGCCCCAAGGCGCCCAAGCCGCGCGCCGACAAGGCGCTTCTTCTTCAGCAGATGGGCGATTTCGACGCGGCGGAGGCCGAGTTCATGACCGCCATCCGCCACAACCCCGCGCAGGGGGAGCTTTACCGCATGGTCGGCGCGACACGGAAACTCGCGCCCGGCGACCCGCTGATCGCCGAGATGGAGCAGGTCTATGCCCGCGACGACCTGACCGACGGCGCGCGCTGCCAGCTCGCCTTCGCGCTGGCCAAGGTGATGGAGGACACCAAGCGCCACGACCGGGTGTTCGGCTATCTCGACACGGCCAACGCGTTGCAGCGCAGGGCGTTTCCCTTCGATTTCGACGAGCGCGCGGTCGAGATCGACCGGCTTCATGCCGCGATGGACGATCTGTCGAAGGTGCCCGCCGCCGCAGAGGATTTCCGGCCCGTCTTCGTGATCGGGCTGCCGCGCTCGGGCACCACGCTGGTCGAGCAGATCGTGGCGGCCCATTCCACCGTGGAGGCCGGCGGCGAGCTGGGCCTCGCGCTCGACGAATTCTACCGCCGCTTCCAGGCCGGCCGCGCCTTCACGCCCGTGTCGAAGGCCCATCCCCGCACGCATCTCGATTTCGCGGCCGCCTACGAGGCGCGTGTGCGCGCGGAGGTGCGATTCGACGCGCGCGTGACCGACAAGTCGATCCAGACCTTCCAGCTTGTCGGCTATCTCGCGCGCGTGCTTCCTGGCGCGCGCTTCGTGGCGGTGCGGCGCGATCCGCGCGACGTGGCGCTCTCGATCTACAAGAATCACTTCCAGGGCGGCACCCACCGCTATTCCAACGATCTGCGCGACATCGCCCGCTACATGCGTCTTTACGGGCGCATCCTCGAGGCGTGGAAGGCGCGCCTGCCCGGCGTGATCCACGAGGTCGGCTACGAGGATCTGGTCTCCGATCCCGAGCCGCAGGCGCGCGCCCTCGTCGCCGCGGCCGGGCTCGACTGGGAGCCGGGCTGTCTCGATTTCCACAAGGCGGCCGGCTCGGTGAAGACGCTGTCGCTTCATCAGGTGCGCCAGCCGATCTACAAGAGCTCCGCCGAGGCGTGGCGGCGCTACGAGGCGGAGCTCGCGCCCTTCCTCGAGGAATGGGAAAGGACGGCATGAGCGGATTGCAGGACATCCGGGAGCGAATCGCCGCCGCGGAATTCGCCGCGGGCCGCGACGACGGCTCCGTCACGCTGGTCGCCGTGTCGAAGAAGCAGCCGCTGGAGCGTGTGGAGGCGGTTCTGGAGGCCGGGCACCGCGTCTTCGGCGAGAACCGCGTGCAGGAGGCCGCGGAGAAGTGGCCCGCCTTCCGCGAGCGCTACGACGGGGTGGAGGTGCACCTGGTCGGGCCCTTGCAGACCAACAAGGCGCGCCAGGCGATGGAGCTTGTGCAGGCGATCCACTCGGTGGACCGGCCGAAGCTCGCGCGGACACTCGCGCGCCTCGCGCAGGAGATCGGCCACTGCCCGAAGCTTTTCGTGCAGGTCAACACCGGCGAAGAGCCGCAGAAGGCCGGCATCCCGCCCGCCGAGGCGGACGGTTTCATCGCCGAATGCCGCGGGCTCGACCTGCCGGTCGAGGGGCTGATGTGCATCCCGCCGGTCGAGGAGGAGCCGAGCCTGCACTTCGCGCTTCTGGCCAAGATCGCGGAGCGCAACGGCCTCGCGGGCCTCTCCATGGGGATGAGCGACGATTTCGAGAAGGCGATTTCCTTCGGCGCGACCCATGTGCGCGTGGGCAGCGCGATCTTCGGGGCGCGCGACGAAGGGGCCTGAGCGTCAGGGCACGATCAGCCGCGTGTCGTGGCCGATCCGCGCCGCGACCTCGCGCAGGTGATCGCGCCGCAGCGCGACGCAGCCCGCCGTGGGATAGCCCGGTCGCCGCCACTGGTGGATGAAGATGCATGATCCGCGGCCGCGTTCGGCCCGCGGCCAGTTCCAGTCGGTGACCAGCACCAGATCGTAAAGCGGATCGGGCCGGCGGAGCGCCTCGTGGCTCCAGGGATAGGGCGCGCGGACCATGAGGTTGTAATCCTCGTGGCGCGGGTCGTCGGACCACAGATCGCCCGGCCTGATCGGCACCGCCCAGTCGGCGGGCGGCGCCATCCGGTCCGGGCGGTAGAGCATCCCCACGATCCGGTGGGTGCCGCGCGGGGTGGCGCCGTCCCCCTCGCGCTTGGCCCCCGTGACGCCGGTCCGGCCGATCGCGCAGGGGTAGAGCCGCCCGCGAAAGCGCAGCCCGCGCGGTGTCAGCACCATGTCCCCTGCGTCGCCCGTCACAGCAGGTGCCCCGATTTCGCGGCCTTCGTGGCGAGGTAGCCCTCGTTCTCGGCCCGGCGGCCGACGCTGAGCGGCACGCGCTCGGCAACGGTAAGGCCGCAGGCCTCCATCATGTGCAGCTTCGCGGGGTTGTTCGTCATCAGCCGCACCTCCGTGAAACCCATGCGCCGCAGGATGTCCGAGCCGATGCGAAAGTCGCGCTCGTCGTCCTCGAAGCCCAGCCGGTGGTTGGCCTCCACCGTGTCGAAACCCTGGTCCTGCAGGGAATAGGCGCGCATCTTGTTGGCCAGGCCGATGCCGCGCCCCTCCTGGTTGAGGTAGAGAAGCACGCCCGCGCCCTCCGCGCCCATCTGGGCGAGCGCGCCGCGCAACTGCGCGCCGCAATCGCATTTGAGGCTGCCCAGCACGTCGCCGGTGAAACAGGCCGAGTGAAGCCGGGCGAGCACGGGGCGATCGCGGTGGGGCTTGCCGATCTCGAAGGCGTAGTGCTCCTCGCTGCCGTCCTCGGGCCGGAAGACGTGGAGCCGCCCGGCACCCGCGGCCTCCACCGGCAGGCGCGCCTGCGCCACCGTGTGAAGCGGGCTGACCGCGGCGAGCACCGGATCGGCGAGCCCGGCGGGCAGCAGCGTCAGCCCGTGCGCGGCGGCGAACGCCTGCGGATCGGCGAGATCCGCCACCAGTGCGGCGGGAAGCAGATGGGCCGATTTCACCAGCCGCAGCGCTGTGCGGTGCATCGCCGCGTCGCCGCCCCGCTCGGACACGAGGGGGCCCTTCATCGGGCGGGCGAGATCGTCGGCCGGATCCGCCACGGCGTGGATCCAGCCCAGATCGGCGTCCGCGGGCAGGCGCACGCGGGCGAGATCCTCGTCATAGACCCGCGCCTTGAGCGTCTCGGCCCGGCGCCGCGTGATCGCAAGGCTCGGGGCCGCGCCAAGCGCCGTCACGGCCTCCAGCCGTTCACGGCGCAGCGTCTCGGCGGCCAGCACCAGCGCCCCCCGCCCCGCGCCCGTAAGCACCACGCCCACGCCCATGCGCAGGTCTGCGCGGGCGCGCGCGATCTGTTCGACAAGGTCTGGCGCGAGGCTCATGGCATCCTTCGGTTCGTGACGTGCCCCCGCAGAGGCGCGCGGTCCAGAGGCACCCGTTCTAGATACGTCTGCCGCGACATGAAACAATTCCTCATGCGGTTACACGACAGCGTGAGACGCTTGCAGCAAATCTTGTCACCCCCTGCCGGCTTGCGCATCTCGGTCAGGCAGAGGAGGAGGACGTATCCCGATGCCCCAGCTCAAGAACATTCTTCTTGTCGACGACGACGACGATCTTCGCGAGGCGCTTTCGGAACAGCTGGTCATGACCGAGGACTTCGAGGTCTTCGAGGCGGACAGCGGCACGCAATCCATGGAGCGTGTGAAGGCACAGATCTTCGATCTGGTCATACTCGATGTCGGTCTTCCCGACACCGATGGCCGCGAGCTCTGCAAGCGGATGCGCAAGCAGGGCGTGAAAAGCCCGATCATCATGCTCACAGGGCACGACAGCGACGCCGACACCATCCTGGGCCTCGACGCGGGGGCGAACGATTACGTCTCGAAACCCTTCAAGTTCCCGGTGCTCCTGGCACGGATCCGCGCCCAGCTTCGCCAGCACGAGCAGTCCGAGGACGCGATCTTCTCGCTCGGGCCCTACACCTTCAAGCCGGCGATGAAGATGCTGATCACAGAGGACGACCGCAAGATCCGTCTCACCGAGAAGGAGACGAACATCCTCAAGTTCCTCTACCGCTCGCCGGAAGCCGTGGTGCCGCGCGACGTGCTGCTGCACGAGGTCTGGGGCTACAACGCGGGCGTGACCACGCACACGCTGGAGACGCATATCTATCGCCTGCGCCAGAAGATCGAACCGGACCCCTCCAACGCGCGGCTGCTGGTGACCGAAAGCGGCGGTTACCGCCTGGTGGCGTGACGGCCGGCTTTTTTTGAGCCAGATCAATGTGGCACGACGCGTGCATCTTTTATGGTGGCAGACAAGGACTCCCGCGCATGTCCGGGTCATGACATGCACCTCCCTGTTGGACTCGGCCGGGCCTCGCGCCCGGCCTTTTTTCTACCCACCGGAGGACGGGTCTGCGGATGGGCGGCGCCACGCGCGGCCCGGCCCGTCGCCACGCTGGACCTCCCCCGCCCGGCTGATTAGGGTCCGCGCGCCGTGAAGAAGGAGCTGCGCATGTCTGTCACGCTTGCCACATGGAACATCAACTCCGTCCGCCTGCGGGCGGGCCTCGTGGCGCGGCTGATGGCGGAGGAGGCGCCCGACATCCTGTGCCTTCAGGAATGCAAGAGCCCGGTCGACAAGATCCCGCGCGAGGCCTTCGCCGATCTGGGCTACCGGCACATGGTCGCGCGGGGCGAGAAGGGCTACAACGGCGTGGCGATCCTGTCGAAGCTGCCGATCGAGGATGCGGGCGATCTCGACATGGCGGGGCTCGGCCACGCCAGGCATGTCGCCGGCCGGCTGGAGAACGGTGTGGTGATCCATAATTTCTACGTTCCCGCCGGCGGGGACGTGCCCGACCGCGAGGTGAACGTGAAATTCGGCCAGAAGCTCGACTACCTCACCGACATGCGCGACTGGCTCAATGCCGATAAGCCGGGAAAGACGATCCTCGTCGGCGATCTCAACATCGCCCCGCGCGAGGACGACGTCTGGTCCCACAAGGAGCTTCTGAAGGTCGTCAGCCACACGCCCGTGGAGGTGGAGCATCTGGCCGGCGTGCTGGAGGCGGGCCGCTTCACCGATGTCACCCGCCGCGACATCCCCGAGGGCCGGCTCTATTCCTGGTGGTCCTACCGGGCACGCGACTGGGAGGCGTCCGACAGGGGTCGGCGGCTCGATCACGTCTGGGCGACGTCCGACATCGCGGGCGCCGCGCATTCCAGCCGGGTCCTGCGCCATGTCCGTGGCTGGGAGAAGCCGTCGGATCACGCCCCGGTGTTCGCCTCCTTCGATTTCTGACGGACGGGCGCGACATCTTGGAAGACGGGCCTGCCGGGTCCATATTCAGGCGAAAGCGAATTCGAGGGTGACAGAATGATCGAACTGGGCGGAGGCGCCGCAGCGGCGCCGGCAACGGACCTTATCAAGGACGTGGACGAGCAGACCTTCATGGCGGAGGTGGTGGACGCCTCCCAGGAGGTGCCGGTCATCGTCGATTTCTGGGCGCCATGGTGCGGCCCCTGCAAGACGCTCGGCCCCGCGCTGGAGGCGGCGGTCACGGCGGCGCGCGGCGCGGTGCGCATGGCCAAGGTGAACGTGGACGAGAACCAGATGATCGCGGGCCAGCTGCGCATCCAGTCGATCCCCACGGTCTACGCCTTCTGGAAGGGCCAGCCGATCGACGGGTTCCAGGGCGCCTTGCCCGCCTCCGAGATCAAGCAATTCATCGACCGCGTGGTCGAGGCGGCGGGCGGCGACGCCTCGGGTGGCCTCGGCGAGGCGCTGGAAGCGGCGGAGCAGATGCTCGCGGATGGCGCGGCCGCCGACGCCGCCCAGACCTTCGCGGCGATCCTCGGCGAGGAAGAGGAGAACGCGGCCGCCTATGGCGGGCTGGTGCGGGCGCACATCGCCCTGGGCGAGCTCGACCAGGCGGAGGCGATCCTGAACGGCGCGCCCGCCAGCATCTCCAAGGCGCACGAACTCGAGTCGGCCGCCGCGCAGCTCGAACTGGCGCGCCAGGCCGAGGGGGCGGGCCCTGTCGCGGAGCTACAGGCCAGGGTCGAGGCCGATCCCGACGATCTTCAGGCGCGCTTCGATCTGGCCCAGGCGCTCTACGCCAAGGGCGACGCGGCCGCCGCCGTGGACCAGTTGCTCGAGCTTTTCCGCCGCGATCGCGAGTGGAACGACGGCGCCGCCAAGGCGCAGCTTTTCACCATCTTCGAGGCCCTGAAGCCCAACGATCCGGTGGTGCTGAACGGCCGCCGCAGGTTGAGCTCCATGATATTTGCCTGAGGCATGGGGCGGGCTAGCTCGATGCGCATGACAAAGCCAGCCGATCTTCCGGATACGATTCCGGTCTTTCCATTGCCGGGCGCGCTGCTTTTGCCGCGCGCGCGCCTGCCGCTGCACATATTCGAGCCGCGCTACCTCGCGATGGTGGAGGACTGCCTCAAGACGCCGGAGCGGCTGATCGGCATGGTGCAGCCATGCCCGGGCCCGGGAAAGCAGGACCCCGCGCCGCTGCAGAGGATCGGGTGCGCCGGGCGCCTCACCCAGTTCTCCGAAACCGAGGACGGGCGCTACATGATCACGCTGTCGGGAATGTCCCGCTACCGCGTGCTGGAAGAGGTGGAGGGCTTCACCCCCTACCGCCGCGCGCGCGTCAGCTGGACGGGGTTCGACAACGATCTCGGCAAGACGGAGCATGATCCGAACTTCGACCGCAGTCGCTTTCTCGACCTTCTGGGGCGCTACTTCGCGGCGCGGAACCTGTCGACCGATTGGGACTCGCTCAAGGAAGCCGAGGACGAGTTGCTCGTGAACTCGCTTTCGATGCTTCTCGACTTCGAGCCAGAGGACAAGCAGGCGCTGCTGGAGGCGCCGAGTCTCAGCACCCGGCGCGAGACGCTCGTGACGCTGATCGAGTACACGCTGCGTGGCGGCGAGGGTGGCGGAGAACTGATGCAATGACCGAACCGACGCCCGCCACCGAGCGCAGCCGGGACTTCGATCGCCACATGCTGGAGGCGCTGATCTGCCCGGTGAGCCATGGCCGCCTGTCCTACGACGCCTCGCGACAGGAGCTGGTATCGGAGGCCGCGGGGCTGGCTTTCCCGATCCGCGACGGCATCCCGGTGATGCTGGTGGACGAGGCCCGCAAACTCGACTGAGCGGGCCGGGGCAGTGCTGCCGGAAGCGCGGGCCCTCCTTCCCCTTTCAGCGCATGAGATCCGGTAGCTCTCCGGTCAGGCCGGCCGCCTCCCGGATGAAGGTCCGACGCAGGCCCGGCACCGCGTTCACCGCGCCCAGCCCGAGGTCGCGGCCCAGCCGCAGGATCGGATTGTCGTTGGAGAAGAGCCGGTTGAAGCCGTCAGTGGCCAGCGCGAGGGTCGCGGTGTCCCAGCGCCGCCAGCGCTGGTAGCGCAGCAGAACCTGGGTGCTGCCGATGTCCTCTCCGCGCCGCCGCGCCTCGGCCAGCACATGGGCCAGTGCGCCCACGTCGCGCAGCCCGGCGTTGAGGCCCTGGCCCGCGATGGGATGCACCCGATGCGCCGCGTCGCCGGCAAGCGCCACACGCGCCGCCACGAAACTCTGCGCGAGGCTGAGTGTCAGGGGATAGGTATAGCGATCCCCGGCCAGCGCGATCTCTCCCAGGAAATCCCCGAAGCGGGGGCGAAGGACCGAAAGATATCCCTCGTCGTCCATCGACTGGATCTCGCGCGCCGTGGCGTCCTCCTCCGTCCAGACGATCGAGGACCGCCGCCCCTTCAGCGGAAGGATCGCGAGCGGCCCGGGGGGCATGAAGAACTGGTGCGCGCAGCCGCCGTGGTCGCGTTCATGGGCGATCGCGCAGACGAGCGCGGTCTGGCCGTAGCGCCAGCCGGTGCGCCGGATCCCCGCCCGGGTCGCGGTTCCGCTCGCCATTCCGTCGCAGCCCACGAGCAAGGCGCCCGAGAGCGTGCGTCCCGACGCGAGCGTGACCGTCACCCCGGCCGGGCCGGACGCCTGCGCCGTGACGCGGTCCCCCTCGACATGGGTGATGCGCGGAACGGCCGCCACGGCGGCCAGAAGCGCGGGCCGCAGGTGGCGATCCTCCACCATGTGGCCCATGGGGCCTTCCTCGATCTCGGCATGGTCGAAGATCAGGTGAAGGGGCGAGGCACCCTCGCCCGCGCGCCCGTCGCTCACGGCGATTCGCTCGATGGGTTGCGCGTCCTCGGCCACCGCGTCCCAGACGCCGAGGGCCGCCAGAAGCCGCCGCGAGGCGAGGGCGAGCGCGTAGGACCGGCCGTCGAAACCGGGCGTGGCGCGCGCTTTTGCCGGGGCGGGGTCGATCAGCGCGACGGAGTGCCCGCCGCGGGCCAGCGCGAGCGCCAGCGCCGTGCCCGTGAGGCCGCCGCCGGCAACGAGAATATCCGCATCATGTGTCATGGGGGGAAATATGACCGGGCGCCCGGGATTGTCCATGCGCCGTGCCGCCGCTAGCCTCGCCTCCGAGCGCAACGGAGGGATGGCGATGGACGAGTGGCGGGGGATGAGCGCGGCGTCGCTCGGGCGTGGCATCGGGGCAGGCGAAATCGACCCCGTGGCGCTGACCGAGGTCTTTCTGGACGCGATCGAAGCGCATCCCGACAGCGGGCGCATCTATGCGCGGCTCACGCCCCGGCGCGCCCGCGCCGAGGCGCAGGCCGCATCGGAGCGCGCGGCGGCGGGTCTGCGACGCTCGCCGCTCGACGGTGTGCCCGTAAGCTGGAAGGATCTCTTCGACACGGCCGGCACGGCCACGGAGGCGGGAAGCGCGCTTCTTGCCGGGCGCGTGCCCGACCGCGACGCCGAGGTGCTGGAAAACGCGACCGCGCTGGGCCTCGTCTGCCTCGGCAAGACCCACATGTCGGAATTCGCCTTCTCCGGGCTGGGCTACAACCCGGTGACCGGGACGCCGCCCTGCGTGAACGACCCCGGGGCGGCGCCGGGCGGCTCCTCTTCGGGGGCCGCGGCGTCGGTCGCCTTCGGCCTGGCGGCGGCCGCGGTGGGCTCGGACACCGGCGGATCGGTGCGGGTTCCCGCGGCGTGGAACGACCTCGTCGGACTGAAGACGACCTCGGGGCGGCTTTCGCTTTCGGGCGTCGTGCCGCTCGCCCCGCGCTTCGACACGGTGGGGCCGCTGACGCGCACGGTGGAGGACGCGGCGCTGATGCTTGCCGCGCTCGAGGGCGGGGCGCCCGCGGATCTTGCCGGCGCCGACCTGTCGGGGCGCCGCTTCGCCGCGCTGAGCACGGTCGCGCTCGACGAGCTGCGCGAGGGGCCGGCCGCGGCCCACGCCGATGCGCTGGCCCGGCTGGAGGGCGCCGGCGCCGAGATCGTCGAGCTTGCGGTGCCGGAGCTCGAGGAGGCGATGGCGCTCTCCGGCATCCTCTACACGTCCGAGGCCTACGGCGTCTGGCGCGAGACCATAGAGGCGCGTCCCGAGGCGATGTTTCCCGAGATCCTCGCGCGGTTCCGCGGCGGGGCCGAGCACGGCGCCGCGGACTACGTCGCCGCCTGGCGGACGCTGGAGCGTCTGCGCGGGGTCTGGGCGCGCGCCACGGCGGGCTTCGACGCGGTGCTGGCGCCGACCGTACCGATCATGCCGCCCGAACTGGCGCGGCTCGAGACCGAGGACGCCTATTACCGCACCGAAAACCTGATGACGCTGCGCAACACCCGCATCGGCAACCTGATGGGGCTTGCCGCGCTCACCCTGCCCACCGGCCATCCGTCCTGCGGGCTGCAACTCCTGGCGCCGCCGACGGCCGAGCGCAGGCTCCTGCGGCTCGGCTCCGCGGCGGAGGTCGTTCTGGCCGCCTGAGCCACTCGTTTCGCGCCGCTATGGCCGCGAGGCCACAAGCCCCCGTCGTGCGGGGCTTTGGCTGGACGGGGCAGGGGGGATTTCGTATCGTGCCCCGCAAACGGGGCGCCAACGATCCCGTAGCCCGAGGCAGCAAGAGCATGTTTTCCGAGAGGTTCTCGACCCTCCCTCCCTACGCGTTCCCGCGTCTGCGGGCGCTGCTCGACGGCCATGCGCCGGGCGGGGAGGTCGTGAACATGTCGATCGGGGAGCCGCAGCACCCGTTCCCGCCCTTCGTGACGGAGATCGTCGCGCGCGAGTCGGCCGGTTTCGGCCGCTACCCGCCGAACGACGGCACGCCGGAACTGCGCGCGGCCTACGCCGACTGGCTGGCGCGGCGCTACGGCGTGCGCGCGGACCCGGAGACGCAGGTCATGCCGCTCAACGGCACGCGCGAGGGGCTTTTCGACGCCGCTCTCGCGCTGGTGCCCGAGACGAAGGCGGGCCGGCGCGCGGCGGTGCTGATCCCGAACCCCTTCTACCAGGTGTACCTTGCGGCGGCGCTGGGGGCGGGGGCCGAGCCCGTGCTCGTTCCCGCGACGCCGGAGACGGGCCATCTGCCCGACATCGCCTCGCTGCCGGCCGAGACGCTCGACCGCGCGGCGGCGGTCTATCTCTGCTCGCCCGCGAACCCCCAGGGCGCGGTGGCCGGGCGCGACGACTGGCGCGCGCTGCTGGCTCTCGCCGAACGGCACGATTTCCTCATCCTGTCGGACGAATGCTATTCCGAGATCTACCGCGACGCGCCGCCGCCCGGCGGGCTCGAGATGGCGGCGGAGATGGGCGTCGACCCTGAGCGTGTGGTCGCCTTCCACTCGCTGTCGAAGCGATCGAACCTGCCGGGCCTGCGGTCGGGGATGCTGGCCGGCGGGCCCCGGGCCGTGGCGCGGATGAAACAGCTGCGCGCCTATGGCGGCGCGCCCCTGCCGCTGCCGCTGCAACGCGCCGCCGAGGCGGTCTGGGCCGACGAGACGCATGTCGAGGAGAATCGCGCCCGCTACCGCGCGAAATACGCGGTGGCCGACGAGATCCTCGGCGACGTTCCCGGCTACGAAAGCCCCGCGGCGGGCTTTTTCCTGTGGCTGCCGGTGGAAGACGGCGAGGCGGCCGCGGTGAAACTCTGGCGCGAAGCGGGGCTGCGCGTCCTGCCGGGCGCCTATCTCGCGCGGGACACCGTCGCGGGCAACCCGGGGGCGGGCTTCATCCGGGTGGCGATGGTCGCCCCCGAGGATGATCTGCGGCGCGGTCTGAAAAGCCTGCGCCGGGTTCTGTGGACGTGAGGACGAGGGGTAGAATGGCGTATCAGACACGCGGACGCGATCCGTTCTTCGACAGCGACACGGCCATGGCGATCGAGCGCCGGGGCAAGGAACTTCTGGGCCTCGCCCTGGTTCTGCTCGGCGCCGCCGCGGCGGCGATGATCCTGTCCTACACGCCCGACGACCCGAGCTGGATGAGCGCGACCGACGCGCCGGTGCAGAACTGGCTGGGCCGCGTCGGCGCCACCCTCGCCGCGCCGCTGTTCATGATCGTGGGGTGGGGCAGCCTGGGCATCGCGGTGGTGCTGGGCACCTGGGGGATTCGCTTCGCGCTTCATCGCGGCGAGGACCGTGCGATCGGGCGGCTCGTCTTCGCGCCGATCTGGATCGCCTTCGCCTCGGTCCACGCCTCCACGCTGGTGCCGGGCGAGGGCTGGGCCCACCCGTTCGGCATGGGCGGCCTTTTCGGCGACACCGTGCTCGCCGCGATCCTCACGGTCGCGCCCGTTGCCGCGGGCGCGGGGCTGAAGGTCGCCTCGGCCGTGATGGCGTTGCTGCTGCTGGCGATGGGCGCCTTCGTGCTGGGCTTCACCCGCGCCGAGGTCCGTGCCGCCTTGCGCTTCCTGCTCTTCGGGCTCGTGATGACCTACGCGGCGCTCGTGGCGTTGCTGGGACGCGCGGCGCGCGGCCTGGTCGCCACGGGGCGGCAGCTGCGCGGCGCGCAGGAAGGGTGGCGCGCGCGCCGTGCCGAGACGGCGGCGCGTCGCGCGGACGACGATCTCGTGGCGTGCGACGACGCGGAGGATCCCGCCCCGCCGCCGCGTGCGCCCGCGGGCGGGTTGCTCTCGCGGGTGCCGGCGCTGGTGCGCCGGGCCGAACCGATGCCGGAGCCCGAGCTGGTCGAGACCATGCTTCCCGGCGACGACGACGAGCCCATGCCGGGAGAGGACCGCATCCGCGCGCGTATCGCGGACGCGATCCGCGCCCGCACGCGCAAGCCCATGACGATCGCGCCCGAGGCGTCGCTCACGGGCGGGCGCGGGCGTGGCCCGGACCCGCTCGTGCTGGACACGAGCCTCCCGCGGGCGGCCCGGGCAGAGCCGCCGCTGACCTCGGGCATGCCCGTCCCGCCCGCCGAGCCGCCCCTGACGGCGCGGCCCGATCGGCATGAGACGCCGCGCACCGCCTTCGAGGACGAGCCCGATGACGGGGACGAGGCACAGGAGATGGCGGCATTCCGGTCCGAGCCCATGCAGATCCCGGCCGCGCAGCCGTCGCGGCCGAAGGTGGAGCAGCCGGTGCGCCGCGCGCCCGCCCCCTCGCGCCGCGCGCGGGAAGAGGCGCAGCCCTCGTTGCAGTTCGACGAGGCGCAAGGCTCGTCCTACGAGCTGCCGCCGCTGGGGCTGCTGGCCAACCCCGCCGCGATCGAGCGGCTCCACCTGTCCGAGGACGCGCTCGAACAGAACGCGCGGATGCTCGAAAGCGTGCTCGACGACTATGGCGTGAAGGGCGAGATCGTGAGCGTCCGCCCGGGCCCGGTCGTCACCATGTACGAGCTCGAGCCCGCGCCGGGGCTGAAGGCGAGCCGCGTGATCAACCTGGCCGACGACATCGCGCGCTCGATGTCCGCGCTGTCGGCGCGGGTCTCCACCGTGCCGGGCCGCTCGGTCATCGGCATCGAGCTTCCCAACGAGAAGCGCGAGATGGTGCTTCTGCGCGAGATCCTCGCCTCGCGCGAGTTCGGGGACGGCACGCAGAAACTGCCGCTCGCGCTGGGCAAGGACATCGGCGGCGCGTCGGTGGTGGCGAACCTGTCGAAGATGCCGCATCTGCTGATCGCGGGCACCACAGGTTCGGGCAAGTCGGTGGCGATCAACACGATGATCCTGAGCCTTCTCTACAAGCTCACGCCCGAGGATTGCCGTCTCATCATGATCGACCCGAAGATGCTGGAACTTTCCGTCTATGACGGCATTCCGCATCTGCTCTCGCCCGTGGTCACCGATCCCAAGAAGGCGGTCGTGGCGCTCAAGTGGGTCGTGGGCGAGATGGAGGAACGCTATCGCAAGATGTCCAAGATGGGCGTGCGCAACATCGACGGCTACAACTCTCGCGTGGCCGACGCGCTGGCCAAGGGCGAGATGTTCTCGCGCACCGTCCAGACGGGCTTCGACGACGAGACCGGAGAGCCCGTCTTCGAGACGGAGGAGTTCGCCCCCGAGAAGATGCCTTACATCGTCGTGATCGTGGACGAGATGGCCGACCTGATGATGGTCGCGGGCAAGGAGATCGAGGCCTGTATCCAGCGGCTCGCGCAGATGGCGCGCGCGAGCGGGATCCATCTCATCATGGCCACGCAGCGCCCGTCGGTGGACGTGATCACCGGCACCATCAAGGCGAACTTTCCCACGCGCATCAGCTTCCAGGTGACCTCCAAGATCGACAGCCGCACGATCCTGGGCGAGATGGGCGCCGAGCAGCTTCTGGGCCAGGGCGACATGCTCTACATGGCCGGCGGCGCCCGCATCACGCGTTGCCACGGCCCCTTCGTTTCCGACGAGGAAGTGGAGGAAATCGTCCGCCATCTGAAATCCTACGGCGCGCCCGACTACGTCTCGGGGGTGGTCGAGGGGCCCGACGACGAAAAGTCCGGCGACATCGATGCGGTTCTCGGACTTGGCGGGAACACGGACGGGGACGACTCGCTTTACGATCAGGCCGTGGCGATCGTGGCGCGCGACAGGAAGTGCTCGACCTCCTATGTCCAGCGCAAGCTCGGCATCGGCTACAACAAGGCCGCCCGGCTCGTGGAGCAGATGGAGGACGCGGGCGTCGTCACGGCGGCCAACCACGTCGGCAAGCGCGAGATCCTGTTGCCCGAGCCGCAGTAGCGGCCGCGGGCGACAGGCGGCGCGGCGCCGCTCGCGGCAAAGTGAGCGAGATTGCGGATGCGCGGCCTGCGCGCGATGGTTAAATGCAAATCATGAACATGCGGACCCTCCTCCTCGCCGCGGGGCTCGCCCTCGCCTCCGCGCTTCCGGCCGCCGCCGAGAAGCTGCCGCTTTCGGCGCTCTCCGCCTATCTCAACAGTTTCGAGACGGCGCGAGGCGCCTTCACGCAGATCAACGACGACGGCACGATCCAGACGGGCACCATCTATATCCGGCGGCCGGGCCGGGTGCGGTTCGAGTACGATCCCCCCGAAGAGACGCTCGTGCTGGCCTCGGGCGGCGCCGTGGCCGTGTTCGACCCCAAGGGCAATTCCGGCCCCGAAACCTACCCGCTGGACCGCACGCCTCTCAAGATCATCCTCGCGCGGCAGGTGGACCTCTCGCGGGAGCGCATGGTGACCGCGCACGATCATGATGGCAGTGCGACGACCGTCACCGCGCAGGATCCCGAAAACCCCGACTACGGGAACATCCAGCTCGTCTTCACCGGCCCGCCGGTCGAGCTGCGCCAATGGAAGGTGAACGACAGCGGCGGGGGCTCGACCACGGTGGTGCTGGGCGATCTGGAACTCGGCCCGTCGCTTCCGAACCGGCTTTTCAACATCCAGCTCAATACACGGCAGCGCTAGCGCGCGGCGCGGCAGTTCGAAAGCTGGGCCCCGTAGAGCACGGCACGTGTCTGCACGTCGTCGGCCACGCGGACGAGCCACGATTTCGCGTTGTAGCTGCCCCGCGCGAAGCCGGTATGGCCTTCGTGATAGGCGAGATACTGGTTGCGCGCGTCGCTGAGCGGGATGCCGTTCCGCTCCCGGCTCTTGGTCATGTACCAGCCCATGAAGTCGGTGGCGTCGCGGATGTCGTCGCGCCGCGCCCGGCGCGCCCCGGTCTCGCGCTGGTATTCCTCCCAGGTGCCGTCGAGCGCCTGGCTGTAACCGTAGGCGGAGCTTTGCCGACCCATGGGCAGCACGCCCAGCGTGTAGCGGAACGGCGTGCGCGCATCGCCTATGAACTTGCTTTCCTGGTACATGGCCGCCATCTGCACGGAGACGGGCACGCCCCATTTCCGTTCCGTCGCGCGGAAGGCGCGGTAGTAGTGGGGCCGCTCGGTCGCGATCGCGCAGGCGTCATCCAGATTGCGCGGCGCGGCATACTGTGTTTTGGCGCCGCAGGACGCCAGGAGAAGCGCGGTCAGAAGCGCGCCGAGAATTCTGCTCATCTGCCTCGTGTCCGGTTCTGCGCCGATTGGGGCAAGTGTAACGCAACGCACCCTTGGGGGGAAACATCAATCCACGCGGCGCCGCCGGTCACGTTTCATTGTGACTGCGCGAGTCACAGTCTGTTTCCGGGGCAACGGGTTCCGGGGAATGGACAAGCCGTGCAACAAACGATTAAAAGGTTAGTGGGGCTATACCATGTTAAAAACGCGCGCCAAATATTGTATCGGTCAAGTGGTCCGACATCGAAAGCACCCCTTTCGGGGCGTGGTGTTCGACGTGGACCCCGAATTCAACAACACCGAGGAATGGTACCAGGCCATCCCCGAGGACAGCCGCCCGGCACGCCAGCAGCCCTTCTACCACCTGCTCGCCGAGAACGACGACAGCTTCTACGTGGCCTACGTGTCCGAGCAGAACCTCGTCGCCGACTACTCGGGTGAGCCGGTCGACCATCCCGACATTCCCGAACTCTTCGGGCCTTTCCAGGACGGTCACTACGATCTGCACTTCCAGTTGAACTGATGAAGGCCCGGCGCGCCTGCGCGCACCGGGACGCGATCAGTAGCCCAGCGCGCAGCCATCCTTGCGGGGATCGGAGGCGCCTTCGAGAACCCCGTCCTCGTGGATCCGGATCGCCTGAGCGCCGCCGAGCGGGCGCGCGGGCGTGACCACCTTGTGGCCCAGCTCGGCCAGCGCGGCGCGGGTGGCGTCGGGGTAGCCGCGTTCCAGCCGCAGCTCTCCCGCCTCGGAAAAGGCGCGCGGCGCGTCGAGCGCGGCCTGCGGATTGATCCCGAAGTCGATGAGGTTGGTCATCACCCGCACGTGGCCCGTCGGCTGATAGCCGCCGCCCATCACGCCGAACGGCATCGTCACGCGACCGTTCTCGCGCAGCATCGCCGGGATGATCGAGTGGAGCGGGCGCTTGCGCGGTCCCAGCTCGTTCGGGTGGCCCGCCTCCAGCGTGAAGGCCGCGCCGCGGTTCTGAAGCAGGATCCCGAACCGCTCCGAGACGAGGCCCGAGCCGAACCCGTGGAAGATCGAGTAGATCAGCGAGACGGCCCGGCGGTCGCGGTCCACCACGGTGATGTAGACGGTCTCCTTGTGCTCGGCCCAGGCGGGCGCGGGCGGCGGCGGCAGCACCGCATCGGCCCTTATGCGCGCCGCCAGCCTGCGCGCCGTCTCCGGCGCGAGCATCGCCTCGGCCGCCGCGGCGTGGTCCGGATCTGCGATCAGGCGGTCACGTTCCTGGTGGGCGAGCTTGGCCGCCTCGGTCTCCAGATGCGTGCGCTCGGGCCCCAGCGGATCGAGCGATGCGAGGTCGAACTCCGCCAGCATGTGCGCCATCAGGATCGCCGTCGCGCCCTGTCCGTTGGGCGGATGCTCGACAAGCTCCACGTCCTTGTAGCGCCCCGAGACCGGCGCCGCGGTCATGGATGCGGTCGCCGCGAAGTCCTCGGCGGTGTGCACGCCGCCATGGGCGTTCAGCACCGCCAGCATGTCCTCGGCGACTTCGCCCGTGTAGAAGGCATCGCGCCCGTCGCGCGCGATGCGGCGCAGCACCTCCGCCTGTCCGGGCGCGCGGAAGATCGCGCCGGGGGCGGGTGCGGTGCCGTTCACGGCGTAGATGTCGCGCGCAGCGCCTTGCAGCACCGCGGCGTCGCCCGCCCAGTCGAAGGCCACCCGCGGCGCCACCGGCACGCCGTTTTCCGCCGCCGCGATGGCGGGAGCGAGCAGCGCGTCGATGCCGAGCCGCCCGTGACGTTCCGCCAGAGTGCAGAACGCGTCGATGGCGCCGGGCACCGTCACGGCCTGTGCGCCGTAGGGCGGGATGGTGGTCAGCCCCTCGGCGCGCAGCGCCTCCGGATCCGCGGCCGCGGGCGCGCGGCCGGAGCCGTTCAGCGCGGTCACCTCTCCGGTGGACGGATCGGACAGAAGCGCGAAGCAGTCCCCCCCGATGCCGGTCATCTGCGGTTCGCAAAGGCCGAGCATGACGGCCCCCGCGACGGCCGCATCGGCGGCCGTGCCGCCCTGGCGCAGGATGTCCACCGCCGTCAGCGCGGCGAGCGGGTGCGACGTGGCGCACATGCCCTCGGTGGAGAAGACGGCCGAGCGGCCGGGTGTCTGGAAATCGCGCATGATGCCCTCCCCGCATGACGCAAGCCGCCGGGTTTTCGCGGCTGCCGTGCCGGATTGCAAGGCTCGGGACGGTGAAGGGGGAAGACCTCGGTACCGCGCACTGGGTGGGGGCTGTTGACGACGCGGCACCGAGGGAAGCCTAAGCAGCTACAATGCTGTTGTCGCCCGGCATTCTGTCCGCCTTTGGGACTCATTGCGGCGTTTTCGGGGCAGTCGTGGCGCCGGGCGCTTTCAGGCAAAGCGCCAGCCGGAGTTCGTTGCGTCCGTATCGGCGCCTGTAGCGCACGTCCCGCGCCAGGCTGTGGATGAGCGGCCAGCCGAAGCCGCCCTCGGGCAGGGTGGCCTTCGGCCCCGCGAGGGACGGAAACTGCCCCTCGGGAAGGCGCCCGCCGGGCATTGGGCGCCCGTCATCCGAGACGGAAAGGTCGAGTCTGCCCTCGCGCACCCGGACCTCCACGCGGATGGCGCAGGGCGCGTCCGACGCATGGGCGTGTTCGACCACGTTGTTCAGCACTTCGGCAAGCACCAGTTCGGTGGCCGTCCGACCAGCGCAGTCGCCGAGATGCGGGGCGAGCCCGGCCATCACCCGCCCGAGCGCGGTCCGGACGTCCGCCGGCCGGGCCGCGCAGCGGGCGACGACCCGGCGGTCGCCGGTCCGAGAGGGGCCACCCGACGCCTGCACGTGGGGGGGCGCGCTCATCGCAGCGACCCGCCGGCGGCTGGGAGCATCAGCCGCCCGCCCCGGTGAGGGCGGTGTCGACGCTGTCGTGGATGGTGAAGATCGTGTCCATGCGGGTCAGGCGGAACACCTTGTCCACCGCCGGGGCCAGCGCCGCGAGTTCGAGCCGGGCGGCGCCGTCGAGCTGCTTCATCGCGGCGACGATGGCGCCGAGCCCGCTCGAATCGATGAACTCCACCCGCCCGAGATCGAGCAGAACGCGCCCCGGCGTGCCGCCGCCGGGGTCGGGCGCCGTGATCTCGCGCATCCTGTCCTTGAAGCGAATCGCCACGAAGGCGTCGATCCGCGGCTCCGCCACCGACACGAGCCGCACGCCGTCCCTGTCCTGCACCGAAAGTTCCATCGTCATCTCCGGCCGGCCATCCTCTCGCGAGGAGAGGCTAGACCCGATTCCTTACCATCCGGTATTGAGACGCGGGAGCCATGCCGAGCCAGGGGGAAAGAGGATGAGCGAAGTCGTGATCGCCGGGGCGGCGCGCACCGCGATGGGCGGGTTGCAGGGCGTGTTCGCCGGGATGCCGGCCGCGGAACTGGGTGGCGCCGCCATCTCCGCGGCCCTGGGCGAAGCTGCCCGCCCGGAGGTGGACGAGCTGGTGATGGGCTGCGTGCTACCCGCCGGGCAGGGGCAGGCGCCGGCGCGTCAGGCCGGTTTCGCCGCCGGTCTCGGCGAGGAGGTGCCGGCCACCACGCTGAACAAGATGTGCGGCTCGGGGATGAAGGCGGCGATGGTGGCCTTCGACCAGATCGCGCTCGGCCAGGCGCGGGTCGTGGTGGCCGGCGGCATGGAAAGCATGTCGCGCGCGCCTTACCTCTTGCCCGCGATGCGCGGCGGGGCGCGGATCGGCCATCAGCAGGCGGTCGATCACATGTTTCTCGACGGTCTCGAGGACGCCTACGACAAGGGTCGGCTCATGGGCACCTTCGCCGAGGATTGCGCCGAACACTACCAGTTCACCCGCGAGGCGCAGGACGCCTATGCGCTGGGCTCCCTCGAAGGCGCGCTCAAGGCACAGGAGAGCGGCGCCTTCGCCCGCGAGATCGTTCCCGTCACGGTTCGCGGCCGCAAGGGCGAGACCGTGGTCGCCGAGGACGAGCAGCCGGGCCAGGCCCGCCCCGACAAGATCCCGCAGCTGAAGCCGGCCTTCCGCGAAGGCGGCACGGTGACCGCGGCCAACGCCTCCTCGATCTCGGACGGGGCGGCCGCGCTCGTGCTCGCGGCGCGCGACACGGCCGAGGCCGCCGGCATGACGGTGCGCGCGCGGGTGCTCGGCCATGCCTCGCACGCCCAGGCGCCCGGCTGGTTCACCACCGCCCCGGTGCCCGCGGCGCGCAAGCTGCTGGACCGGATCGGCTGGCAGGTGGGCGACGTCGATCTTTGGGAGGTCAACGAGGCCTTCGCCGTGGTGCCCATGGCCTTCATGCGCGAGATGGGGCTGCCGCGCGACATCGTGAACGTGCACGGTGGCGCCTGCGCGCTCGGCCATCCCATCGGCGCATCGGGCGCGCGGATCATGGTCACGCTGCTCAACGCGCTGGAGACCCGCGGGCTGAAGCGTGGCGTGGCGGCCATCTGCATCGGCGGCGGCGAGGGCACGGCGATCGCGATCGAGCGGATCTGATCGCCGACACGGCAAGCGAGGGGAGGCCGCCGATGACGGTTGATTACGCGGAGCTCGCCCGCATGGTGGCGGCGCTGACGGAGGGCGAGACGGACCCGGTGGCGCTGATGGCGACGCTCGCCTGCGAGATCCACCACGCCGATGCGCGTTTCGACTGGACCGGGTTCTACCGCGTCACCGAGCCCGGGCTTCTGAAGATCGGCCCCTACCAGGGCGGGCACGGCTGCCTGACGATCCCGTTCGACCGGGGCGTCTGCGGTGCCGCGGCCCGCACCGGCGAGGTGCAGATCGTGGATGATGTGGAGGCGTTCCCGGGCCATATCGCGTGCTCTTCCTCGACCCGGTCCGAGATCGTGCTGCCGGTCCACGACGGCGCGGGCCGGCTGATCGCCGTTCTCGACATCGACAGCGACCGCCCCACCGCCTTCGGCCCGGACGACGCGGCGGGCATCGGCGCGATCCTCGCGGAGACGTTCGGTCGGTTCTAACGCCGTCCGGCGCCAGGGTTCAGCCGAACTTGCCCTTGATGAACGCGCGAGCCTCGGGGTCCTGCGCGGCGCTGAACATCATCTCGGTCGGCGCGATCTCGCGCAGTTCGCCCAGATGGAAGTAGGCCACGCGGTCGGCCACCCGGCGCGCCTGCATCATCGAGTGGGTGACGACCACGACCGCATGGCGCGTCTTGATCTCCAACAGAAGATCCTCGACCTTCTGGGTCGCGATCGGGTCGATGGAGCCCGTGGGCTCGTCCATCAGGAGCACGTCGGGCATGGTGGCGAGCGCGCGCGCGATGCAGAGGCGCTGCTGCTGGCCGCCCGACAGGTCGGTGGCTTCCAGGTCGCGCAGGTGATCCTTCACCTCGTCCCAGAGATGCGCGCGGCGCAGGCAGTCCTCCACATGGTCGGCGAGTTCCGCGCGACTGCCGGTCAGGCCGTGGATCTTCGCGCCGTAGGCCACGTTGTCCCAGATGCTCATGGGAAAGGGGTTGGGCTTCTGCGCGACCCAGCCGAACCGGCGCCGGTGAAGCGGCGGATCGACGTCGCGCGCGTGGATGTCGTGCCCGTCCATCAAGACGCTGCCCTCGATCCGGACGCCGCGGGTGTCGTCGTGCATCCGGTTGAGAACCTTCAGCATGGTGGACTTGCCGCAGCCCGAGGGCCCGATGAAGGCGAGGACCTCGCGCGGGTAGAGATCGAAACTCATATCTTTCAGCGCGTGCGTGCCGTCGCCGTACCAAAGGTTCAGATCGCGTATTTCGATGATCGGCGCGGCGTTGTCGCGCGCGTTTCCGCCTGGCCGCTCCGCGGCCCCGTTCTGGTCGAACATGTCGTCCTCCCGTTCGTGCATGAGCAGGAGGATGCCCGGCGCCGTCCGACGGGCGATTGATCTGGGTCACGCGCCCGCGGATTTCACAAAAGTTTCACGTTTCGCCGGAACCCGCGCCGCGCCGCTCACTCGCCGAGCTTGGCGTGCACCTCCTCGAGGTCGATCTCTCCCGTGGGCATCCGGTTGGCCGGGTTCTCGAAATCGTAGCGGAAGAGCTCGAAATCCCGCTTGTAGATCTCGTAGACGAGGTGCATCGACAGATCGTCGAAGTAGTCCTCCACCGGGTGCAGGCGCTTGGGCCCGTGGCCCGAGCTTTCATTGAAGCGGGGCACCTTCGCCAGATCGACGGGGTGGGGCGTCTCGATCCCGTCCAGCACCGCCTGCATCCCCTCGTCGAACCTCTCGGTCCAGAAGATGTGGTCGTAGCGCCCGCCGTTCAGGATGAAGGTGGAGACATGGCCCGAGACGGAGGACCAGTGGATGTCGGGCTCCATCGGGCGTTTCCAGCGGATCGTGTCGCGGGCGAAGAGCAGGAAGCGGCGGAAGCTCTTGATCTGGTCGAAGTCCTGCCGGCCGTCCGCGCCGCCTACCTCGATCCCGTATTTCTGGATCACCGTGGGCACGAGGTTGCCCCGGTAGCGCCGCCCGTTGCGCTGGATGCCGCAGATCTTGTCGAAGAAGGAGGACAGGATCCGGCTGTAGGGATTGCGCACGCAGGTGAAGGCGACCGCGCCGCGCGCCCTCACCGTCTCCTCGATGCGCGGCTGGCTTTCCGGCTGCGCCCACTTGTGCAGACCCTCGGTCGCGTCGTGGATGTCGCCGTCATGGTAACGCCCGTGATCGGAGTAGTAGAGGATCTGCCCGATCGTGGAGCATGCGCATTTCGGCACCACGCGGTAGACCACGCTGCCGCTTCCGGTCATCCATGTGCCTGGAAAGCCGATGGGTCCTGCCTCCGTCAGCCGCTTCGGGCCCTGCCTGTCTGGCGGTATACCGCGAGGCGGCGAAACAGGGAAAGAACCTATCGCGCCGAAGCGCCGGGAAACACTGTTTCTCCGGCGCGGCTTCGGCGGTATCAACGTCGGAATCGGGGGCGGACACGGGGGGGCGGCGCGCAGGTTTGGCCAGGATCGCGTTCATACTTCTTTGCCACAAGGATCCCGACGCGATCGTCAAGCAGGCGCAGCGGCTGACGGCCGCGGGCGACTGCATCGCCATCCACCTCGACGCGCGCGCGGATCCCGGGCATTTCGCGCGCATTCGCGCCGCGCTGCGCGACAACCCCGCCGTGACCTTTGCGAAACGGCGGGTCAGATGTGGCTGGGGGGAATGGTCGCTGGTTCAGGCGACGCTCAACGCGGTCGAGGCCGCGCTCGGCGCCTTTCCCGAGGCCACGCATTTCTACATGCTGTCCGGCGACTGCATGGCGATCAAGTCGGCGGAATACGCCCATGCCTTCCTCGACGCGCGCGACGCCGACTACATCGAAAGCGTCGATTTCTTCGCCTCCGACTGGATCCGGACGGGGATCAGGGAAGAACGGCTGATCTACCGGCACTGGTTCAACGAGCGCCGGCAGAAGCGGCTGTTCTACGCCTCGCTCGACATCCAGCGCCGCCTCGGGCTGGCGCGGCGCGTGCCCGCCGACCTGGAAATGATGATCGGCAGCCAGTGGTGGTGCCTGCGCCGCCGCACGGTGGAGGCGATCCTGGGGTTCCTGGCCAGGCGGCCCGACGTCGTCCGCTTCTTCCGAACCACATGGATCCCGGACGAGACGATGTTCCAGACGCTGGTGCGCCACCTCGTGCCCGAGACCGAGATCGAAAGCCGCACGCTGACCTTTCTCATGTTCTCCGACTACGGGGTGCCGGTCACCTTCTACAACGACCACTACGACCTGCTGCTGAGCCAGGATGCGCTTTTCGCCCGCAAGATCAGCCCCGAGGCGCGCGATCTGAAGCGCCGGCTCGGCCATCTCTACGCCTCCGAGGGCACCGAGTTCCAGATCTCGGACGAGGGGCGGAGCCTTTACAGGTTCCTCACCGGGCGCGGCCGCATCGGCCGGCGCTTCGCGCCGCGCTTCTGGGAGGCAGAGGGCACGCTCGGCCACGAGCGCGAGCTGCTGATCGTGGTGTGCAAGAAATGGCATGTCGCCAAGCGCCTCGTCGGGCGCATTCGGCAGATGACGAACCTGCCCTGCGCCGAGTATCTCTTCAACGAGGAGACCGCCGAACTGCCCGATCTGGGCGGCATCCAGAAAAGCATGGAAAAGCGCCATCGCCACCGCCGCGCGCTGATGCGGATGCTGTTCGACTATCACGGCGCCGACCGGCTCGTGGTGTGCATGGATCCCGCCGATCTCGATCTCATGCTGGATTTCGGCCGCGATCGCTCGGTCACGCGGATCCTGGAGATCGAGTGCGCCTTTACCGATGCCTATCTCGTCGGACATGCGATGCGTGTCGGACTGGCCGGGCCGCGCACGCCGCGGGAGACGCTGGAACGGCTGCTGCCGACGATCCGCAACGAGATCGCCTTCGAAAGCGACCGCATCCGCGAGGCGGGCTTTGCGCATCACTACCGCCTGCGCGAGAACGACCCGCCCGAGGCCAACGCCCGGCCGCTGGCGGAATTCCTTGCGATCGGCGACGCACAGGCGCTAGAGATCGCGCGCACGCAGCATCTGTTTGCCGACTGAGGGGACGGGGATGGCCTACGCCTACGACGACCAGAACGTGTTCGCGAAGATCCTGCGCGGGGAGATCCCCAACGACACCGTGATGGAGACCGAGCACAGCCTCGCCTTTCGCGACATCCAGCCCCAGGCGCCGGTGCATGTGCTGGTGATCCCGAAAGGCCCCTACGTGTCCTTCGACCACTTCGCGCAGGAAGCGTCGGAGGCGGAGATCGTCGATTACGTCCGCACGGTGGGCGAAGTCTGCCGCATGGAGGGCGTGGAGGAGCAGGGCTTCCGCCTCATCTCGAACGCGGGCCGCGACGGCGTGCAGGAGGTGCCGCATCTCCACGTGCACATCCTCGCCGGCCGTCCGCTCGGCCGGATGCTGGCGCGCGCGGAGTAGCCGCGCGGCGCGTCACTCCGCGCGGGTGCGCGTGAGCGACAGGAACACGTCCTCCAGGTCGGGCTCTTCCGAGCGCACGTCGCGGATCGAGATGCCCGCCGCGCGCACCGCGTCCAGCACCGCCCCGGCCTGCGTGCGCCGGGTCTGGTAGCTCAGCGCGAGCGCGCCGTCGGCGCGGCGCTCTACCGTCACGCCCTCCGCTTCCGGCAGGCGCGGCACCTCGCCATCGGGTTGGACCACGAGCGTCTTGGCGTCGAAGCGCGCCAGCAGGGCCGGGGTGCTGTCATGGGCGACCACGAGGCCCTCGTGGATGATGGCGATCTCGTCGCACATCTGCTCGGCCTCCTCGAGGTAGTGGGTGGTCAGGATGATCGTCATCCCCTGCTCGTTCAGCCGCCGGACATTGGCCCAGAGCATCTGGCGCAGCTCGATGTCCACGCCCGCGGTGGGCTCGTCGAGGACGAGCACCTGCGGATCGTGGACGAGCGCCTTGCCGAGCAGGAGCCGCCGGCGCATGCCCCCCGACAGCGTGCGGGCATAGGCCTCGGCCTTGTCCTCGAGCCCGACGAGGCGAAGGATCTCGGCGGTGCGACGCTGCGATTTCGGCACGCCGTAGAGCCCGGCCTGCACCTCCAGCAGCGCCCGCGGCGTGAAGAACGGGTCGAGGTTCAGTTCCTGCGGCATCACCCCGATCGCGGCGCGCGACTGGCGCGGGTTCACGTCCTGGTCGAAGCCCCAGATCGCGACCCGGCCCGCCGTTTTCAGCACCAGCCCGGCCAGGATGTTGATCAGCGTCGACTTGCCGGCCCCGTTGGGGCCCAGAAGGCCGAAGACGGACCCTTCCGGCACCGCGAGATCGACGCCGCGCAGCGCGTGCTTGGGCGCCGCGCCGCGCCCCCCCGCATAGGTCTTCGTCAGCCCTTCGATCTCGATCGCGTTGCCGGCCATGTCGCCCTTGTCCCTGCCTCGCTCATCGCGCATATCTGCCCTTAGTCGAGGCGCCGCGCGCCTACAACCGTCAGGAGCCGTCATGCCGATGACCTTCGAGCCGCCCGAGACGAAAATCGTCGATCGCTGGCGCGTCGCCTGCGACGGCGGCGAGGGCGCGCTGGGGCATCCGCGCGTCTGGCTGCAGATCCCGCGCGACACCGGCTGGGTCGAATGCGGCTACTGCGACGCGAAATACGTTCACCGCGACTTCGCCGAGGCGCCTGGCGAGGGCTGAGCGGCCCGGCGCGGCGTTGCCGGCTCCGTCCGGTGGCGCGAGCCGGCCGCAAGGCCGCGCCACTGGCGCCCGCCCGCCCTGCGTGGCAAGACAGGGCGCGACTGCACGGGCGGGAGGCTTCCCCATGAGTTTCGGCAAGGGCCATCATCTGCATCTGATCGACGGGTCGGCCTTCATCTTCCGGGCCTACCACGCGCTGCCGCCGCTCACCCGCCGGTCGGACGGGACGCCGGTGGGCGCCGTGGCGGGCTTTTGCAACATGCTGCAGCGCTACATCTCCAACAATGAGGGGCCGGACGCCGCGACGCATCTGGCGGTGATCTTCGACAAGGGCAGCCACACCTTCCGCAACGACCTCTACGACGCCTACAAGGCCAACCGCGAGGAGATGCCCGAGGACCTGCGCCCGCAGATCCCGCTCACGCGCCGCGCGACCGAGGCCTTCAACATCCCCTGCATCGAGATGGAGGGCTTCGAGGCCGACGACATCATCGCCACCCTGGCCTGCCGCGCGCGCGACGCCGGCGCCCGCGTCACCATCGTGAGTTCCGACAAGGACCTGATGCAACTGGTGGGCGAGGGCGTGGAGATGTTCGACGCCATGAAGAACCGCCGCATCGACCGCGAGGGCGTGGAGGAGAAGTTCGGCGTGCCGCCCGAGAAGGTCGTGGACGTGCAGGCGCTCGCGGGCGACAGCATCGACAACGTGCCCGGCGCGCCCGGCATCGGGGTGAAGACCGCCGCGCTTCTCGTCAACGAGTTCGGCGACCTCGAGACGCTGCTGGAGCGGGCCGAGGACATCAAGCAGCCCAAGCGCCGCCAGACCCTGATCGAGCACGCCGACCAGATCCGGCTTTCGAAGAAGCTGGTGGAACTCGACCGCGACATGGACCTCGCGGTCGGCCCGCACGAGCTGGAGCTGCGCGACCCCGACGCCGAGACGCTTCTGGGCTTTCTCTCCGAGATGGAGTTCCGGACCCTCACCCGGCGCGTGGCCGAGGCGCTGGGCGTCGAGCCGCCGGCGATCCCCGACACCAACCCGGGGGGCGCCGACCCGTCCGAGGGCGAGGACGCGCCCGAGACCGCGGGCTTCGAGCCCGGAAGCTACGCGTGCATCCGCGATCTCGCCACCCTCTCGGCGTGGCTCGACCGCGCCCGCGCGCAGGGCTACTTGGCGCTCGACACCGAGACCACGGGCCTCGACGACATGCGCGCGGACCTTGTCGGCGTCTCGCTCGCGCTCGCCCCCGGGGAGGCGGCCTACCTGCCGCTCGCCCACAAGGCCGAGGCCTCGGGCGATCTCTTCGGCTCGGACGCGCTCGCTGAGGGCCAGGTGGAGATGGCGGACGCGCTCGCGGCGCTGAAGCCCGTCCTGGAGGACGACGCGATCCTCAAGATCGGGCAGAACATGAAGTACGACGCCAAGATCCTGGCCCGGTACGGCATCTCCGTCGCGCCCGTCGACGACACGCTGCTGATGTCCTACGCGATGAACGCCGGTCTGCACGGGCACGGGATGGACACGCTGTCCGAGCGCTACCTCTCCCACACGCCGATCCCGATCAAGGAGCTGATCGGCTCGGGCAAGAGCCAGATCACCTTCGACCGGGTGCCCATCGACCGCGCCACCGCCTACGCCGCGGAGGACGCCGACATCACGCTGCGGCTCTGGCAGCTGTTCCGGCCGCAGCTTCACGCCGCGCATGTCACCCGCGTCTACGAGCGGATGGAGCGCCCGCTCGTGCCCGTTCTCGCCGAGATGGAGATGGCGGGAATCAAGGTGGACCGCGATACGCTCTCGCGCATGTCGGGGGCCTTCGCGCAGAAGATGGCGGCGCTCGAGGAAGAGATCCACGAGCTCGCGGGCGAGACTTTCAACGTGGGCAGCCCCAAGCAGCTGGGCGAGATCCTCTTCGACAAGATGTCGCTCGAGGGCGGCAAGCGCGGCAAGACCGGCGCCTACGCCACCGGCGCCGAGGTGCTCGAGGATCTCGCCATGGAGCACGAGCTGCCCCGCAAGGTGCTCGACTGGCGCGCCGTCTCGAAGCTGAAGAGCACCTACACCGACGCGTTGCAGGAGCACATCAATCCCGAGACCGGGCGCGTGCACACCTCCTATGTCCAGTCGGGCGCGGCGACGGGGCGGCTCGCTTCCACCGATCCGAACCTGCAGAACATCCCCGTGCGCACCGAGGAGGGCCGGCGCATCCGCGAGGCGTTCGTGGCCGAGGAGGGAAAGTTGCTGGTCAGCCTCGACTACAGCCAGATCGAACTTCGGATCCTTGCCCATGTCGCGGGCATCGGCGCGCTGAAACAGGCGTTCCGCGACGGGCTCGACATTCACGCGATGACGGCATCCGAGATGTTCGACGTGCCGCTGGAGGACATGACGCCCGAGATCCGCCGGCAGGCGAAGGCGATCAACTTCGGGGTCATCTACGGCATCTCGGGATTCGGGCTGGGGCGGAACCTGCGGATCCCGCGGTCCGAAGCGCAGGGCTTCATCGACCGCTACTTCGAGCGGTTTCCCGGCATCCGCGACTACATGGACGAGACGGTCGCCTTCGCCAAGGCGCACAAGCGGGTCGAGACGCTCTTCGGCCGCGTGATCCACACGCCCGAGATCGACGCGCGCGGCCCGCGGGCGGGCTTCGCCCGGCGCGCCGCGATCAACGCGCCGATTCAGGGCACCGCGGCGGACATCATCCGGCGCGCCATGGTGCGGATGCCCGGGGCGATCGAAGGACTGCCCGCGCGGATGCTCCTGCAGGTCCACGACGAGCTTCTCTTCGAGGTGGAGGCAGGCGCCGAGGCGGATCTCGTCGCCGCTGCCCGCACGGTCATGGAGGCCGCGGCCGAACCCGCCGTGCGGCTCGACGTGCCGCTCGTCGTGGACGCGGGGCAGGGGGCAAACTGGGCCGAGGCGCACTGAACGTTCGCGGCCGGTCTCGGTGGACCGCCCGCGCGCGACGTGAGACAGTCACGCTTGAAGCGTCGCCAGCCCCCGGAGCCCCGCCATGGTCAAGCCCGTCCGAAAGATCCTCTGCCCCGTCAATCTTCGCCATGTGAAGCACGAACAAAGCGCCTACGAGGAAGCCAGCGAAATGGCCGGGCGGCGTGGCGCGGAGCTCATCGTGGCGACCATCGCGCCCGAGATGGAGCGCAACCTGAACATCTACGACGCGGAGACCTACTGGACGGGCGAGTTGCGGAAATTCGTCGCCGCCAACCGCCATCCGGGGGTGACGCCGCGCCTGATCGTGCGCAAGGGCGCGGTGCACCGGCAGATCGTGAAGCTCGCCATGTCCGAGGCGGTAGATCTCATCGTGATGGAGGCGGCCAACCCGCGCATCCGCGACTATCTTCTCGGAACGACCGCAAGCCACGTCGTGGCGCATGCGCCCTGCTCCGTCTACGTGGTGCGCCAGCTGGACTGACGCGGCCATGGGCGACCATCACGGCCACCACCACGGGATCGACGCCGGGGCGGGCGACCTGCGTGTCGCGCTCGCCGTCGGCGTGAACCTGTTCCTGACGCTGGTACAGATCGTCGCCGGGGCCATATCCGGAAGCCTCGCGCTCGTCGCCGACGCGATCCACAACCTGTCGGACGCGCTCTCGCTCGGGATCGCGCTCGCCGCGCGGCGCATCGGGCGGCGGCCCGCCGACGCGGCAATGACCTTCGGCTACCGGCGCGCCGAGGTCGTCGCGGCGCTCGTCAACTACACGACGCTGATCGTCATCGCCGTCTGGCTCGGGGCGGAGGGGGTGATGCGCCTTGTCGCACCGGAGCCGGTCACCGGCTGGATCATGGTGGCGGTGGCGGGGGTCGCCCTCGCCGTGGACCTCGTGACCGCCGCGCTCACCTGGGCGATGGCGAAGAGCAGCGTGAACATACGCGCGGCCTTCCTGCACAATCTTGCGGACGCGCTGGGCTCGCTCGGCGTCATCGTCGCGGGCAGTCTCATCCTGCTCTACGGTGCGACCTGGGTGGACGCGGCGGTGACGCTCGGGATCGCCGCCTACATCCTGTGGCAAAGCGCGGCGGGGCTGGGGCCCGTGGTGCGCATCCTGATGCTGGCAAGCCCGGAGACCCCGGACGCCCGCGAGGTTCTTTCCGCCATGCGCGCCGCGCCGGGCGTGGGCGACGTGCATCACCTGCACCTCTGGCGGATGCAGGAGCACGAGGCCGCGCTCGAGGCGCATGTGGTGATGTCGGGAGAAATGCCCGCCCAGACCGTGCGCCTCGCCCTGAAGGACTTGCTCGAGGCGCGCTTCGACCTCACGCACACGACCCTCGAGATCGAGACCGAAGAGACCGCGTGCGAGGCGCCGCAACGGCTCGGCCATCCCGACTGACATGCGGCCCGGCGCGCCGCCCGACAGCGCCCGCCGCGCTCAACCGTCCGGCAGCTCCGCCGCGGGGATCACCGGAAAGAAGGCACCGCCGGACCAGAGGCCGAACCAGCGCCCGCCGCCCACCTCTTCGCGCCCGCCGTGATCGACGAGGCGGTAGAAGCTCTTGCGGTCGATGAGCGCCTCGAGCCGGTCGCGCACGAGGACGTAGGGCGCGGGCTCTCCCGTCTCGGGGTCGCGTTCCACGCGGATCGGATGGTCGGGGCCCGCCGCGACGGTGTCGCCGACATGGGTGCGGAATGTCAGCACCTGGTCCTGCCCCTTGCCTTGCGCCTCGAAATCGACGGCGACGAAAGGCGCGTCGTCCACGGTGATCCCGACCTTCTCGACCGGCGTCACGAGAAAATACCTGTCGCCATCCTTCCGCAGGATCGAGGAAAAGAGCTTCACGAGCTCGAATCGGCCGATGGGCGTGCCCAGATAGAACCAGGTGCCGTCGCGCGCGATCCGCATGTCGAGATCGCCGCAGAAGGGAGGATTCCAGTCATGCACGGGCGGGCGTCCCTTGCCCCGGGCGGCGCGCGCGGAGGCGGCGAGGCTTTCGGCGGACGGGGTCACGGGAATGTGTGCGCTCATAGTTTTTGCCTTCCTCCTGTCGCGCGATACACTTCGTCAAAGGGATATATGATGCAAGGAGCGCCTGTCATGGCCGAGGATGCGGATCTCATCGCCGGGATTGAGTCCCTCGAATCGAAGATCGCCGAAGCCCGCGCCTCCATCACGCGCCGCTTCATCGGGCAGGAACGGGTGGTGGACCTGACGCTTTCGGCGCTGCTTTGCGGCGGCCACGCGCTGCTGATCGGCCTTCCGGGTCTCGGCAAGACGCGGCTCGTCGAGACGCTTTCGACCGTGATGGGGCTCGACGGCAACCGCGTGCAGTTCACCCCCGACCTCATGCCCGCCGACATTCTCGGCTCGGAGGTGCTCGAGACGGGCGAGGACGGCAGCCGCACCTTCAAGTTCATTACCGGCCCGATCTTCTGCCAGCTTCTGATGGCGGACGAGATCAACCGCGCCTCGCCGCGGACGCAGTCGGCGCTCTTGCAGGCCATGCAGGAAAAGCGCGTGACCGTCGCCGGAGAGGACCGGCCGCTCGCCAGGCCCTTCCACGTGCTCGCCACGCAGAACCCGATCGAGCAGGAAGGCACCTATCCGCTGCCCGAGGCGCAGCTCGACCGGTTCCTCGTGCAGATCGACGTGGCCTATCCCGACCGCGCGACCGAGCGCGACATCCTGCTGGCCACCACCGGCGTGGAGGAGGAGGAGGCGCACGCCGTCTTCACCGCTGCCGAGCTGATGGAGGCGCAGACGCTTCTGCGCCGCATGCCCGTGGGCGACAGCGTGGTCGAGGCGATCCTGGACCTGGTGCGCGCCTTCCGTCCCGATGACGAAAGCGCCCCCGCCCGGGTGCGCGAAAGCGTCGCGTGGGGTCCGGGCCCGCGCGCCGCGCAGGCGCTGATGCTGACCGTCCGGGCGCGGGCGCTTCTGCAGGGCCGCCTCGCGCCCTCGATCGAGGACGTGATGGACATGGCGCGCCCGGTTCTCAGCCATCGCATGGCGCTGCGCTTCTCGGCGCGCGCCCGTGGCGACAGCCTCGCCGATCTGATCGACGAGACCTGCGACGCCATGGCGCGGCCCGAGGCCGCCGCGTGACGGAACCCCTCGTCCTCCGTTCCCGCGCCGAGGAAGAGGCCGCCCCGTTCCCGCCGCTGCTCGCACGGGCCGAGCACCTGGCCGGGACCGTGCTTCTGGGCGAGCACGGGCGCCGCCGGGCCGGGCTTGGCGACGATTTCTGGCAATACCGGCCCGTCCAGCCCGGCGACTCGCTGCGGATGGTGGACTGGCGGCGCTCGGCGCGCGGCGACGACCGCTACGTCCGCGAGCGGGAGTGGACCGTCGCGCAGTCGGTGATGCTCTGGGTGGACCAGGCCGCGTCCATGCAGTTCGCGTCCTCGAAGGACCTGCCCAGCAAGGGCGAGCGCGCCCGCGTTCTGGCGCTGGCGGCGGCGATCCTGTTGATCCGCGGCGGAGAGCGCGTGGGGCTCACCGGCGGATCGCTGCCGCCGCGCCGGGGCGAGGTGCAGATCCTGCGCCTCGCGGAGGCGTTCTCGCGCGACGGGATCGAGGAGTACGGCACGCCGGAGGCGCGGGCGATGCTGCCGATGTCGCGCGCGCTGTTCATCTCGGATTTCCTCGGCGACCCTGAGCCGGCAGAGCAGGCGCTCGCGAAAGCGGCCGATCGCGGGGTGCGCGGGGTGCTGATCCAGGTGCTCGACCCCACGGAAGAGGCGTTTCCGTTCCGCGGCCGCACCGTGTTCGAAAGCATGGGCCGTGGGCTTCGCCACGAGACGCTGAAGGCCGACGACCTGCGCGGGCGCTATCTCGAGCGGCTGGCCGAGCGGAAGGAACGGCTCGGCCAGCTTTGCGCCACGACCGGCTGGCGCTTTCACGTTCACCACACCGACGCCTCGGCGCAGTCGGCGTTGCTCTGGCTCTGGCAGGCGATGGAGGCGGGCACGGCATGACGCTTTTCGGCGCGATCGGCTTCGCGAACCCCTGGCTTCTGCTGGCACTTGCGGCGCTGCCGGTGCTGTGGCTGATCCTGCGCGCGGTGCCGCCCGCGCCGCTGCGCCGCTATTTCCCGGGCGTCGTTCTGCTTCTCGGCCTGCGCGACGAGGAACAGGTGAGCGACCGCACGCCCTGGTGGCTTCTGCTGCTGCGGATGCTCGCCGTGGCGGCGGTGATCCTGGGGTTGGCCGGGCCGGTGCTGAACCCCGAGGAGGAGCGCTCGTCCGGCGACGGGCCGCTTCTGGTCCTCATGGACGGCTCCTGGGCGGGGGCGGGCGACTGGGCCGCCAAGCTCGACGCGCTCGAGCGCGAGCTTGCAGAGGCCGGCCGCGCGGGCCGCACCGTCGCGATGGTGCGCCTGACCGCGCCCGAGGCGCCGGTCTTCCAGTCCGCCGATGCCTGGCGCGGCCGGCTGGTCGGGCTGGAGCCGCAGCCCTGGCAGCCCTCTGCGGACGATGTCGAGACCTTCCTCGCGGGGCTGGGCGACACGCGCTTCGACACGCTCTGGGTGTCGGACGGGCTTGCGCGCGACAGCCGCGCGGAGCTGCTTTCCGCGCTCGAGGCGCGCGGGACCGTGCGCGTGCTGCAATCGCCCGGGCCGGTTCTGGGTCTCATGCCGCCCACCGTGGAGGACGGCGCGATCCGCCTTGTCGCCCGCCGCTCCGAGCCCGGCGCGCCACGCGAGATCACCATCGCCGCCCACGGGCTGGATCCGGCGGGGGCGCCGCGGATCCTGGCGCGCGTGGGGGCGCGCTTCGCCGCCGGCGAGACGGAGGCGGAGGCCGCGCTGTCGCTGCCCGCGGAGCTTCGCGCGCGGCTGACCCGGTTCGAGGTCGAGGGCGCGCGCAGCGCGGGGGCGGTCAGCCTGCCAGACGACAGCCTGCGCCGGCGCGAGGTCGCGCTGATCGCCGGGCGCGACGACCGCGAGGGGCTCGAACTGCTGTCGCCGCTGCACTACCTCGAAAACGCCCTCGAACCGACGGCCGACCTGCTCGATGGCGCGCTGACCGACATCCTGCCCGCCAACCCCGACGTGATCGTGCTCGCCGATGTCGCCACGCTGTCGCCAGCCGAGGAGGCGGGTCTTGCCGAGTGGGTCGAAGGCGGCGGGCTGTTGCTGCGCTTCGCCGGACCCCGCCTAGCCGCGAGCGACGTGAGCCGCGCGGAAGAGGCCAGGCTGATGCCGGTCCGCCTGCGCGCGGGCGGGCGCACGGTGGGCGGCGCCATGAGCTGGGGCGAGCCCAAGAGCCTCGCACCCTTCGACGACGACAGCCCCTTCCGCGGCCTCGAGGTGCCCGGCGACGTGACCGTGTCGGCGCAGGTGATGGCCCAGCCGGACCCGGTGCTGTCCGAGCGCGTCGTGGCGCAGCTGACCGACGGCACCCCGCTCGTCACCCGCAAGCCGCTCGGCGAGGGGCAGGTCGTCCTCTTCCATGTCACCGCGAACGCGGAATGGTCCACCCTGCCGCTCTCGGGGCTTTTCGTGCAGATGCTGGAACGCCTTGCCGTCTCCTCTGCCGTCGCGGCGCCGGAGGCGTCGGACCTCGAGGGCACGGTCTGGCAACCGCTGAAGCTGCTCGACGGCTTCGGCCAGCTTCGCGACGCGGGCGCGCTGCCCGGGGTGGACGGCGCCGTCCTGGCGGAGGCGCCGCTCGGCCCCGATCTCCGGCCCGGCCTCTACCAGGGCGAGGACCGGACGCTCGCCCGGAACGTGGTGACGCCAGCGGTGACGCTCGCGCCCGCCACATGGCCCGACCGGATCACGGTCCTGGGGCTGTCCCGCCCGGCGGAGACGCCGCTCACCGGGGCGCTTCTGACCTTCGCGCTCCTGCTGCTCGTGGCCGACGTGCTTGCCTCGCTCGCCCTTTCCGGGCGGCTTCGGGGCGCCGCGGCGGCGCTTCTTCTGGCCGCGGCCCCTCTCGCCGGTCCCGCCCCCCCGGCGGCCGCCCAGCAATCCGCCGAGGACGCCTTTGCCCAGGGCGCGACCCGCGAGGTGGTGCTCGCCCATGTGCTGACCGGCGACGCGTCGATCGACGAGATGGCGGAGGCGGGGCTGCGCGGCCTGTCGGAAACGCTCTTCTTCCGCACCTCGGTGGAACCCGCCGAGCCCTTCGGCGTGAACCTCGAGACCGACGAGCTGGCCTTCTTCCCGCTGCTTTACTGGCCTGTCACGCCGGCGCAGCCGACGCCGTCGGACGCGGCCTATGCCAAGCTCAACGCGTTCCTGCGCTCGGGCGGGATGATCGTCTTCGACACCCGCGACGCGGACGTTGCGCGCTTCGGCGCGTCGAGTCCGAACGGCCGCAAACTCCAGGAGCTGGCGCGCCCGCTCGACATCCCGCCGCTCGAGCCGGTGCCGGACGACCATGTCCTTACCCGGACCTTCTATCTTCTGCAGGATTTTCCCGGCCGCCACGCCGCCCGCGAGGTCTGGGTCGAGGCCGCGCCGCCCGACGC